>NZ_JAINFC010000365.1 GCF_020740835.1 Streptomyces sp. UNOC14_S4
GGGAGGTCGCGCCGCAGGCCGTCCAGTTCGCTCTGGCGGGCGGGCTCGGCGAGCAGGTGGCGCAGGCCGCCGTAGTACTGGCCGTGCGGGGGCAGCACACCGGCGGCCACACCGAGGGTGGCGTAGCCGTCGACGTAGAAGTCGTGGGCGGCGTCCAGGACCGCGACCTCGCGGAGGGCGGAAGCGGCGGCGTCGCGGCCCGCGACGCGGGCGGCCGTGCGGTCGGCGGCGAGTTCCTGGCGTCGGGCGGTGCTCCGGGTGGCGCGGAGATAGAACGTGCCGTAGGCGACGAAAGGCCTGGCCATCTGGCGGTAGCGCCCACCGGCCCAGGAGGCGTCGACCTCTTTCGCCTTCCTGCCCTTGCGGACGGCCTTCTCGGCGCGCTTCTCCTGGCGGGCCGTTTCCTTCTCGACTTCCTTCTCGGCCTTTTCCCGGAAGGAGTTGACGGTGCGGGCGACGCTGTGGCGGCCGCGCATGGTGAGGGCCATCAGGCGGGTGTCGGCATGGCCGTAGTGGCCGAATTCATGGGCCAGTACGGCACGCAGCTGTATCTCGGTGAGCCCGGTCATCAGGGGTATGCCGAGGTAGAGGCGGCGCCGCCCGGGCAGCAGCCCGAGCAGCCGGGCGTCCTCGGAGACCGCCGCGTTGACACCGCCCATGAGAACGATCTCGTCGGGCGGCCGCGTACCCGCGGCTTCGGCGATCTCGCGCACGGTGGCCCACAGCTGCGGCTGCTGCGCCTCGGTGACCGGGAGCCCGCTCTCCTCCTCGCCCTTGGGCGTACGGAACAGGAACATGCCCCGTACGACGGGGACGGCCAGCAGGGCCAGCGGAATGCCGAGTTTCAGCGCGATGACGGGTCGCGTCCAGTGATAGACGGCGAACTCGAGGCCGACGAATACGCCGAGCACGAACAGGCCCAGGACGTAGAAGCCGAGGAGCAGCAGGAGAGCGCGCAGCGCGCGCAGGGAAACGCCCATGGGGCAGGGGCCCTCGCACAGTAATGGAGATGTCGTAATGAGTGGGGGGCTCCCAAGTATGACGCATATAAGTTCGAGTGGACAAAGAAATAAACGCACAGAGTGACGACAACGGCCGGACCGCTCCGGCGGATGTCCGAAAGCGGTCCACCCAGGTGACGGGACGGACGGCGGCTCTCCGGGCCCCGGTGGCAGGCCCGGAGAGCCGATGTCCCGTCAGGGCACTCGTCAGGACGTGACTGCGGACAGCCCCTCGTCGACGACCGCCCCGCCCTCGGCGGCCCCTCGTGCGGGGAGCTCGGCGAGGGTCTCGGGCGCGGCCGGGTGGAGCAGCCTGCCGACCGTGTGGGGCTCCGAGTAGAGGGCGACGAGTCTGCGGACCGTCGCCGGGTCGGCGGACACGGTCACGGGCGCCTGGTAGCGGTCGCCGTCCTCGTCGTCGTCGGTGTCGGAGAGGGTGGCCCACATGTCCTCGGCAGCGCTGATGAGCTGGTCGAGCTCGTCGCGCACCGCGTCCCAGGATCCGTCGCGCACGGCCTGGTCGATGCGGGAGACGGTACCGAGGAGGCTGGCGTAGTCCTCCGCCAACTGGTCCTCCTGGGCCGACGGATGAAGCTGCACGGCGACTGGCTCGGTGGTGTACACGGCACCTCCACAAAGGGAATCGGTCTGGGCTGGGGCCGATGCGTACGAACCCCCACCCGGGCATGGTCGCGCGCCGGGGGGCGGCGGCCGATGTCCGGCGTCACCGGGTGACGAGATATCACCCGCACGGGCCAGCACGGACGGTCCGGACGACCACGCGCGTGGCGGGCGAGGATGCGCTTCCGGCCACAGAGGCCGGATTCCGCATATCGGACACGCCTGTACGTCCATCGGTCAACTCACGGCCAACTCTTCGTCGTGAACCTGCCAAGTTCACGGAATCGGTGGCACTCTCGGCTCGGTTCGACGCGGCGCACATCGGAGAACGCCGCTCGTACCACTGCACCCACGCCATACCCGGCGCCACACCCGTGCCGCCGAACAGCGGGCTGCCACCAGCAGCCAGGCCCAAGGAGTTCGCGTGAGATCAACCCCCCGCACCGTCGTCACCTCGCGTCGCACGAGAAACAGCGCCGTTCTCGTCGCCCTCGCCGCCCTGGTGGCGGCGGGTGTGCAGACGAGTTCCGCCGGTGCCACCTCCACCGCGGCGGAGCACCCGGCCGCCTCCGCCGCCGCCCTCTCCACGAACCAGCGCGCCGCGCTCATAGCCGCCGCACAGAGCGGCAGCACGGACACCGCGCGCTCGCTGGGGCTCGGGGCGAAGGAGAAGCTGGTCGTCCGGGATGTCGTCCGGGACGCCGACGGCACGGTGCACACCCGTTACGACCGTACGTACGACGGGCTTCCCGTGCTCGGCGGCGACCTGGTCGTCCACGTCAAGGGGAAGCACAAGAGCGTCACCAGCGCGACCTCGAAGAAGATCGCCGTGCCGACCACCACGCCGAAGGTCCCGGCCGCGACGGCGCAGCGGAGCGCCCTGCGCGTCGCCTCGGACGTCAAGTCCGCCAAGGCCGACCCGGACGCCTCCCGCAAGGTGATCTGGGCGGCGTCGGGGACCCCCGTGCTCGCCTGGGAGTCGATCGTGCGCGGCGTCCAGAAGGACGGCACCCCCAGCCAGCTGCACATCATCTCGGACGCCACCACCGGCAAGAAGCTGTACTCCTTCGACGGCATCGAGACGGGCACGGGCACCGGCCAGTACAACGGCAAGGTCACCATCGGCACGACCAGGAGCGGCAGCTCGTACCAGATGGTCGACAACACCCGCGGCGGCCACCGCACCACCGACCTGAAGCAGGGCACCTCCGGCAGCGGCACGCTGTTCACCAACTCCACGGACACCTGGGGCAACGGCAGCCAGAGCAACCGGCAGACCGCGGGCGTGGACGCGCACTACGGCGCGCAGGAGACCTGGGACTTCTACAAGCAGACGTTCGGCCGCAGCGGCATCCGCAACGACGGCGTCGCGTCCTCGTCCCGCGTCCACTACGGCAACGGCTACGTGAACGCGTTCTGGGACGACTCCTGCTTCTGCATGACCTACGGCGACGGCCAGGGCAACGCGAACCCGCTGACCGCCCTCGACGTGGCGGGCCACGAGATGTCGCACGGAGTCACCTCCGCCACCGCCGGCCTGGAGTACGCCGGTGAGTCCGGCGGTCTCAACGAGGCGACCAGCGACATCATGGGCACCGGCGTCGAGTTCTTCGCCAACAACCCCAAGGTCCCGGCCAACTACCTCATCGGCGAGCAGATCAACATCAACGGTGACGGCACGCCGCTGCGCTACATGGACCAGCCGAGCAAGGACGGCGCCTCGCTCGACTACTGGAGCCCGGACGCGGGCAACGTGGACGTGCACTACTCGTCCGGCATCGCCAACCACTTCTTCTACCTGCTGTCCGAGGGCAGCGGCTCGAAGACGATCAACGGCTTCACGTACAACAGCCCGACCTACGACGGGTCGACCCTGTCCGGCATCGGCCGCGGCAAGGCCCTCGCCATCTGGTACAAGGCGCTGACCACGTACATGACGTCGACGACCGACTACGCGGCGGCCCGCCAGGCCACGCTCTCGGCCGCGGCCGACCTCTACGGCTCCGGCGGCGCCGAGTACCAGGCCGTCGCCGCGACCTGGACGGCCGTCAACGTCAACTGACGCGCCCGACGGACCGACCGGACGGCCGCCGGATGTGTTCCCGGCGGCCGTCCGTCACCCCTTCCGGCCGACGGCCTCGCCCGCCTTGTCCCAATTCTGGTGCAGCCGGTCGAGATAGGACTGCGCCTGCGTACCCGGCTTGGCGCCCCGTGAGAAGGCCAGCATGTTGCCCGCGCCCGCGTTGTAGCCCAGGGCGAGCAGCTCGTCCTTGGTGTACTCGCCGGTCCAGGACGCGGGCAGCTGCCCGGCCAGGTCGTGCAGGTGCCACGCGGCGGCCTCGATGGCGAGCTCCGGGTCGTCCGGCAGGTCCTGCCAGTCCCGGTCGGCGAACGCCCGGCCGGTCTTCGCCTCGTCGAACGCCGCCTTGTGCATGTTCGCTATCCCGAACGCGGAATCCGGCTTGAGCCGCTGCCAGGCGCGCTCCAGCTCGGGGTCGTGCGGCTTGTACGACTCGTTGTACAGGATCGCCATGAGCAGCCGGGGCTCGACACCGGCCTTCTTGGTGTACGCGACGACTTGCGGGGCCCAGTGGGCGACGTCCTGATTCGTGCCGGCCTTCGACGCGCTCGGGCCGGGCACAGCGGTCCGGGTGGGCTCCGGGGCACCGCTCGACCCATGGGCGCCGCCGCAGGCTGTCGCCGTAGCCGCCGTCACGGCGACGACGACACCCCCGACCCACCGCTTCCACGCTCCCCGCACACCGGCTCCTCTCCTTGGCCGCTTCCCATTGTCCCCCGGCCGCCCCCTTTACCGGGGCTCGCGCCCCGGACCCCGTGGCCGGTTGCGGCCGGTGGTCCGGTTGTGCCCACCCGTTCCGCCCCAGGCGGAACGCATGCCCACAACCGGGAGGTGGACTCGCGGGGCGAAGCCCCGGGCTTAAGGGGCGCGGGGCTGTGACATCGTGCGACTCCGTCGCGTGAGCGCGACCAGCCACGACGCACCCGCAGCCGCGCGCGCAGCGCAAGAGGCACCCCAGTAGGCGCACTCGGCCGAAGAAACCCGCACCCGCCCGTCAATCGACGCAGGGCACGCCGCCCATCTTCACCGCATCCCCCTGGAACGCATCGGAAGGAACCGCCGCAGGCGCGGAAGCAGACGAGGACGACGGCGAAGACGGCGGCGGCACCGACGACGGCGGCGACGTCGTGAAGCCGACGCCGAGCGTCACCACGACCCGCCCCGCCGAGAGCGTCGGGTCCGCCACCGCCCGTACCCCGTGCTGCGCGGCGATCCGCTGGGCCGCCGCCTCCGCGCCCCTGCCGTAGACGACGGAGGTCGTGCGGGAGGACGGCGCGTTGGAGACCTGCCCCGTGCGGTAGCCCAGCGCGGCCAGCGCCTTCGCCTCGCTCGCCGCGGCCCCGGGGGTGCCGGAGGCGTTGCGCACGTCCACCGTGGTGGACGCCGCGTCCGCGGGCGGGGCGCCGTTCTTGGCCTGGGCCGGGGCGGCGGGCTCGTCGGGGCTCGGCGCCTGGTGCCCGATCATCGCCTGAACGAGGGACCTCACCTTCACGGGGTCCACGATGTTGACCGCCTCCCCCTTTCGGGTGGCGAATCCGGCGATCGGCAGCGTGTGGAACTCGGCGTTGCCGCCGGTGAGGTTGGGGGCCTGCCGGGCGAAGTCCAGAATGTTCCAGCGGTCGTCGATGACGACGTCCTTCTTGACCACGTCGAACAGCCCCTGGAGCTTGCCGATGTCGCTCCACACACCCTGGGACTTGAGCTTGTGCGTGACGGACGAGATGAAGGCCTGCTGACGGTGGGTCCGGTCGAGGTCGCCGCCGGTCAGCCCGTGGCGCTGCCGGACGAAGGCGAGGGCCTGCCGGGCGTCGAGCTCCTGGAGCCCGGCGGGGAAGTCGGCGCCGGAGTAGCGGTCGCGGACCGGTTTCTTCAGACAGACCTGGACGGGCTGCACCACCTTGGCGATGTCGTAGAAGCCCAGCAGATTGACCTCGGCGAAGTGGTCGATGGGCACGCCGAGGAACTGCTGCACGGTGGCGAGGGTGGCCTCCCGGCCGGCCTCGCGGCTGCGGTGCTCCAGTTCGGCGCCCTTGACGCCCTCGGTCTGGAGTTTGTCCTGCATCTCCGCCTTGGCGAGCCCGTACGCCTCCTTGATCTTGTGCTCGCCGCGACCGCCCGCGACCTCGACGTAGTCGTCGCGGGGGATCGAGAAGGCCGTGACCTTGCCGCCGTCCGCCGGGATGTGCATCAGGATCAGCGTGTTGGTGTTGTAGCCGCCGATCCCGCTGGACCCCGCGTGCAGTTCCTGCTGGACGAACTCCTTGGGGAGGTCGTTGCCGTCCATGTCCTTGCGGCTGTCCAGGCCGATGAGCAGGAGGTTCACCGAGTCGTCCAGCTTCGGCGGGGCTCCCTTGCGCAGGGCGTCCAGGGCGCTGGAGGTGATGAGCCCGTTGTTCAGCCAGTGGTAGGCGAACCAGCCGACCCCGCTGGTCAGCATGACGGCCGCCGAGGTGAGGCAGACGGCGAGTCTGGCGGCCGCCGCGGCCCGCACGGGGCGACCGGCTCTGGCGCGGCCCCGGTTGTCGCGGTGGCCCGGCGTGTTGTCGCGGCGGCTCGGCGTGCGGTCGGCGGAACGGTATCGGTCACGCATGGACGGCCCTCCTGTATCGCCTGGACCGTACGGCACGGAGGGTCAGTACCGCGAGCGCCGCGGCCTCGGCGGCGGCCATCGCGGGGAAGGTGTCGATGGCCCAGTGCAACGCGGTGGTCATCGATGTCGCCGCGTCGCTGCGCCCGGTGGACGACGCGTCGTCCAGCAGGAGCCGCGCGGTGAGGGCGACCACCGCGATGGCCAGCGGGGGCAGCGCGAACGCCCACCAGGTCTGCGGCCCGCAGCAGGCCACGGCCACGAGGGCCGCGGCGGCCGCCGCGAAGGTCGCGAAGATCCAGCCCAGACCGCTGCCGAACGTCTCGTCCAGCGCGGTGCCCGCCACCAGCAGCACCCCGGAGGCCGACAGGGCGCGCCGGGGCGCCTGGCCGAGCGAACCGTCGAAGCCCTGCCCGGGTCTCCGGCCGGCTCTCGGCCCCGGGACCCGTGCCGGGGCAGGAGCAGGAGCATGGGGTGCGGTGCGGAGCCGCGTCCCCTGCTGCCCCGCCCTGGCCCCCCGGGTCTCGATCCGCCTGCCGGGCATGCGTGCTCCCCATTCGTACGGGCGGCCGCCGCGTGCGGCGACCGCACTACTTGCTCATTTGCGCAATATAGCAAGTGTTGGTCATGGGCCTGCCGAGCGTATCCATCCGGTCGGACAACAGGATGGGCATACCGGAAACCCGAGAACAGCACGACACCGTACGGGTATTGCGGCACCCTCGCGGACCGTTCGGTCAGCCGACGTTGACCCCGAAATCACTGGCGATGCCCCGAAGACCGGAGGCGTACCCCTGTCCGACGGCACGGAACTTCCACTCGGAAGCGTGGCGGTAGAGCTCGCCGAAGATCATCGCCGTTTCGGTCGAGGCGTCCTCGCTCAGGTCGTAGCGGGCGAGCTCCCGGCCGTCCGCACGGTTGACCACGCGGATGTAGGCGTTGCGCACCTGCCCGAAGGCCTGGCCGCGGACGTCGGCCTCGTAGATGGAGACCGGGAAGACGATCTTGATGACCTCGGCGGGGACGCGCGCCAGGTCCACATTGATGGTCTCGTCGTCACTGGCGCCGGTACCGCCGGTCAGCTCGTCGCCCGTGTGCTGCACGGAGCCGTCCGGGCTGGCGAGGTTGTTGAAGAAGACGAAGTGGCGGTCGGAGACGACCTTGCCGGACGCCCCGCACAGCAGCGCGCTGGCGTCGAGGTCGTAGTCGGCGCCGGTGGTGGTGCGCGCCTGCCAGCCGAGGCCGACCGCGACGGACGTCAGCCCCGGGGCCTCCTTGCTCAGCGAGACGTTGCCGCCCTTGGCCAGGGTCACGCCCATGAATTACCTCCAGAGGTCGGGTCATTTAAAAGCTTGCGCAATCGGGCAATTGTAGCGCGGGGCGCCCGTACCGGACCTGACGCGATTCCCCGGCCCCCGCCCTTGCCCGCACGCCGACGCCAACTCAGAAGCAGGTACCCGGAAATGACACACCGAATTCCGTACGCCGTCGCCGTCGCCGGAATCCTCGCGGCCGCGCTCGCCCTCTCCGCCACCCCCGCGTCCGCGAAGGGCGGGATGGACATCGTCACCCC
>NZ_JAINFC010000366.1 GCF_020740835.1 Streptomyces sp. UNOC14_S4
ACCGCACCCTCCAACGAGAACACCCCGGCAACATGAGCCGCGACAATCCCGCCCAGCGAATGCCCCAGCACCACATCCGGCGCAGGCACCCACGACCGCCACAACCGCCACAACGCCACCTCAAAAGCGAACAACACCGGCTGCACCACACCCGTGCCCTCCACCTCCTCAACAGCCGGATCACCCAACAGCACATCCCGCACCGAGAACGGCACCACCCCATCGAACGCCGCACACACCTCATCCACCACAGCCGCAAACACCGGGAACGCCTCATACAACTCACGCCCCACGCCCCGACACCGCGCACCCTGACCGGTGAACACCACCGCCGTCCGTCCTGCGCCACGCACCACAGCACCCGACACGACTCCTGCGGATTCCGGCTCGCCGTCCGCGAGGGCGGCCAGTCCGGCCGTCAGCTCCGCGGTGTCCCGGCCGAGCACGACCGCGCGATGCGCCATGGCCGCGCGCCCCGCGGCCAACACGGCTGCTACGTCGGCTGGTTGGACATCCGGCTGCCCGAGCGCCCAGTCCCGCAGGCGGGCGGCTTGGGCCCGCAGCCCGGTCTCGGTCCGCGCGGAGAGCACCCACGGGACGGGCGCGCCCTGTTCCGGGCGAGCGTCCGTTTCCGCCGGGACCGGTGCCTGTTCGAGAATGACGTGGGCGTTGGTGCCGCTGATCCCGAAGGACGACACGCCCGCGCGACGCGGACGGTCCGTCTCCGGCCACGGCACGGCCTGCGCCAACAGCTCCACCCGGCCCGCCGACCAGTCCACATGCGGCGACGGCTCGTCCACGTGCAGCGTCTTCGGCAGCACACCGTGCCGCATCGCCATCACCATCTTGATGACGCCCGCCACGCCCGCAGCGGCCTGCGTATGCCCGATGTTCGACTTCACCGACCCCAGCCACAACGGACGGCCGCCGGAACGCCCCTGCCCGTACGTCGCCAGCAGCGCCTGCGCCTCGATCGGGTCCCCCAGCGTCGTCCCCGTGCCGTGCGCCTCGACCGCGTCCACGTCCGCCGGAGCCAGCGCGGCACCGGCCAGCGCCTGCTGGATCACCCGCTGCTGCGACGGCCCATTGGGCGCGGTGAGCCCGTTGGACGCGCCGTCCTGGTTGACCGCGGAACCCCGGACCACGGCGAGTACGTGGTGGCCGTTGCGCACCGCGTCCGACAGCCGCTCGACCAGGACGAGGCCGACGCCCTCGCCCCACCCGGTGCCGTCGGCGGCGGCCGCGAACGGCTTGCAGCGGCCGTCCGGCGCGAGTCCGCGCTGCCGTGCGAAGTCGACGAACACGGCCGGCGTCGACATCACGGTGACGCCGCCCGCGAGCGCGAGGTCGCACTCGCCCGCGCGCAGCGCCTGGCAGGCGAGGTGCAGGGCGACCAGCGAGGACGAGCACGCCGTGTCGACGGTCACCGCGGGCCCTTCGAGACCGAGGGCGTAGGCCACCCGGCCCGAGGCGACACTGCCCACGTTGCCGTTGCCGAGGTAGCCCTCCAGCTCGTCCGGCACCCGGTTCAGACGAGCGGCGTAGTCGTAGTAGATCGCTCCCGCGAACACACCGGTCCGGCTGCCGCGCAACGTCTCCGGATCGATGCCCGCGTGTTCGAGGGTCTCCCAAGAAGCCTCCAGCAGCAGGCGCTGCTGCGGGTCCATCGCGAGGGCCTCGCGCGGCGAGATCCCGAAGAACCCGGGGTCGAACTCGGCGGCGTCGGCGACGAATCCACCGGTCCGCACGTACGTACTGCCCGGGCGCGAGGGGTCGAGGTCGAAGATCCGGTCCGTGTCCCAGCCGCGGTCGGCCGGGAAGTCCGTGAGCGCGTCGACGCCACCGGCCACCAGGTCCCACAACTGCCGCGGGGAGGTGACACCGCCCGGGAGGCGGCAGCCCATGCCGACGATCGCGATCGGCTCGTCGGCGGAGGCCGGCACGGCCACGGCCGTGGACGCGGAGGCGGAGGCGGAGGCCAGTGCCGGCACGGTGGACCCGGCGTCCGCGAGCAGATCGCCCAGGTGTCCGGCGAGCAGCCTCGGGTTCGGGTAGTCGAAGACGAGCGTGGCAGGCAGGCGCAGGCCGGTGGCGGTGCTCAGCCGGTTGCGCAGTTCGAGTCCCGTGAGCGAGTCGAACCCCAGGTCGCGGAACGCGCGGGTCTCCTCGATGCCGTCCACGCCGGTGTGCCCGAGCACGGCGGCCGCGTGCGTGCACACGGTCCGTACGAGCAGCTGTCCTCGCTCGGCGGCGGTCAGACCGGCCAGCCGACTCGCCGGCCCGCCCGAACGGGCGCCCGCCCCGTCCGCCGGGCTCCGCCGGTGCGGCACCCGGGCGAGCTCGCGCAGCAGTACGGGCACGGCGTCGGAGCCCGCGCGACGCAGCGCGGCGATGTCCATCCGTACGGCCATGAGCACCGGTTCGGCGCGGTTGGCCGCCGCGTCGAACAGCGCACAGCCCTGCTCGGCGGAAAGGGGCAGGACGCCGAGGCGCGTCATGCGCTGCCGGTCGGCGGTCCCGAGCCCGGCGGTCATCTCGCTGCCTTCCGCCCACCAGCCCCACGCGAGCGACGTAGCGGGCAGGCCGTGCGCGCGGCGGTGCCACGCGAGCGCGTCGAGGAAGGCGTTGGCGGCCGCGTAGTTGCTCTGTCCGGGGTTGCCGATGAGCCCGGCCGCCGACGAGAACAGCACGAACGAGTCGAGGCCGAGGCCGCGCGTGGCCTGGTGCAGATTCCACGCCGCGTCGACCTTCGGGCGCAGGACGGCGGCCAGACGGGCAGGTGTCATGGCCTCCACGACACCGTCGTCCAGGACACCGGCCGCGTGGACCACGGAGGTCAGCGGGTGTTTGGCGGGGATCGTGGCGAGGACGCGCGCGAGGGCGTCGCGGTCGGCTGCGTCGCAGGCCGCCACGCTCACGTGCGCGCCCAGCGCGGTCAGCTCGGCGACCAGTCCGGCGGCGCCGGGGGCGTCACCGCCGCGTCGGCTGAGCAGCAGCAGCCGGCGTACGCCGTGCTCGGCGACCAGATGGCGGGCGAGCGACGCGCCGAGCGTCCCGGTGCCGCCGGTGATCAGTACGGTGCCGTCGGGGGCGGGTACGAAGCCGGTGCCGTCGTCGGAGCGGCCACCGGAAGCGGCACGGACCAGGCGCGGCAGGAGGGCGGTGCCACGACGCAGCGCGATCTGGGCGTCGCCCGAGACCACCTGCGCGAGGACCGCGTCGTCGTCGACATCGTCGGCGTCCACGTCCACCAGGACGAAGCGTCCGGGGTGCTCGGCCTGCGCCGAACGGACCATGCCCCACACGGCGGCCGAGGCGAGGTCGCGGATCTCCTCGGTGTCGTCGACCGCGACGGCACGGGAGGTCAGGAGGACAAGGCGCGCGTCGGCCGTCCGCTCGTCGGCCAGCCAGCGGCGCATGAGCTCCAGTACGCGCGCGGTGAGATCGTGCACCCGGGTGTGCTCCGGCCCCTCGGCGGGCGAGACGCGCACCACGAGAGTGCCGGGCGGAGAGACCTCGGGGTCGTCCAGGAGGTCAAGGGCATCGGGCGTGTCCGCCGTACCGAGGTGGGTCCGGACGACCGTGGCGTCGGCCTCATCCGAGTCGGCGCGCGGTTCCGTGGGAGAAGTGGGAGAAGCCGTGTCCGCCGAGGTATCCCGTTCCGCCCAGCGCAGTTCGAACAGCGAGTCCCGGGCGAGGGAGTCGGAGATCCGCAGTTGTTCGGCGGAGACGGGCCGGACGACGACCGAGTCGATGGACACGACGGCCCGGCCGGTCTCGTCGTGAGCGCGCAGCGAGACCGTACCCGCCGCGGTCGTCGTGAGTCGTACGCGCAGGGCGCGGGCGCCGTGAGTGTCGTGATCGCCGCGAGTGTCGAGCCTGACGCCGGTCCAGGAGAACGGCAGCCCCGTCCGGAGCGGTGCGTCCGCGTCGTCCCGGACCAGCATCGGGTGCATCGCGGCGTCGAGGAGGGCCGGGTGCAGACCGAAGCGGTCGGCGTCGGCGAGCGCCTCGTCGGGGAGACCGACCTCGGCCAGCAGCTCGTCGCCGAGCCGCCACACGCGGCGCAGGCCCTGGAAAAGGGGACCGTAGTCGAAACCGGCCGCAGCCGAGCGGGCATAGACGTCGTCGGCGTCCACCGGCTGCGCGCCCGGCGGGGGCCACTGCCCGGGCGGTGCGGCCTCGTCGATCGGGGTGTCCGAGGCCGGAGCGAGCAGACCCGACGCGTGCCGGGTCCACGGCTGGTCGACCGGAGCGTCCTCGGGCCGCGAGTGGATGCCGATGACGCGAGCGCCGGCGTCGTCCGGTTCCTCGACGGTGACCTGGATCCGGACACCCTCGGTGTCGGGCAGGACGAGCGGGGTGTGCAGGGTCAGTTCGTCGAGGACCGGGCAGCCGACCTCGCCGCCTGCTCGGAGGGCGAGTTCGAGGAACGCCGTGCCGGGGACGATGACCGTGCCGAGGACGGCGTGATCGGCGAGCCACGGGTGCGTGGACAGGGAGAGACGTCCCGTGAGAACGGTCCCGGACGCGTCGGCGAGGTCGACGGCGGCGCCCAGTACCGGGTGCTCGACGGCGAACTGTCCCCATCCGACGCCCGCGACGGTGGTGGGGTCGGCCTCGGCCCAGTAGCGGTCACGTTGGAAGGGGTAGGTGGGGAGGTCGATGCAGGTTGTGTCGGCGTGCTTGAGCTGGCTTGCCCAGTCGACGGACAGGCCGCGCACGAAAGCGGCGGACAGCGCCGTCACCAACCGCTCCGAACCACCCTCACCACGACGCAGCGTCTCCAGAACCGTACCGCCCGGAACATCCTCCAGCTCATCCGCGATGGGCACGACAAGACCCGGGTGCGGACTGCACTCGACAAACACCGTGTGCCCATCCGCCACCGCCGCACGCACCGCCTGATCCAGCCGAACGGTATTGCGCAGATTCTCGTACCAGTACGAGCCCGACAGCGCCCCAGGATCGGTGACGGCCTCGCCGGTCACCGTCGAGTACATCGCCACCGCGCCGGGCTGCGGGGTGACATCCGCCAGCAGAGCCTGAAGGTCATCCCGCAGTACATCCATCTGGGCGGAATGAGAGGCGTAGTCCACCGGAATCCACCGCGCCCGCACACCATCGCGCTCGCAGGCGTCGACCACGACAGCCAAGGCCTCGACGTCACCCGACAGCACCACACTGGCGGGCCCGTTCACCGCCGCCAGCGACAACCGCTCATCGTCGGCAACGAGCCCGGCAGCACGCTCAGCGCCGACGCCGACAGACAGCATCCCGCCACCCACCGACGACACCCGCCGCAGAGCCTGGCTGCGCAGCACCACAACCCGCGCCGCGTCCTCCAACGACAACAGCCCCGCCACATGCGCCGCGGCGATCTCACCCTGCGAGTGACCCACCACAGCGGCAGGACGTACGCCGCACGACTCCCACCACCGCGCCAACCCCACCATCACCGCGAACAACACCGGCTGCACCACATCAACCCGGTCCAGCAGACGGCCTGAACTGTCCCGCAGCACCTCCAGCAACGACCAGTCCGTCAGCGGATCCATCACCCCCGCACAGGCACCCACCGTCTCCGCAAACACCGGGCAGCACTCCAGCAACTCGGCCGCCATCCCCGCCCACTGCGACCCCTGCCCCGGAAACACGAACACCGGCCCCGAAGCAGGTGCGTTCACCGGTACGGCATCCGTCGTCTCGACGAGTTCGGCCAGGCGGGCCACCAGTTCGCCGGTGTCGCGGCCCGAGACCACGGCACGCTGGTCGAAGAGTGCACGGCCCGATGCCAGCGCCCGGCCCACGGCGAGCGGATCGGTCTCGGGGTGCGCCAACGCCCACTCGCGCAGACGTACCGCCTGCTCCCGCAAGGCCGTACCCGAACGCGCCGACAGCACCCACGGCACCACTGCTCCGACGGCATCACCGCGGGGCTCGGGAACGGCCTCGGGGGCTTCTTCCAGCAGTACGTGCACGTTGGTGCCGCTGATTCCGAACGAGGAGACGCCCGCGCGCCGTACCCGTTCTCCCGCGGGCCACGGCTGCTCCTCCGTCAGCAGCTCGACCCGGCCCGCCGACCAGTCCACATGCGGCGACGGCCCGTCCACGTGCAGTGTCTTCGGCAGCACACCGTGCCGCATCGCCATCACCATCTTGATCACACCAGCCACACCCGCAGCCGCCTGCGCATGACCGATGTTCGACTTCACCGACCCCAACCACAACGGACGACCGCCGGAACGCCCCTGCCCATACGTCGCCAACAACGCCTGCGCCTCGATCGGATCACCCAGCGTCGTCCCCGTACCGTGCGCCTCCACCGCATCCACATCACCCACCGACAAACCCGCGTTCACCAACGCCTGCCGGATCACCCGCTGCTGCGACGGACCATTCGGCGCGGACAAGCCATTCGACGCACCGTCCTGATTCACCGCCGAACCCCGCACCACCGCCAACACCTGATGACCATTACGCACCGCGTCCGACAGCCGCTCCAGCAACAACAGCCCGACACCCTCACCCGCTCCCATGCCGTCGGCCGCCGCGGAGAACGCCTTGCACCGGCCGTCGTGGGAAAGCCCGCGCTGGCGCGAGAACTCCACGAAGAACTCGGGGGTCGACATCACCGTCACTCCGCCCGCCAGGGCCAGGTCGCATTCCCCCGACCGCAGCGCGTTCGCCGCCAGGTGCAGCGCGACCAGCGACGACGAGCACGCCGTGTCGATGCTCACCGCCGGGCCCTCCAGACCCAGCGTGTACGCGACCCGGCCGGAGGCGATGCTGCTCGCGCTGCCGTAGCCGACGTACCCCTCGACCTCGTCCGGGACCTGGTCGAGCCGGGAGCCGTAGCCGTTGTCGATGACCCCGGCGAAGATCCCGGTCCGGCTGCCGCGCAGCGACGTCGGATCGATGCCGGCGCGCTCGACCGCCTCCCAGGAGGTTTCGAGCAGCAGCCGTTGCTGCGGGTCCATGGCGAGGGCCTCGCGCGGCGAGATCCCGAAGAACTCCGCGTCGAAACCGGCGACATCGGACAGGAAACCGCCCCTGCGTACGTAGCTCTTGCCGGAGCGTTCCGGGTCGGGGTCGAACAGCGAGGCCACGTCCCAGCCCCGGTCCTGCGGGAAGTCGCCCACGGCGTCGCCGCCCGCGGCCACGAGGTCCCAGAGATCCTGCGGCGATCCCACCCCGCTGGGGAACCGGCACCCCATGCCGACGATCACGACCGGGTCCTCGCCCGTGCCCGGCCCCGCCGCCGTCCCGGCCGCGGGCAGCGCCGCCGTGTCGTCGGGCGTGTCGGTGCCGCCGACCAGGCGGTCCGCGAGGAAGCCCGCGAGCCGGGCCGGGGTGGGGTAGTCGAAGACCAGCGTCGACGGGAGCCGCAGGCCCGTGACGTTGTTGAGCCGGTTCCGCAGTTCGACGCCGGTCAGGGAGTCGAATCCGATCTCCTTGAACGCGCGGGTCGCGTGCACCGGGTCGGCGTTCCTGTGGCCGAGCGCCCCGGCGGCCTCGGTGCGCACGATGTCCAGCAGCGTCTGTTCGCGTTCGGCCGCCGTCATCGCGAGGAGCCGTCCGGCCGGCGAGGGGGCCGCGGGCTCCGGGGTCCGGCGGCGTCGCGCCGCGCCCAGCAGATCCCCGAACAGCGCGGGCATGGTGGCCGCCCGGGAGCGGATCGCCGCGAGATCGAGGTGGGCGGGGACGAGAGTCGCGTCGGGCGCGGCCAGCGCGAGGTCGAACAGGCTCAGGGCCTCCTCGGGCGGCATCGCCACCGCGCCGGTCCGGCCCCAGCGGGCGAGGTCGGCCTCGCCCGCTGGGGCCGGACCGGCGCGGTGG
>NZ_JAINFC010000367.1 GCF_020740835.1 Streptomyces sp. UNOC14_S4
GTCCACGAGAGGGAGTTGTCCTCCATGACCACCTCCATACCGGGCCTGTCGCGTGGCTGCCACACACCGAAGTCGGCGCCGGTGGGGTCGGTGAAGTGGGCCATGCGCCCGGCGGTGGTCACGTCCATGGGCATGACCGTGACCGTGCCGCCCGCCTGCCGCACGGCCTCGGCGGTGGCGTCCGCGTCCGGCGTGTGGAAGTACACCGTCCAGGTCGCCGTGGAGTTTTTGCCGCTCGGGCCGACACCGGCCACCGTCCTGCCGTCGTGGAGAAAGAAGCCGTAGCCTCCCGCCTCGGGGCCCGCCGACCGGAACGTCCAGCCGAACAGGCCGCGGTAGAAGGCGACGGCCGCGTCGGTGTCCGGGACGGCGAGGTCGAGCCAGTCGGGGGCACCGGGGACGAACGACGTCGTGAGCATGGGGGTCCTTCCACGGGCGCGTGCGCGGGCCCGCGCCTCTGGAGTGCGGGGCGCTGCCCAGCATGCCAGGACCGCGTCGTCCACCGGCGCCATGGACTCCGGACCGTGCCGACGACTAGGCCGATGGTGTGCGGCGGATCGGCGTGCCCATCGCCTGGAGGACCGGGCTGTCCACCGAGCCGGCGGCGATACGGCGGACGATCTCCCGCGGGGACACGCGGAGACGGACACCCGGTACGACGGTGCGCGGCCGCACGGGGTGGGTCTGGAAGAAGGTGGTGAGGACGGACATGGGAGGACACCTCCGTGAACGGGGCAGGGGTTCTGGTCACCCTGCGGAGAACCGGCCGAGCGGGCCGGGGACGTCACACGTGACCGCCGAAGGGCCGGTACGGCAGACGGAAGCGGTCGTGCGACACGGGAGAAACGCACACCTGACGGTGCGTGAGGACGGACCGGGAGGCCTGCCTGCTACCCGGGAGCCGCGGCGACGAGCAGACTCCAGCGCGCCGAAGGCGAGGCCGCACACGCACGGATGGGCCGGCGGCCGTGGCGCGGGGCGCCGCGATGACCGTCACGATGATCGTCCATGCTTCCCGCCCCCCTCCGGTCGAACGCGCTGCTCGATGCCGTGTCAGTTGTGCCGGTCGTGTCGGTCGTGTCAGCGCTCGATGTCGTGCCAGCGTAGCCCTCCGCACGCGTGGCGAGGAGGGCGGGAGAGGGCAATTGATTCATCCTTGACGCCCGGTAACGGACGCCCGGTAACGGACGCCCGGTAACGGACGCCCGGTAACGGACGCCCGGCGACGGACGCCCGGTGGCGCTCGGCGGGTCACCCCGCCCGGGCACCGCCGGGAGCGGGCATGTGGCCCGCGAACCAGTCCCGCGCGAGCTCGGTGACCGTCTCCAGCGCGCCGGGCTCCTCGAAGAGATGTGTGGCCCCCGGGACGACGGCGAGCCGGTTCTCGCAGCGCAGGTGCTCCTGCGCACGACGGTTGAGGTCGAGTACGACGTCGTCGGCGCCGCCCACGATCAGCAGCGTGGGCGCCGTCACCGCCCACAGCCGCGCGGTGGCCATGTCGGGCCTGCCGCCCCGGGAGACCACGGCGGCGATGCCCGCGCCCGGCTCGGCGGCCGCCCACAGCGCGGCGGCCGCGCCCGTGCTCGCGCCGAAATACCCGACCGGGAGCCCCTCCGCCTCGGGCTCCTCGCGCAGCCAGGACGTGGCGTCCGAGAGGCGATGGGCCAGCAGCGTGGTGTCGAAGACGTTCCTCCGGTTGTCCGCCTCCTCCTCGGTGAGCAGGTCGAACAGCAGCGTGCCGAGGCCGACGCCGCCCAGGCCCACGGCCACGGCGCGGTTGCGCGGGCTGCGGCGGCTGCTGCCGCTGCCGTGCGCGAACACCACGATCCCCTGCGCGCCGCGCGGCACGGTCAGCTCCCCGTCCAGCAGCGTGGGACCGGCACGTACGCGCACGTCACGGCTGTCGGGCCGCGCGCCCTCGCGGGCCTGCGCGTGGGGGGTCCGATTCATCTCCCGCACCTCCTCATAGGCATGCGGTACGCGCCGCCGCCGGCCGGTCCCCGTGGGTCAGCCGGCGCGCCGGACGGGCACGCTGCGCGTGCTCGACTTCGGCTCGGCCGGGCGCCGGACGGTCACCGTGAGGATGCCGTCGCGGTACTCGGCCTCGGGTTCCTCGTCCGGGATCGGGAACGGCAGCCGGACCGTCCGCTCGAAGGAGCCGTAACGGAACTCCGAATGCCGTTTGCGCTCCGTGCTCTCCGTGCTCTCCGCGTGCTCGGCCCGGACGGTCAGGGTGTCGCCCTCGACCGTGATGCTGATGTCCTTCTCCGGGTCCACGCCCGGCAGCTGGGCACGCAGGACGTACCGCCCGTCACCCTCCATCACCTCGATGGGGATGACGTGCGCGTCCCCGCGGCCCCATTCCACCGGCAGCTCGGGGAACCCCGCCCCCAGCCACTCCATCAGCTCCGGCAGCCCGGACCGGCGCCTGGATACCGACGAGCCGGTCATGACGGCCTCCTCTCCCGGCCTTCCTGGCCTTCCTGGCCTCTCCGGCGGCACCGCGCCGCCGGTCACCGTGTCGGTGTTCCCTGCTCTCCCTCCAGCATCGCGCAGCCCGCGCGCCCGGGCCTGCGGGATCATGCCCGGCTCCGCCCCGGACGACGGGTACCGTGCACGCAGGACGTATCCGTACGACGACGGAGGACACGACGGCGATGCCCACGGCGGACGAGGCGGACGACGCACTCGAGATCGTGAGCAGCGAGCCCGGCTCGTTCGCCTGGGGAGTCTGGGCCGAGCGCCACCCCGCGCTCGTCCGGCAGGTCCGCGACGCCTCCCCGTACGGCCCCGCGCAGCACCGGGCCCTCGACGCGCTGCTCGCCGAGATCGCCGACGGCGTGATCGAACCGCTCGCCCCGGACGCCCACGACCACGACCGCTGGCGGGCCTGGGGACGCGGGCACTACGGCATGTCCTGGTTCGACGCGCCTTTCCTCTGGGCCGAGAGCTACTTCTACCGCAGGCTGCTCGGAGCCGTCGGCTACTTCGCCCCCGGCCCGTGGCAGGGCGTCGACCCCTTCGCCCCCTTCAAACAGGCCGAACTGGCCGGTACGGCGGTCGACGACGAACTGGCCGCACTCGAAACCCTCACCGACAGCGCCCCCGGCGAGCGCGAACACGCCCTCCTGCACGCCTCGCTCTGGGGCAACCGCGCCGACCTGGGCTTCCGCATCACCTCCGGCGGCACGCAGGACGACGGCGCCGGACGGCCCCTCCTCTCCGACGACAGCGACCGGCTCTGGTCCCTGCTCCCCGAGGGAGCGGCCGCCACGGTGCACCTCGTCGCGGACAACGCCGGTCCCGAGCTCGTCCCCGACCTCCTGCTCCTCGACCACCTCCTCCACCACGGCCGGGCCGCCCGCGCGGTCCTGCACGTCAAGCCGTACCCGTACTACGTCTCCGACGCGACCACGACGGACGTCGTCGACGCCCTGCGCCGCCTCCGCCGGGCGGACGGGCAGGCCGCCGCGACCGCCACGCGCCTGTGGTCCGCCCTGGCCGACGGACGGCTGGAGGTACGCGCGCACGCGTTCTTCTGCGCCCCGCTGCCGTACGACGCGATGCCCGACGACCTGCGGCGGGAGTTCGCGGACGGCACGGTGACCCTGCTGAAGGGCGACCTCAACTACCGTCGCCTCGTCGGTGACCGGCACTGGCCCGCCACGACGCCGTTCGCCGACCGCACCGCCTTCTTCCCGGGCCCCGTCGCGGCCCTGCGCACCCTCAAGTCCGACGTGGTCGTCGGCCTCGACGCGCGGACGTTGGGCACCTTGGAAGACAGCGGGCGGCCCTGGCGGACCAGCGGTACGCACGCGGTGATCCAAGCGAGCAGTCGAACCGGCAGCAGCTGAGCCGGTGGCAGCTGAACCGGCAGCAGTCGAACCGGCGAACAGGCCGTACGAGCACTCAGGAGGCGCGGTGGCCATTCCCACGATCGACCTCGGCACATGGCGGCACGGACCGGAGCGGGACCGTGCCGACCTGGCCCGCACCGTCGACGACGCCCTCAAGACCGCCGGGTTCCTGCTGGTCACCGGGCACGGCGTGGACGCGCCGCTGCGCTCCGGCATCCGGGACGCCGCCCGCGGCTTCTTCCGGCTCTCGGAGGGGACCAAGGCCCCGTACGCCGTGCGCGTCGGCGGACGCGGCTGGCTGCGGCAGGGCGCGGAGGCGAACGCCTACGCCGAGGGCACCCAGAGCCCGCCCGACCTGAAGGAGTCCTGGTCCTTCGTCTCCGACGAACCGACGGGCGACCCGGCCGTGGACGCCGAGTGGTTCCGGCCGAACGTGTGGCCCGCCGAGGCGCCGGAGCTGCGGCCGATGGTCGAGCGGTACGTGACACGGATGCGGGAGCTGTCCGACCTGCTCCTGGAGCTGCTGGCCGCGGCCCTCGGCGCGCCCCCGGACCTCTTCACCCGCCACACCGGGCACCCCACCTGGGGCTTCAACATCAACTGGTACCCGGGGACGGACGTGGTGGGCACCCCGGAGCCCGGCCAGTTCCGCATCGGCCCGCACACCGACTTCGGCACCGTGACGGTCCTGGACCGGCAGCGGGGCAAGGGCGGGCTGCAGGTGTTCACCGAGACGGACGGCTGGCGGGACGCGCCCTACGACCCCGAGGCCCTCACCGTGAACATCGGCGACCTGATGGCCCGCTGGACCGGCGACCGCTGGCGCTCCGGCCGCCACCGGGTGCTGCCGCCACCGGCCGACGCGCCCACGGAGGAGCTGATGTCCCTGGTGTACTTCTACGAGTGCGACCCGGGCACCCGCGTCGAGACGCTGCCCCCGCCGATCGGCCGGGTCGCGTACGAACCGGTCGACTCGCACGCCTACCTGCGGGCGAAGCTGGAGGCCATCAGCGTCGACGCCGGCTGAGACGGTCCCGGCGGGACCGTCGGCCGTAAGCCATCAGCCGTCAGTCCCGCTCCGGGACGCGCAGGACGATGACGGCCATGTCGTCGTGGCCGTCACCGGGCCGGGACTCGGCCACGGCCCTGCCGAGCCGGTCCAGCGGCAGGGCGGCGTGCGCGGCCGCCGTGTCCGCGACCACGCGCAGGGCCTCGTCCAGGTCCCGGCCGGGGTACTCGACCAGCCCGTCGGTGTACATGAGCACCGTGGCACCCGGCGGCAACGGGCGCCGGTGGCTGTGGCGCGGGAGCCCGGTGTCGACGCCCACGGGCACGTCCGGCTCGGCGTCGAGGAACCATGCCTCGCCGTCCGGGGTCACGACCAGCGGCGGCGGATGGCCCGCGTTGCTCCACACCAGCGACCAGGCCCCCGCGTCCGGCTCGATCCGGGCCAGGCAGACCGTCGCCATCACCGGCTCCGCGACGGCCGCGAGCGTACGGTCGAGGCGGCCGAGCAGCTCACCGGGGGGTGCGCCCGAGTCGTAGGCCAGGGCACGCAGCATGTTGCGGATCTGCGCCATGGTCGCGGCGGCCCGGACGTCGTGGCCGACGACATCGCCCACGATCATCGCCCGGGAGCCGTCCGGGAACGTCAGCACGTCGTACCAGTCGCCCCCGAGCAGGGCGGGGTCGGCGGCCGGCCGGTACGTCGCCCACGAGGTGAACGGGGCGAGGTCGGGCAGCGTCGGCAGCAGCAACTGCTGGAACTGCTCGGCGCTCGCGCGCACCTGCCCGTAGAGCCTGGCGTTCTCGATGGCCACACCCGCCGCGCCCGCCAGGGCCGTCACCACCGCCTCGTCGTCGGAGTCGAAGGGCTTGCCGTCCTGACGGTCCGCCAGATAGAGGTTGCCGTACACCTGGCCGCGCACGGTTATGGCGACCCCGAGCAGGGAACGCATCGGCGGATGGCCGGGCGGGAACCCCGCCGCGTGCGGATCCGACGCGATGTCGTCCACGCGCAGCGGCCGCGGATCGCTGATCAGCAGCCCCAGCAGGCCCTGACCGCATGGCAGTTGCGCCCCGGACAGCTGTTCCAGTTCCTGGGCGTCCAGCCCCACCGGGATGAACTCCGTCAGCCCCGTGCCGTCCGCGTCGAGGACCCCCAGCGCCCCGTAGCGCGCTCCGACCAGGTCCATGGTGGCCGTCACGATGCGGCGCAGCACGACGGGCAGCTCCAGTTCCCCGCTGATGCCCAGGATGGCGTCCAGCAGGCTCCGCATTCTCCGCTGGACGCGGGCGGATTCCGCCAACTGCTCGCTGAGCCGGTCGAGGGCCGCGTCCACGGGAAGCCCGTTGTCAGTACCGTTCGTCGCCACCTGCTGGACACTACCGGTCCCGCTGCTTCGAAGCGGGAGAAGTCCGCAGGTCAGACAAGATGCGCCGCGCACATGCCGAGGGCCGGGCGCCCGGGGCGGCGGTCACTTCTCGTGCTCGTGGCGGCGCAGCGCCCACCAGGGCAGCGCGAACCAGCACAGCCCCAGCCAGACGACGACGCCGGCGAGGAGCCATGGCACCGCCGCGTTGTGCAGCGCGATCCGCAGGATCAGCAGCAGTGCCGAGGTGACCGTCGCCAGGAGCAGGACCACCCCGGACAGCGTGAGCCGCGCCGCCCAGGCCACGGTCTGTGCCTTGAGGCGGTGCCCGCTGACGATGCGGTGGAAGGCCACCGGCCCGATCAGCGCCCCGGTGGTCGCCGCGCCGAGCAGCACCGTGACGATGTAGATGGCGCGGTCGGTGTCGCCCAGCGTGGCGAACCGCGGGGTGAAGGCCACGGTCAGCAGGAACCCGAAGAGGACCTGGACCCCGGTCTGCGTGACGCGTACTTCCTGGAGCAGCTCGCCCCAGTGCCGGTCCGCCCGCTGGGTCGGGGTCTCGTGGCGCTCGTCACGCGGCCCGTCGTCGGGGGCGGCCGGGCCGACTGGGCCGTCCGGGTCGTGCGGGTCGTCCGGGCCCGTGCCGGGAGTCCTGTCGGCTGGCATGGCGTCCCCTCACGCGTGGGCGCGGCGGGCGGCCGGGAGCGGTGCCGGTCAGCTCCGGCCCAACGCCCGCTTGAGTTCGGCTTTGTTCATGTGCGACCGGCCTTCGACGTTCTTCTGCTTCGCCTCGTTGTAGAGCTGCTCCTTCGTGGGGCCCTGGGCCCCGGAATGGGAGCGCTGCCCGCCCCGCTTCGAGGAGGACATGTCCTCCAGCGACGTGCGGCTGGCCGTCCTGGCCTCGCCCGCGCGGGCACGCTCCTTGTTGACCGTGCGGGCCGCGATCTCCTCCGCCCGCCTCGTGCTCTCCCCGTGCTCCAGCGCGCTCTCCTTGATGTGCTCGTACTGCCGCTCGCGCTTGGAGCTCGATCCCCTGGGCATGGTCCGCGCCTCGCTTCCCTCCGTACGGGTACACGGCCCACCGTGACACCGGGGGCCCGGCACCGCAGGCCGGATGCCGCCGATCGGGGCGCGGTGACCCGGTTCAGGACGCCGGCAGGGACTTCTCCAGCCAGGCCACGTCCCAGTACGTACCGAACTTGCGGCCCACTTCGCGGTGGACACCGGCGGGACGGAAGCCGAAGCGCTCGTGCAGGCGCATCGACGCCTCGTTGGGCTGGGTGACGACGGCGTAGGCGCGGTGCACGTCCTCCTGGGCGAGGGCGTCGAAGAGCGCGCGGTACAGCAGTGCGCCGACGCCGCGCCCGGTGTGTTCCGGGGCCAGGTAGACGCTGGTCTCCACCGACGTCTCGTAGGCCTGCTTGGGCCGCAGGGGACTGCTGGTGGCGTAGCCCAGCACGGCGCCGTCCTGCGCCGCGACGAACAGCCGGTGGCGGCCGACGGGCGGGTGGTCGGCCAGCCACTGCCCGCGGTCCTCGGCGCTGACGGGCTCGATGTCGAACGTGACGGGGGTGCTCAGCACGTAGTGGTTGTAGATCTCGGTGAGCC
>NZ_JAINFC010000368.1 GCF_020740835.1 Streptomyces sp. UNOC14_S4
CCACCGCCGCCCCCGCCGTCGCGGCCGCCCGTGCCACCGGCCTGAGCAAGGTCTACGGGCACGGCGAGACCCAGGTACGCGCCCTGGACTCGGTCTCCGTGGAGTTCCGCCGCGGTGAGTTCACCGCGATCATGGGCCCGTCCGGCTCCGGCAAGTCGACCCTGATGCACTGCATGGCCGGGCTCGACACCGTCTCCGCCGGTTCCGCGCGGATAGGCGACGCCGAGCTGGCCTCGCTCGGCGACCGGGAGCTCACCCGTCTCCGCCGGGACCGGATCGGGTTCATCTTCCAGGCGTTCAACCTGCTCCCGACGCTCACCGCGCTGGAGAACATCACCCTGCCCCTGGACATCGCGGGCCGCAAGGCCGATCAGCAGTGGCTCGACCAGGTCATCCGCACCGTCGGCCTCTCCGGGCGCCTCGCGCACCGCCCGAGCCAGCTCTCCGGCGGTCAGCAGCAGCGCGTCGCCGTCGCCCGCGCCCTCGCGGGCCGCCCCGAGATCATCTTCGCGGACGAGCCGACCGGCAACCTCGACTCCCGCTCCGGCGCCGAACTCCTGGGCTTCCTGCAGGAGTCCGTACGGGCCCTGACGCAGACGGTCGTCATGGTCACCCACGACCCCGTCGCCGCCTCCTACGCCGACCGCGTGATCTTCCTCGCCGACGGCCGCGTCGTCGACGAACTCCACGCGCCGACCGCCGACACGGTCCTCGACCGGATGAAGCGTTTCGACGCCAAGGGCCGTACGAGCTGACGCGGCCCGTACGTACCCCTCCCGCTCGCCTTCTCCTCTCCCCGGACCAGGACCCCGCATGCTCCGTACCGCCGTGCGCAACCTCCTCGCGCACAAGACCCGGCTGATGATGACCGCGCTCGCGGTCCTCCTCGGCACCGCCTTCGTCTCCGGCACACTGATCTTCAGCGACACCGTCGGCGGCGCCTACCGCGCCAAGACGGCCAGGAGCCTCGACGACGTCGCCGTCTCCGTCACCCAGGGCCACGGCCGCCCGGCCAAGGGCGACGGCGCCCTCGACACCCGCGTCGTCGACAAGGTCCGCGCACTGCCCGGCGTCACCTCCGTGCGCCCCTCGGTCGACGGCGTCGCCACGGTCGCCGACAAGGACGGCAACCCCGCGGGCAGCGAGTGGGGCAGCGTCGGCGCCAACTACGTGCCGGGGCCCGGCGGCAAGGACAGCCGCTACCCGGTGAAGGAGGGCCGTGGCCCCGCCACGGCCGACGAGATCGCCCTCGACGCGAAGACCGCGGCCAAGGCCGGGGCGAAGCTCGGCGGCCCCGTGCGGCTCGCCGTCGACGGCCCGGTCGTGACCAAGAAGCTCGTCGGCATCGTCGGGACCCGTGACCCGCGGGTGAGCGCGGGCGGCAGCCTCGCGCTGTTCGACACCGCCACCGCGCAGCAGCTCTTCGGCAAGCCGGGGCAGTTCGGCGAACTCGTCGTCTCCGCCGCCAAGGGCGCCGACCAGGAGGCGCTGGCCCGCGCGGTCAAGGACGCCCTGCCCCAGGGCTTCGACGCCAAGAGCGGCAAGGAGCTCGCCGCCGAGCAGTCCAAGGCCATCGACAAGGACACCAGCTCGATCCGCAAGACCCTGCTCGTCTTCGCGGGCATCTCCCTCTTCGTCGGCGTCTTCATCATCGCCAACACCTTCACCATGCTCATCGCCCAGCGCACCCGTGAGATCGCGCTGCTGCGCGCCGTGGGCGCCTCCCGCCGTCAGGTCGTCCGGTCCGTGCTGGTCGAGGCGGGTCTGCTCGGGCTGGCCGCGTCCGCCGTGGGCTTCGTCCTGGGCATCGGCATAGCCGCCGGGCTGCGACCCGTGCTGAACTCGACCGGCGGCGAGCTGCCCGACGGCCCGCTGGTCGTGGCCCCCGGCTCCGTGCTGGCCGCCCTCGCCGTCGGCGTCGTGGTCACCGTGGTCGCCGCCTGGCTGCCGTCCCGCAAGGCCGCCCGGATCGCCCCCGTCGAGGCGCTCGCCTCCGTCGACCAGGCGCCCACCGCGCGGAGCCTCGTCGTCCGTAACTCCATCGGCGCGGTGCTCACCGGCCTCGGCCTCGCGGTCATGCTGTACGTGACGACGCTCCGCGACAGCGGCGGACTGCCCGTCGCCGCGGCGGGCTCCGCGCTCACCGTCGCGGGCGTGATCGTGCTCGCCCCGCTGCTCTCCCGCCCCTTCGTCACCCTCTTCGGCAAGGCCACGGCCCGGTTCACGGGCGTCAGCGGCAAGCTGGCCGGGCAGAACGCGCTGCGCAACCCGCGCCGTACCGCCGCGACCGCCTCCGCGCTGATGATCGGCCTGACCCTGATCACCGGCCTCACCGTGGTCGCGGTCTCCGCGAACCAGGGCGTCGACCGGATGAGCCAGCAGGACCTCACCGCCGACTACAAGGTCAGCTCGGCCACCTACCATGGCTTCTCCCCGGACGTCGCCAAGACGCTCGCCGGACAGCCCGGCGTGGCCGCCGCGGTCCCGCTGCGGCTCGGCGGCTTCGACATGAACAACGACCCCGCGGGCATCCAGGCCACCGCCGACGTCCCCGCCCTCACCAAGGTCGTCGACCTGAAGGTCACCGGCGGCGCGCTCGCCGACGTCCGCGGCAAGGACGCGGTCGCGGTCTCCGAGAAGTACGCGCGCGAGCACGGCCTGAAGGTCGGCTCCACCCTGCCGATGGACTTCGCCGACGGGAAGCGGGAGACGCCGCGCGTCGCCGCCGTCTACGCCGACAACGACGTGCTCGTCAACGTCCTCGGCAGCACGGCGCTCGTCGACCCGCACCTGGAGAAGGTGCGCGACGACGAGGTCTACCTCAAGGCCGCTCCCGGCCGGGCCGACAAGCTGCCCGCCGAGATCAAGAAGGCCCTGGGCGCCAACCCTCTCATCAAGGTGCAGAGCCAGGACGACCTGCGCCGCGCGGCCGCGGGCAACGTCGACTCGGTCCTCTATCTGATGTACGGGCTGCTCGGCATGGCCGTCGTCATCGCCGTCATCGGCGTCGTCAACACCCTCGCCATGTCCGTCTTCGAACGCACCCGCGAGATCGGCATGCTCCGCGCGATCGGGCTGGCCCGCACCGGGATCAAGCAGATGGTGCGCCTGGAGTCGGTGATGATCGCCCTGTTCGGCGCGGTCCTCGGCACCGGCACCGGCATCTTCCTCGCCTGGGCCGGCGGCCACCTCCTGCGCTCCTCCTTCCCCCAGTACACGATGGTCGTCCCCTGGGGCCGGATCGCCGTCTTCCTCCTCCTGGCCCTGGCCGTGGGCGTCCTGGCCGCGGTCTGGCCGGCGCGCCGGGCGGCGAAGCTGAACATGCTGGAGTCGATCGGGGCGCAGTGACCCGAGGGATGCGCGGGTGACGACACGACCGCCGGACGGGCCTGGGGCCCGTCCGGCGGTCGCGTGTTCAGGGGGTGTTGCCCGTTCGCGCCGGGCTCAGGCCGACATGCGCCCGATGTGGGTCACAAGGACGCGGATGACGTGGTCGTCGATGATGTACAGCGCCCGGTAGGAGCCGACTCTCAGGCGCCGGTACACACTGCCGAAGGGAACGGAGTTGGCAGGCCGGGGCTCCTCGGCGAGGGCATCGACGGCGTCGTACAGGGCGGCCAGACCCTGCGGGTCCTCCTTGAGGAACCGCACTGCGGTGCTGGTGGCCTCGGGCTCCCAGATGATGCTGTAGGTCACTTACGCAGCCCCAGCATGCGGCCGACCTCTTCGTGGCTGACGCCCTCGCCGAGCGTGCCCTGTGCCTGCCGCCGCTCGCGTTCGGCGATCGCCAGGGAGTCCTCGAGATCCTCTATCACCTGGGGTGACACCAGAAGTGCCGCGACGTGACCATGGTCGGTGAGTGCGATGGTCTCGCGGCCGTGTGCGGCGCGCCGTACGAGGTCGCCAAGTTCGGATCGGGCCTTGCTGATCGCGATCTCAGTCATGCTCACATGATGCCACAAGATTAATCTAGTGACACATTGAGTCGAGGTTGATGTCGACGGCGGGGCGGAGCGCATCCTGCGCCCCGCCCCGCCCCACCATCACCCGTCCGTCACACCCCCGCCGTCTCCCGCCGCTCCGGTGCCTCCCCCTGCGCGTCCGGCCCCGCCAGCACCGTCTCGTCGAACGGCAGCCGCCCCGAAAGCACCTCCGCTGCCCGGGACTTGTCGATCTCCTTCGTCCAGGTGCCGACGAGGACCGTGGCCACCGCGTTGCCCGCGAAGTTCGTCAGGGCGCGGGCCTCGCTCATGAAGCGGTCGATGCCGACGATGAGGCCGACGCCGTCGACGAGTTCGGGGCGGTGGGACTGGAGGCCGCCCGCGAGGGTGGCCAGGCCCGCGCCCGTCACGCCCGCCGCACCCTTCGAAGCGACGATCATGAAGAGCAGGAGGGAGATCTGCTGGCTCACCGAGAGCGGCTCGCCCATCGCCTCGGCGACGAAGATCGAGGACATCGTCAGATAGATGGCGGTGCCGTCGAGGTTGAAGGAGTAGCCCGTCGGCACCGTGATGCCCACGACCGGCTTGCTGACGCCCAGGTGCTCCATCTTCGCGATGAGGCGCGGCAGCGCCGACTCGGAGGACGAGGTGGAGAGGATCAGCAGGAACTCCCGGCCCAGGTACTTCAGCAGCGCGAAGATGCTCACGCCCGCCACCAGCCGCAGCAGCGTGCCCAGGACCACGATCACGAAGAGCAGGCAGGTGATGTAGAAGCCGATCATGATGACGGCCAGGGACTTCAGCGCGTCCGTGCCCGTCGCCCCGACCACCGCCGCCATCGCGCCGAACGCGCCCACCGGCGCCGCCCACATCACCATGGACAGGATGCGGAAGACGAGCTTCTGCACATGCCCGATGCCCCGCAGCACCGGCTCGCCCGCCGGGCCCAGCGCCTGCAGCGCGAAGCCCGAGAGCAGCGCCACCAGCAGCGTCTGCAGCACCTGGCCGCCGGTGAAGGCGGAGACCATCGTGGTGGGGATGATGCCGAGCAGGAAGGCGGTCGTCGACTCGTGCGCGCCCTTCGCCTGCGCCTCGCCCGCGTGCCGCAGCGACTCGGTCAGGTGCAGGCCGCTCCCCGGCTCCAGGATGTTCCCGACCACCAGGCCGATGGCCAGCGCCACCGTCGACATCACCAGGAAGTAGCCGAGCGCCAGCCCGCCGACCGCGCCGACCTTGGCCGCCTTGCGGACGGAGCCGATGCCCAGCACGATCGTGCAGAAGATCACCGGCGAGATCATCATCTTGATGAGGTTGACGAACCCGGTGCCCAGCGGCTTCAGCTCGACGGCCACCCCCGGCGCCGCGAACCCGACCGCGATGCCCACGAGCACCGCCGCGATCACCGCGAGATAGAGGTAGTGCGTACGGTCCCGGCCACCGCCCGTCGTGCGGCGGCCGGGCGGTGGCGGCGGTGACTGTGTCGTCCGGGTCGTCGTTGCCATGGGTCTTCTCCCCGTCGTTGCGGCTCCTGTCGCCCCGCCCTCCCGGGTCCTCCCGACGAGAGGGGCTGCGGCGACTATGCACGCCTCTGTGACTGCGGTCACCCTTGCGTGCATTACGTTCACGGCCGGGCCCGGGTGACACTGTCCGCCATGCGCAAACCTCGCATACGCCGCCCCCACAGCCTGGCCGGCCGCCTCTTCGCGATGCAGACCGTGCTGGTCGCCGCCGTGGTGGCGGGCTGCGCGGCCTTCGCGTACGCCGCCGACCGGGGCCAGGCGGAGGACGCGGCGCGGCGCCAGGTGACGGCGGCAGCGGCCGCCGTCGCCGCCTCCCCGGCCGTACGGGACGCGGTCCGCTCCGCCGACCCGGCCGCCACGCTCCGGCCGTACGCCGAGCGGGTGCGCCGCGACACCGGCGTCGACTTCGTCACGATCATGGACCGGGACGGCACCCGCTGGACCCACCCCGACCCGGACCGCATCGGCGAGCGCTTCCTCGGCCACACCGGCCCCGCGCTCGACGGCCGGACCTTCTCCGAGACCTACACCGGCACCCTCGGCCCGTCCGTCCGCGCCGTCGCCCCCGTCACCGACGGGAACCGCGTGATCGCCCTCGTCAGCGCCGGCATCACCGTCGACGTGATCAGCGCCGAGATCCGCCGCCAGCTCGTCGGCCTGCTCGGGGTCGCCGTGGCCGCGCTCGCGCTCGGCGGCGCGGGCACCTACCTCCTCAACGCCCGGCTGCGCCGCCACACCCACGGCATGAACGCCACCGAGCTCGCCCGCGTGCACGACTACCACGAGGCCGCGCTGCACGCCGTGCGCGAGGGCCTGCTGATGCTGGACGGCGAACGCCGCATCGCGCTCGTCAACGACGGGGGCCGGGAACTGCTCGGCCTGGACGGCGACGCGATCGGGCGCCGCGTGACCGAGCTCGGGCTGCCGCCCGCGCTGACCGACGCGCTCCTCGCGCCCGAACCGCGCGTCGACGAGCTGCACCTCACCGCCGACCGGATCGTCGTCCTCAACACCTCGCCCGTCTCGGGCGGCCGGCGGAACGGCACGGTCGTGACCCTCCGCGACCACACCGAGCTCCAGGCGCTCTCCGGCGAACTCGACTCCGTCCGCGGCTTCGCCGAGGCGCTGCGCTCCCAGGCGCACGAGGCCGCGAACCGCCTGCACGCCGTCGTCTCCCTCATCGAGCTCGGGCGCGCCGACGAGGCCGTCGACTTCGTCACCGCCGAACTCGAACTCGCCCAGGCCCTCACCGACCGGGTCGTCGCCGCCGTCGCCGAGCCCGTGCTCGCCGCGCTCCTGCTCGGCAAGGCCGCCCAGGCCAACGAGCGCGGCGTCGAACTCGTCCTCGCCCCCGACACCGGCGTCGACGACGGCCTTCTCCCGCCCGGCCTCCCCGCCCGCGACCTGGTCACGATCCTGGGCAACCTGATCGACAACGCGGTGGACGCCGCCGCCGGGGAGGCACTGCGCGAGGGCGGGCCCGCGCGGAGCGCGTACGTCACCGTCACGGTACGGGCGGACGACGGCGACCTGCTGCTGCGCGTCGCGGACACCGGGCCCGGTGTCGCCCCCGACGCCGTCGACGAGGTGTTCCGGCGCGGCTGGACCACCAAGGCGGGCGGCGCGGAGCGTTCCCCCGCGCACGGCCGCGGGCTGGGCCTCGCCCTCGTCCAGCAGGCCGCGCGGCGCAACGGCGGCACGGTCGCCGTCGCCGAAGCGCCGGGCGGGGGAGCGGAGTTCACCGTCCGGCTGCCCCTGCGGTCCCTGCGCGTACGGGCGGCGGTGACGCCATGACCACCACCGCGTGGACGGCCGAACGTCCGATCCGGGTCCTCGTCGTCGAGGACGACCCGGTCGCCGCGGCGGCGCACGCCCTGTACGTACGGCGCGTGGCGGGCTTCACGGTGGCCGGGGTGGCGCACACGCGCGGCGACGCGCTCCAGTTCCTCAAGCGGACGGGCGTCGACCTGGTGCTCCTCGACCTCTTCCTGCCGGACGGGCACGGCTTCCAGCTCGTCCGCTCCCTGCGTTCGGCCGGGCACGGTGTGGACGTGATAGCGGTGACGTCCGCGCGCGACCTCGCGGTCGTGCGCGAAGGGGTCTCGCTGGGCGTCGTGCAATACGTGCTGAAACCGTTCACGTTCGCAACGCTGCGGGACCGGCTCGTGCGCTACGCCGAGTTCCGTGCGGTGGTGGGCGAGGCCAGCGGCCAGGACGAAGTCGACCGCGCCCTCGCGGCCCTGCGCGCACCGCAGCCGGCCTCCCTGCCGAAGGGGCTGAGCCTCGACACGCTCCAGGCGATCACGACGGCGATCCGCGAGGCGGGCCCGGAGGGGGTGTCCTCGGGGG
>NZ_JAINFC010000369.1 GCF_020740835.1 Streptomyces sp. UNOC14_S4
CCACGACGGTACCCAGCGCCTGATCCCCGCCCGGGCCGGACGGGGATCAGGCGCTGGGTACCGTCGTGGCGCCAGACGCTGGGGCTGCTCGGCTCCGCCGTCACGGTCGTGGCCGGACTGCTGACCATCATGTACCTGCGCACCGGGATACCCGTCGACCTCAACGCCTTCGCCACCCAGCAGGACAACGTCTACTACTGGGCCGACGGCAGCGAGATGGCCCGCACCGGCGAGATCGACCGGCAGGACACACCGCTGGGCCAGGTGCCCGAGAAGGTCCGCTGGGCGACGCTGGCCGCGGAGAACGAGACGTTCTACTCCGACAGCGGGGTCTCCCCCGGCGGCATGGTCCGCGCGGTCTCCAAGATGGTCACCGGGGGCGACACCCAGGGCGGTTCGACCATCACCCAGCAGTACGTGAAGAACGCCTACCTCGACCAGGAGCAGACCCTCACGCGCAAGCTCACCGAGATGTTCATCGCTATCAAGCTCGACAACAAAATGAGCAAGGACGAGATTCTCGAACAGTACCTCAACACCAGCTGGTACGGGCGCGGCACCTACGGCATCCAGCGGGCCGCCCGCGCCTATTACGGCAAGGACGTCCCGCAGCTGAACGTGAGCGAGGGCGCCTTCCTGGCATCCCTGCTCAAGGGGGCCGCGCTCTACGACCCGGCGGCCGGCCCCGAGAACCACAAACGCGCGGTGGAGCGCTGGAACTGGGTCCTGGACCGGATGGTGACCATCGGCAAGCTCTCCAAGCGGGAGCGCGCGCGGTACACGCGCTTCCCCGAGCCGATCGCCCCGCCCAAGGCCACCGGGCTGACCGGCCAGACCGGCTATCTCGTCGATACGGCCCGTACCTATCTGCTGGCCCACTCCCCGGTCTCCGAGCGGGAATTCGCGCTCGGCGGCTACCAGGTCCGCACCACGTTCGACAAGAAGCGCATGGCAGCGCTCACCCGGGCGGTCGAGCAGGCGCGGGACGGTCTGGCCCCGGACCGGCGCGCGGCCGACCGCGATGTGCGCATCGGGGCCGCGTCGGTGGCCACCGACGGGCGTATCGTCGCCCTGTCCGGCGGGCCGGACTACCTCGAACAGGGCTTCAACGACGCCAATTCGTCCGTCGTGCCGGCGGGCAGCGCCTTCACCCCCTTCGTCTACGCGGCGGCCCTGCGCGACGGGGTGCAGCGCGAGCGCGGCAGACCCCGCACACCCATGACCCCGGCGACGCTCTACGACGGCGACAACAAAGTCCCGCTGCGCACCCCGGAAGGCCCCTACTGGGACCGGTCGGGGAAGATCGTCAAGGCGGTCAACGACGGCGCCGAGTCCTGGGGGAAGATCTCGCTCAAGGACGCGGTCGCGCAGTCGGTCAACACCCCCATGATGCAGCTGGGCATGGACGTGGGGCTGGACCGGGTCGGCAAAGTGGGCACGCAGGCGGGCCTGCTGGAGAGCAGCCTCGGGGAAAAACTGCCGTCGTTCTCGCTCGGCACCTCCACGCCCAGTGCCATCCGCATGGCCGACGCCTACGCCACGTTCGCGGCCCAGGGCCGGCACACCGAGCCGTACTCGGTCGCCGGACTGCGGCGCAACGGCGACGACGTGCCCGTGGAGAGGCCGGAGGCCGAACAGGCCCTGCCGCCGGACGTGGCGGGGGCCGTGGACGACGCGCTGCGCGAGGCGGTCCGCACGGGCACAGCGCGGACGGCGCAGGCAGCCGGGCCCGGCACGGCCGGCAAGACCGGCACCGCGCAGGACAACAAGTCCGCTTGGTACGTCGGCTACCGCGACTCCCTGTCGACCGCGGTCTCGCTCGCCCGTATCGACCCCGGGACACAGGAGCTTCTCCCCCTGGACGGCGTCGGCGGAACATCCGAGGGCACGGTGGGCAGTTCACTGCCGATCGAACTGTGGACGCGCTATATGACGGCCGAGTAGAAGCCCTGGCGAAATAGGCGCAAAGCACACGTACATCGCGTCGGAGAACCGGGCGCGCCAATGCCCGTCATTTCTTGCGGGTTTACCGCAAAATCGCATGTGACACGGCATCTACTCGCCTTCTGAGCAGCGTTGTTGCGTGTTTCGAATGTGACATGCGCAATCCAGGTGACGTAAAGTCCCGGTCAGTTGTTGCCCAAGGGCCGCCGTTCACGAACGGTCGGCGATCGCGGCAGCTCTCACCCCCCATGATTCGAATCGGCGTGCACCGGACCCGTCGTGCACGCCGCAGAAAGGCATGCACATGTTCCGAATACGGTTGCCGAGACCCGCTGCTCTGGTCGCAGCGGGCGGCATAGGCGCCTGTATCGCCACCGTCGCCGTACCGTCCGCCTACGCGGTCTCCCCCACCCCGGCGGACACCTGCACGGCCCGCCCCGCGGACAAGAACTCCGAGGCGCCGCTGAGCTGTCTCGGCGTCACCGCCTCCCTCGACCGCCTCCCCGCCATCGGCGAGCGGACCACCCTCACCGTGGCCGTCACGGCACAGACCGACGTCAAGCGCGCCGGCCTCTCCCTCCAACTGCCGCCCGCCCTCCGGATCGTCGACCGGGACAGCGCCCTCGCCGCGCCCACGACGGACGCCTTCGGCCAGCGCACCAGCCGGACGCTGGCCCTCACTCCGGGCACCCGCACCGTCAAGCTCAAGGTCGAGGCCGTCGCCGCGGGCCCCGCCCAGATCCAGGCGGACATCAGTGACATCGACCGGCCCGACCCGCGCCGCGCCGGTCACGCCTCGGTGGAACTGACCATCGGCAAGGACAAGGGCTCCACTGCCAAGGGCATGTCCGTCACCAAGGCCGACGCGGCCCCGGCCGACGCGACGGCCGGCGGGCCCACGGCGCACGACCGCCCGGTGCGCCCGGGCGCCGCCGCCCCGGCCGCACCGAGCACTCCCCCGCAGGCCGCGGCCCCCGGCAAGCGCTACGCCCCGGTCTGCGTCAGCGGCACCCTGCGCAACCGCTTCCAGTCCTCCGAGGGCGGCAGCTGGAACCGCAAGGCCGACCGGGACCTGCCGGTCAGCAACGCCAACGTCACCCTCTGGGGCAGGGCGACCGCGGGCGGCGGTACGCAGAAGCTCGCCACGGGTCTGACCGGCAACGGAGACGGCACGTTCAACCTCTGCTACACGCCGAGCGCATCCGTCACCTCCCAGGTCTGGGCCGAGTTCCAGACCCAGGCCGGCAGCATGTGGTCGGTCGTCGACGGATACAACCGCCGCTACGCGACCACCTCGAACGCCCTGAGCAACGTGTCGGGCAACAAGAGCCTGGGCACCGTCTACGCCAACAGCGGCCAGAGCCGCGCCTGGCACGCCTTCGACACCCTCAACAAGCTCTGGTGGGACCGGGGTTCCACCAGCACCTGCTGGACGAGCAACCAGCGGGACGGCCGCTGCACCCCGATCACCGTCCAGTGGTACCCGGGCTCCCAGGACGGTACGTACTGGACGAACCGCGACGACAAGGTCCACCTCGCGGACAGCGACCCCGACTCCGGCCACACCACCGTCCACGAGGCCGGGCACTCCCTCATGGGCAAGCTCTACGACGGATGGTGGCCGAACGTCACCAACTGCTCGCCCCACTACATCAACCGCACCTCCTCCACCACCTGTGGCTGGACCGAGGGCTTCGCCGACGCCGTGGCGTTCCACACCTTCAAGGACACCGTCATGACGTGGGGCAACGGCAGCTCCATGGAGCTCGGCAACGACCGCGGCACACGCGGCATGGACTGGGGCGACGCCTGCGAGGCCCGGGTCGCCACCGCGCTGGTCGACCTGTGGTCCCAGGTCGACGGCGGCTGGACGAAGAGCAACACCATGATGTCCCGCGAGCGCCAGTCCACCTTCCGTGAGTACTTCCTCACCGACCGGCCCGCGTACGGCCTGGACAGCGGCTCGAAGGCCCGCAACATCCTCTACGGCCACACCATCCAGTACTGATCCGCGGGCCCCGGTCCATCCGCCCCCATTGATCAGCAGAAGAAAGAACCCCCATGCACGGATTCCGTAGCTCAACGCGCAGATCGACGCGCACACACGCCGCCCCCGCGCCACGGCGCACCAAGATACTTCTGTCCACGACAGCCGCCGTCCTTTCCGGCGGAATCCTGCTGAGCGTCTCTCCCCAGGCCCAGGCCGCCGTCACCGGCACGGTCACCGGTGGGCGAGGCAATTTCAGCACGGTCAACCAGCGCTCCCAGCCGTCCCTTTCGGCCGACATCCTCGGAAAATCGCGGGTCGGTGACCGCGTCACGATGTCCTGCCGTACCACCGGCGACGTCGTCGAGAACAACTCCCGCTGGATCTATTCCGGCAAGTACTACATAGCCGACGCGTTCATCAAGGAGAACACCGGGAATCTGCCGGTCTGCGAAACCTCCACCCCCCGGCCCACCGGCCGGACCGCCCTCGACATCAATATGGAGAAGCAGGTCAAGGACCAGTGGTGCTGGGACGCCGCCGGCCTGACCATAGCCAAGTACTGGGGCTACAACCGCTACAACCAGTACGACTTCTGCCGCCTGGCCTCCCAGGGCAACCGGCTGGACTGCAACAACCGCCCCGCCACCCTCGGCGACATGGCCAACGGCCTCCGCAACATGGGCTTCCGCAGCAGCGGCACCGACCTGTACCGCAACGCTTCCTTCGGTGAGACCCGGAACGAGATCGCGAACAAGCGCCCGTTCGCCGTCCGTATCGGCTGGACCTCCGGCGGCGGCCACATGAACGTCGTCTACGGCTACGACAGCACCAGCAACATGATCGCGGTCGGCGACCCCTGGCCCACCACGAAGACCTACACCTGGTGGAACTACTCCGCCTACTCCGGAAACAACTCCTTCCGGTGGACCCACACGCGCATCGGCATGCAGGGCTAGAGGAGACGACCGATCATGCACCGTACGACCAGACGCGCCGCTACCCTGTGCGCGGCCACCGCCGTCGCCGTCACCCTCTGCGGAATCGGTTCCGCACAAGCCGCCGACGGACCCGCCGCCCCCGCGGCGACCGACTACGCCGCCGCTCAGCAGGTGCTGCGCTCCGACAAGGTCCACGACACCGTCAGCCGCTTCCTGACGGCTGTCGAGGGCCGCACCCCGTCCGGCGACGCGCAAGGAGGCGCGGACGGCGGCGCGGACGGCGGCCTGGCCGGCGCCCCACGCAACGCCGCGCAGGCACCCGCCGCCGCAAGCGGCTTCGACCTCAAGAAGCCGGTTCCCCTCTACGAGCTCTCTCCCGAGTTCGTGACCGGCAAGACCGGGCCCACCGCCGGTTCGGCCCTGCGGCTGTCCTATCTCGCCTCCCGCGTCTCGGCCGCCAACGGCCGTCAGGCCGCCGTCCTGCTCGCCCCGGAACAAGGCGGCCGCGCCTGGCAGCTGGCCGGTATCCGCGACGGCGACGCGGACATCAGCGCCGCCGAACGCGGCACGGACCGGGCGCAGACCTTCATGGAGCCGCAGATCCACGGCTGGTACCGGCTGGCCGGCAGCGGCTCCGTCGAGCCGCTCAACGAGGAAGCCCGGACGGCTCTCCAGGGCAAGCCCCGCGTCTCGCTCGCGGCGTACCAGCAACTCGTCGCCAAGCGTTACGGCGACAAGCTCCCCGGCTCGGACTACGACCGCAAGGGTCTCGCGGGCGGCTACGCCCTCGCCGAGGACCAGGCCCCCGCCGCCGCTCCCTTCCCCTGGCTCCTGACCGCCTCCGGCGCGGCAGCCCTGGCGGTGACGGGCGCGGCGGTCCTCCGCCTGCGCCGCCGACGCCGCTCGGCCTGATCCCGTGTGCCGTCACGCCGCCCCGGCGTGATGGCACACCGGCGTGACGGCACACCGGCCGGGGCACCGGAGACGCCGCTCAGCCGCGGGCCCGGGGGACGACGACCGGCGAGGCGTCGCCGGGGGCGCGCAGGATGTCGGCCTCGACGCGGTAGAGCTCCTTGACCAGCGCCTCGTCCACCGTGTCCCGGGGCGGCCCCTGGGTGATGACGTGGCCGTCCTTCATGGCGATCAGCGTGTCGGCGTACCGCGCCGCGGAGGCCAGGTCGTGCAGGACCATGACGACGGTCCGGCCGGCCGCGGCGACTTCGCGGACGAGTTCGAGGACGTCGACGACATGGCCGAGGTCCAGGGCGCTGGTGGGTTCGTCGAGCAGGACGACCGGTGTGTGCTGGGCGAGCACCATGGCGAGCCAGCAGCGCTGGCGCTGGCCGCCGGAGAGCCGGTCCAGCCGCTCGGCGGCCAGTCCGGTGGTGCCCGTGGCCTCCAGGGCGTCGCGGACGGCGCGTTCGTCCTCGCGCGACCACTGGCGCAGCAGGCCCTGGTGCGGGTGGCGGCCGTAGCGGACCAGCCCGGCCACGGTGACGCCCTCCGGCGCGCGCGGGGACTGGGGAAGCATCGCCACCTTGTGCGCGGCCTGGCGCTGGGCCAGTTTCCAGATGTCGGCGCCGTCGGCGTGCACGCTGCCCGCGTCAGGCCGGTGCAGCCGGGCGACCGTGCGCAGGAGCGTCGACTTGCCGCAGCCGTTGGGGCCGACGATCGCGGCCACGTGACCGGCGGGGACGCTCAGGTCGACGTCGTGGACGACGGGCCGGCCGGGGTAACCGGCCCGCAGGCCGCGAACTTCCAGACCGGGGACATCCGTGCTGCGGGCTTCCGTACTGCGGGTTTCCGTGCCGCGGGCTTCCGGGCCGGGCGTTTTCAGGCCGGGCATGGCGTCGGTCATGGGGTGTTCATGCCTTTCCGGTGGTGCGGTCCGCGCGGAAGAGGACCCAGAGGAGGAACGGGCCGCCGAGAACGCTGGTGACGACGCCGACGGGGAGCTCGACGGGGGCGATGACGCGGCCGAGGGCGTCGGCCGCGGCGATCAGGGCCGCCCCGGTGAGCGCGGAGCCGAGCACCGGCACCCGGGTGGGACCGCTGAGGCGTCCGGCGAGGATCGGGGCGGCGAGTGCCACGAAGGCGATGGGGCCGCCCACACCGACGGCCAGGCCGGCCAGGGCCACGGCGAGCGCGAGCGCGGCGGCGCGCAGCCGTCGCAGGTCGACGCCGAGACCGGCGGCCGTGTCGTCGTCGAACCGCAGCAGTTGCAGGCGGTGTCCGGCGGCGAGGGCGAGCGGCAGCAGGAAGAGCAGCCCGATCAGCATCGGTGTTCCGACGTTCCAGTCGCGGCCGTTGAGACTGCCGACGGCCCAGAGGAACACTCCGCCCGCCGTGTTGTCGTTCTGACGCGACATCACGAGGTCGCCGACCGCCCCGACGAAGGTGGACACGCCGATGCCCACGACCAGCACGCGGTATCCGGCGCCACCGGCCCCGCCCGCGCACAGCACGACCAGGACCGCCGCGGCCACGGCCCCGAGCGGGCCGAGCCACCAGTGGCCGATCATGCCGGTCGAGGACCCGGCGGCGGAGGCCACCACGGCCGCGGTGGCACCTTCGTTGACGCCCAGGAGGTCGGGGGTGGCCAGCCGGTTGCCCGCCAGGGTCTGGGTGAGGCAGCCCGCCACGCCGAGCGCGGCGCCGACCATGAGCCCGACGCATACGCGCGGCAGCCGGAAGTCCCGTACGACCATGACAGTGCCGGGGTCGCCGGTGCCCAGCAGGCCGGACACGGTGTCCGACAGGCTCATGCCTGTCGAACTCGCCATCACGGCCAGCGCGACGATCAGGAAGAGCAGCGGCACGAGGAACGCGGCGACCAGCGCGCCCCGCCGTGGGAAGAGCCAGGAGAGTGTGCCGGTGCGCAGCACCAGGCTGTCCGGCGGGGTGACA
>NZ_JAINFC010000037.1 GCF_020740835.1 Streptomyces sp. UNOC14_S4
GATGCCCACTGATACAAATGGAGCAGGACGTTGCCCCGTCAGGTGTTCCTCTACGACCCGCCGGACCGTTTCGTCGCCGGTACGGTCGGGCTGCCGGGCCGCCGCACTTTCTTCCTCCAGGCCAGCGCGGCCGGCCGCACCACCAGCGTCGCCCTGGAGAAGGCCCAGGTGGAAGCGCTCGCCGAGCGCATCGACGAGCTGCTGGACGAGGTCGTCCGGCGCACCGGCGGCAACGCCGCGGTGCCCGCCGTCGCCCCCACCGAGCTCACCGACAACAAGCCGCTGGACTCCCCTGTGGAGGAGGAGTTCCGGGTCGGCACCATGGCCCTGGCCTGGGACGGCGATTCCCAGCGCATGATCGTGGAGGCCCAGGCGCTCGTCGAGCTGGAGGCGGGCACCGAGGAGGACCTCGCCGAGGCGGAGGAGCGACTCCTCCAGGACGACGTCAACGGCCCGCCCATGCTGCGCGTCCGTCTCACCGGCCCCATGGCGCGCGCCTTCGCCAAGCGCGCGCTGGAGGTCGTCCAGGCGGGCCGCCCGCCGTGCCCGCTGTGCAGCCTGCCGCTCGACCCGGAGGGACACGTATGTCCGCGCCAGAACGGATACCGTCGCGGAGCGTGACCCCGCACGAGCTGCTCACCCGGGGCGAGCTCACCGTGCGCGGCCGGGTCCGCGAGGCGTCCAACGCCGTTCTGTACTGCACGGTCGAGTACGAGGGCGTCAGCGCGGCCTGTGTCTACAAGCCGGTCGCGGGGGAGCGCCCCCTGTGGGACTTCCCCGACGGCACGCTCGCCCAGCGCGAGGTCGCCGCGTACGAGCTCTCCGAGGCCATGGGCTGGGGGCTCGTGCCGCCCACGGTGCTGCGCGACGGCCCGTACGGCACGGGCATGTGCCAGCTGTGGATCGACGCGCCCGAGGAGACGGCCGAGGGCACCCCCGTGACCCCGCTGCTGGCGCTGGTCGAGGGCGACGAGCCCGGTCAGGGCTGGAAGGCCGTGGGCTACGCCGACGTGGGGGAGGACCGCACCGCGCTGCTCGTGCACGCCGACGACGAGCGGCTGCGCCGCCTCGCCGTGCTCGACGCGGTGATCAACAACGGTGACCGCAAGGGCGGCCACCTGCTGCCCGCCGCCGACGGCCGCCTCTACGCGATCGACCACGGTGTGACCTTCAACGCCGACGACAAGCTGCGCACCCTCCTGTGGGGCTGGGCGGGCGAACCGCTGACCGAGGAGGCGATGGCGGCCCTACGGCGACTTTCAGCCGATCTGGCTGAAGAAAGTCCCTTGGCCGTGCGCCTCGCGGAGCTCATCACCCCGGCCGAGCTCGACGCGCTGCGGGCGCGCGTGGCCGATCTGCTGCGTACGGGCCGCCATCGCGAGCCCAGCGGCCAGTGGCCCGCCATTCCCTGGCCTCCGGTGTGAACCCGCGCCCCGGCCGTTCTGTTCCCGGCGGCCGGGGGAGATTCGGGGCCATGGCGTGAAAGCCATGGCGCAAAAGACCACCGGCCGGGGCAAAGCGAGTGCCGCGCCCCGCGATGCACAGCACGGCACCTTCCACAAGAGCGACGATTCGGCCATCAGCCGGATCCGGTTCGTATCCGGAACGTGCATCCGGTTACGCTCATGTCATGCATGCCTGGCCCGCTTCTGAGGTGCCCGCCCTGCCCGGCAGTGGCCGCGACCTCCGGATCCACGACACCGCGACCGGTGGACGAGTGACCCTCGCCCCCGGTCCCGTCGCCCGTATCTACGTGTGCGGCATCACGCCGTACGACGCGACCCACATGGGTCACGCGGCGACCTACAACGCGTTCGACCTCGTGCAGCGCGTGTGGCTCGACACCAAGCGGCAGGTTCACTACGTCCAGAACGTCACCGACATCGACGACCCGCTGCTGGAGCGGGCCGTGCGCGACGGTGAGGACTGGACGGCCCTCGCCGAGCGCGAGACCGTGCTCTTCCGCGAGGACATGACCGCCCTGCGGATGCTCCCGCCCCGGCACTACATCGGCGCCGTCGAGTCGATACCCAAGATCGTCCCGCTGGTCGAGCGGCTGCGCGACGCCGGTGCCGCCTACGAGCTCGAAGGCGACATCTACTTCTCCGTCGCCGCCGACCCCTCCTTCGGCAGCGTCTCCGGACTCGACGCCGAGGCGATGCGGCTGCTGTCCGCCGAGCGCGGCGGCGACCCGGACCGCCCCGGCAAGAAGAACCCCCTCGACCCGATGCTCTGGATGGCCGCCCGCCCGGGCGAGCCGAGCTGGGACGGGGCCTCCCTCGGCCCCGGCCGCCCCGGCTGGCACATCGAGTGCGTCGCCATCGCCCTCGAACACCTCGGCATGGGCTTCGACGTCCAGGGCGGCGGCTCCGACCTGGTCTTCCCGCACCACGAGATGGGCGCCTCGCACGCCCAGGCGCTGACCGGCGAGCACCCTTTCGCCAAGTCCTACGTCCACGCGGGCATGGTCGCCCTCGACGGCGAGAAGATGTCCAAGTCCAAGGGCAACCTGGTCTTCGTCTCCGCGCTGCGCCGCCAGGGCACCGACCCGGCCGCGATCCGGCTCGCCCTGCTCGCCCACCACTACCGGGCCGACTGGGAGTGGACCGACGCCGTCCTGAGCGAGGCCGAGGAGCGCCTCGCCCGCTGGCGCGCGGCCGTCTCGCGCCCCGACGGCCCGTCCGCCGAGGCCCTGGTGGAGGAGGTCCGCGAGGCCCTCGCGGACGATCTCGACGCCCCGCGCGCCCTCGCCGCCATCGACCGCTGGGCCGCCGCCCAGACCGCCGACGGCGGCACGGACCCGGCCGCGCCGGGCCTGGTCTCCCGCGCCGCGGACGCCCTGCTGGGCGTGGCGCTGTAACCCCACTCGTGCCACAGGGCGCTCCTCCGGCCGGTCCGGGGGAGCGCCCTTTCACGCGTTGAGGGTGCCTGTCAGTCGCGTACGGCGATCGTGAACGCCCTGTCCGTCGGCAGGGTCGCGGTGCGTACGTGCAGGACGCCGCCGCGGTCGGACGGGTCGTACCGCCAGCCGTCGCCCTGCCGCAGCGCGCGGCCGTTCAGGGTCACCGTCCTCGGGGCGGTCTTGGTGTGGACGGTGAACTCGTACGGGCGGGCCTTCTGCTTGCCCCGGAAATCGCCCTTGGAGGCGCCCAGTTCGAGGGTGATGCCGCGTGAGCCGGAGGCGCGGACCGTCAGGGTCTGCCGGGCGGAGGCGCCCGAGCGGTGGGCACGGGTGACGCCGTCGTCCTCGTAGAGGGTGAACGACGAGGTGCCCTGGGGGTAGACGTCCCAGGCCAGCGGGGAGTCCGCGGTGCGGTCCGTGTACGAGCGGATGCCCGGCCACATGGGGATGTTCGCCCCGCCCTTGACGAACAGCGGCAGGGTGTCCAGGGGAGCCCGGTAGCCGTCCAGCGTGCGCGGGCCCTCGTAGGTGCGGCCGGTCCAGTAGTCGGTCCAGGTGCCCTTGGGGAGGTAGATGCCGTCGCGCACCTCCGTGTCCGCGTAGACCGGTGCCACCAGGAAGGATTCGCCCGACAGGAACTCGTACTTCGCGGCGTCCGACGCGGCCTTCGGGTCGTCCGGGTACTCCAGCGCGAGCGGGCGGACCGGGCCGACGCCCGTGCGCGTGGCCTCCGCCGCGTAGGAGTACATGTACGGCAGCAGGGACTCCTTGAGCTTCAGGTACTTCCGGTTGATCGAGGTGTACGGCTCGCCCTGCCGGAAAGGCTGCTTGTCGCTCGGCGCCCAGCCGTCCATCGTCATCACGGCGGGCAGGAACGCCTTCCACTGCAGGTCGCGGACGTACGTCTTGGGGCTGCCCGCGAAGATGCCGTCCACGTCACCCGTGGTGTACGCGAGACCGGACATGGTCGCGCCCGCGTACGTGGGGATCTGCCAGCGGATGTACTCCCACGAGCCCTTCTGGTCGCCCGACCACTGGACCCCGCAGCGCTGCGCGCCCGACCAGCTCTCCGGTGCCCAGGTGAAGCCGCGGGCGTCGCTGTTGTCCTCGATGCCCTTGTACGCGTCCTTGCAGCCGTCGAGGGCGAATTTGTAGCCGTCGCCGACCCAGGCCACGTCGAGCTTGGCGATCCGCTGGCCCGCCTTCACCTGGTCGGCCAGCTTGGCGAGGCCGTCCTGCGTCCACAGCCCCGTCTTCATCCCGTGCTCGCCGAGGCCCTTGTCCACCTCCGGCAGGTTCTCGTAGCCGCAGCCGTAGCCGTCGTTGACGAGCATCCAGCCGCCCGGCATGTCGTTGGCCGTGTAGCCGTCGGCGACCTTCAGGGCGTCCAGGGTGTGCCGTTCACCGCGGTTGGCGTTGTGCAGGTAGCAGTCGGAGTCGCCGATCTCCAGCCCGTACACCGGCGGCAGGAACGGACGGCCCGTCAGCCGCGTGTACTGGCCGATGACGTCCTTGGCCGTCGGCCCCGCGAAGTAGTACGCGTCGAAACGCCGCTCCTTCTCGGTCGTCGTCACCGGGTCGCCGAAGGCGTACGTGCCCGGCGCGTAGGTGTTGCGGAAGACGCCGTAGCCCGCGGAGGAGAGGTAGTAGGGCACCGAGTTGGGGTGGCCGCCGTCGTCCCAGTTGTAGTCGACGCCGACCTCGACGGTCCTGCCGCGGTGCGAGGTGTTGCCGCGGCCGTTCTGCATCCCGGCGCCGTAGAACTGCTCGCCCGCGCCGCGCGCGAGCGTCTGCGTGGTGCTGTCCGCGTCCCAGCTCAGCCCCTTGGTCTCCGCCCAGACCCGGGTGCCGTCGGCCCGGTACAGCGCGAAGCGGAGCGGTGCCTTGTACGCGCGCAGGGTGACCGCGGGCGTACTCAGCTCGTAGCGGTCGCCCTTGTCCTTCCAGCGGGTACGGGGGCTCCTGCCCTGGGGCAGGACGATGTCCTTGCCGGTGGGGTCGGTGAAGGTGCCGTCGGGGGCGAGCTCGATACGGAAGGTGTCGGCGGTGACGAAGGTGACGCGGGCTTCCGCCGTGCCTGCGGAGAGGCGGTACGTGGAGCCGTCGCCGTTGCCGTCGTCGTCGGGGTGGAAGGCGGTGACGTCGCCGACGGTCGTGCGGGTGGGTGGGGGTGTGTCGGCCGCGTTCGCCGCGGGTGCGACGAGTGCGGCGAGCAGCGCGGCTGTGACTGCGACGGCTCTGAGGCGTGTGGGTGGTCTCATGGGGCTTGTGCGTAGTGCTTGCCGCGGGGCTTTGGCCATGGACTGGGGCTGGGGGTATGTGGACTTTTCCGGGGCCGTGCCCCGTGCCCCGGTGCGCCTACTGGGGTGCGTCTTGCGCTTCGCGCGCGGCCACCGGTCGTCTGTGGCCGGCCGCGCAGTTCCCCGCGCCCCTTGAAGGGGGCTACGCCCCCTGGCCCCGCGGTCGGCTGCGGGCCGGTGGGGGCTTGTCGCGCAGTTCCCCGCGCCCCTTATGGGGCTGCGGCCCGAGGCGGTCGTGCCCGCGCGGCGGAGCCGCACAATGTCACAGCCCCGCGCCCCTTGCGGGGCGCCCGTTGGCGGGGCTGTCGGCCAGTAGTGGCCGTAGACCTCCGAGGAGCGCTTCGACGCAGGTGTCGCGGAGCTGCGTGCGGGTGCATGTCTCCTTGGTGAGCCAGTCGACGCAGAGGACCTGGACGAAGACCAGCCAGCTCTTCAGGACGGCGGACACGGCCTCGCGGGTGTCGTCGTCCGCCAGGGGGACCACGGCCAGCAGCCGTGCGCGGAGGGCGTCCAGCCCGTTCGCCAGGACCGACTGGACCACCGGGTCGCCCGCGAGCACCCGGTTCGCGGCCAGGACGGCGTTGCGGTTGGCGATGAAGTAGTCGAGGTGGACGTCCATGCCCTGGGCGAGCTGCTCCACCAGGGAATCGGCGGGGTCCAGCCGGGTCTCGACGAGCAGTTGGTCCGCCGCCTGCTGGTAGACGGCCGCGAAGAGGGCGTTCTTGCCGGGGAAGTGGCGGTAGAGCAGGGCCCGGGAGACGCCGGCCTCCGTGGCGACCTCCTCCATCAGCACGTCGTCGTAGGGGCGTTCGGCGAAGAGCCGTGCTCCGACGGCGAGGAGCTGGGCGCGGCGGTCGGCGGGGGTGAGGCGTCGGCGGGGAGGCACGGACGCAGACTACTTGACACGTGTCTACTGGCACACCCAGTCTAGTAGACGCATGTCAACTAAGGCTCCGCTCGGGCGATCCGGGAGGGATCATGGCAAGGGGTCTTCGAGCACTCGCACAGCTGATGGGCTGGGCCTGCGTGGTGATCGGCATGGAACACGTGGTGGTCGGCAACCTGGCGATCCCCGGCGAGAGTTCCGCGGGTGCGACGATCGACAGCTGGGGCCGGTTCATGGGGGCCATTTTCGTCGGCTACGGGCTGGCCTGGCTCCGGGCCGCCCGGCAACGGCCCATCCCGGCCCAGGCGGTGCGGTGGCTGACCGGCGTCTTCCTGCTGGGCGGCGTGGGACGGGTGATCTCGTTCGCCGTCCACGGTCGGCCGCACTGGTTCCAGATCGTCCTGGCGGCGATCGAGCTCGGCCTGCCGCCCGTTCTCTTCTGGCTGGCCGACGCGGAGGAACGGGCTCCGCGCGGGGAGGCGGAGACCGTGCCCGCCGGGCGGTGAACGACCCCTGGGGCCCACCGTCACCACAAGTCCCGGTGACCCCAGATGGGATCACCCGCATACGGGCGGTACGCCTCCACGTTGTCCGACGCCGGGCGGTGCCGCCCCGCGGGGGACTCCACGAAGGCCCGCAGGACGTTCTCCGTGACCCGGGACGTGAAGCGCGCGGCGGCCGGCGGGATACCGTGCGCGCCGTCGCCCACCAGGGACTCCACCCACCGCATCGTCCCGGTGCTGAACACCCCCGCCCCGCTGCTCACCGTGTAGTACGCCGAGTCGGCGAAGGACCGCACGCCCCGGCACACCAGCGGGGAGTGGGCCATGATCTCCAGCGGGCGCGGGGTGGTCCCCCCGCCGTCGACCCGGTCGTACTCGGTGCCCACCAGGTTGGCGAAGCTCGTGCCGCGGCCTGCGCCGGTGCCCTCGAAGAGCCAGTGCCCGGGGTCGGCCACGACGTAGGGGGCGCTCGTCGGATTCGATTCGTAGAACGTTCCCGTCAGGGCGTTCTCCGGCCGCGCGCCCGGGGGTTCGCGCCAGTCCGTGGTGACGGCGTCGTCGTCCCGGCCGTACATCGGGTCCAGCGGCCAGTCGGTTTTGTAGCAGACGACGAGCCGCCGGTCGCCCAGGCCCGTACGTTCCAGACGGATGCGCCGGAAGCAGGCGTTCGCTCCCAGGAAGGCGAGGTTGGTGCCCGCGTCCCGGGCCGCCGTGACCCGGTCGCGCATCGCTGGGGTCCAGTACTCGTCGTGCCCGAGCGAGACCACCCCGCGCGCACCCCGCAACAGCAGTGGGTCGCGGTCGAGGTCCATCGAGGTCACGTAGGCCAGCGGCAGCCCGAGCCGCTCGGCGAGGGCGACGACGGGCTGTTCGTACGTGGTGAACAGCGGCGCCCCGTCGCCGTCGTACGGGCGGTCGCAGCTGACCGCCAGCGAACGCGCGGCGTCGTCCCCCTTGCCGCCGGGGCCGTGGTAGAGGCTGTGCCCGCCCCAGGTGTTGTACGCCTGCCAGGTGCCGACCGCGTTGACCAGCACCAGCTTTCCCTCCGTACGGGCGGAGCGCACGGTCACCGGTACGTACCGCTGCTCCCCGGACGCGGCGGTCAGCCGGATCAGGTAGGCGCCCTCCGGCCAGCCCCGCGTCGGTACCTCCGCCGACGGGTGCCACGCGGCCGTGACCGTACGGGTCGGGCCGACGGCGCCGCCGGGCATCGGCTGGGTGCCGCCGCGTATCGCCTCCGAGGCCCACACCTTGCGGGCCTGGGCGCCGCCGTACCAGCCCATCCGGAACGCCTCCGCGCGGAACTCCGCGGCGGTGGTGGACACATACAGCCGCAACGGCTCGCCGGGGAGCACGCTCACCCGGTCCGCGAAGCCCTCCACCGCCCGGTCGGCGCCGCGCGGCCGCAGCGCCCAATCGCGGTCGCCCGCTTGTGCGTTCTCGGCCGCGACGGACCACGCGGCGCCGTCGGCCCGCCGTCGCGAGCCGTCGTCCTCCGAGCAGCCCGCGAGGACCGCGCCCGCCCCCGCCCCGGCCACCGCGCCGAGGAAGTGCCGCCGGTCCCACGCGTGCTTGACGTGCTCGGACATCTCCCTGTCCATTGCGCGTGCGGACCCGCCGTGCCGCACGGCGGAAAGGGCCAACCGGGCGACTCTGCCGGTCAGGGCGTGTACGCGGCCAGCTCCGGCAGCTTGCGGGCGGTCTCCGCGTCGGCGGGCATGCAGGCGAAGAGCTTGACGCCCGGGGCGTCCAGGGCCGCCAGCTTCACGTAGTCGAAGACCAGGCGGCCGACGCCGGGGTGCAGGAACTCCCGCCGGGTGGAGACAAAGGCGGTGACGTCGTGCGCCTCCCACCACGTACGGAACTCGGGGCTGGCCTCGCACAGCCCGTCCGTGAGGGCCGCCGGCCCGGGTTCGCCCACGCGGCGCTCCGCGTCCGACCGGAACTGGGCGACCAGGTGCCGTGCCTGCCCCGGCCAGTCGGCGGCGAGCGTACGGAGCGCCGGGTCCGTGAACATCAGCCACAGCAGGTTGCGCCGCTCCGGCGGGAACCGTGCCGGGTCGCCGATCAGCGCGGCCTCGGCGCGGTTCCACGCGACCAGGTTCCAGTCGGCGTCGAGCAGATACGCGGGGTGCGGGTCGAGGGCGTCCACCAGCCGCTGGAGCGCGGGACCGGGGCCGCCGGCGGGTTCCTGCTCCGGATACGGCTCCCCGGCCAGCGCGAAGAGGTGCCGCCGCTCGGCGCCGTCGAGCAGCAGCGTACGGGCGAGGCTCTCCAGCACCTGCCTGCTCACCGTGATGGCGCGCGCCTGCTCCAGCCACGTGTACCACGTGACGCTGACACCGGAGAGCAGGGCCACCTCCTCGCGGCGCAGCCCGGGCGTACGGCGGCGCGGGCCCGCGGGGAGGTCCACGTCGCGCGGGGTGATCCGCTCGCGGCGCGAGCGCAGGAACTCGGCGAGGGACCGGCGGCGCGCCTCGTCCTCGGCGGCTCCGCGGGTGTCTGAAAGTTTTCGGGGTGGTCCGGATACCAGCATAAGTCGTCACTGTAGGCCCGGACATGATCGCCGGAGCATCGGGTCATGACACAGACCCCAGCCGTACTCCCCGAACGCCGCCCCGCGGCCGAGGACGCCGAAGCGGTGCCCTGGCGGGCCGTGTCCGTGATGCTCACCGGGGCGTTCATGGCCGTGCTCGACACGTTCATCGTGCTCGTCGCGGCCCCCGCGATCCGCTCCGACCTGCACGCGTCCGCCGCCGACGTCCAGCTCGTGCTCGCCGGGTACCAGCTCACCTACGCGATCGCGCTCATCACGGCCGCGCGGCTCGGCGACCTCTTCGGCCGCAAGCGGATGTTCATGGCGGGCACGGCGCTCTTCACCCTCGCGTCCGTGGCGTGCGCGACGGCACCCGGCGCGGGGGCCCTGATCGCCGCCCGGATGGCACAGGGCGTGGGCGCGGCCGCGCTGTTCCCGCAGGTGCTGTCGATGATCCAGGTCCTCGTCCCGGCCGCGCGGCGGCCGCAGGCCCTGGGCGCGCTCGGTGCCGTGATCGGCATCTCGGGCTCGGCGGGCCAGCTGCTCGGCGGCGTCCTGGTCGCCGCGCACCTCTTCGGCTCCTCCTGGCGGCCCGTCTTCTGGGTCAACGTGCCGGTCGGGCTGCTCGCCCTGGCGCTCACCGCCGCGTACGTGCCGGAGTCGCGGGCGCCCGGGGCCCGGCGTCTCGACCCGGGCGGGGCGGCCGTGCTGACCGGGGCGCTGTTCCTGCTCGTCGTCCCGCTGATCGAGGGGCGCGAGCGGGGCTGGCCCTGGTGGACCTGGCTGAGCCTGGCCGCCGCCGTGCCCGCCTTCGCCGCCTTCCTCGCCGTCGAACGCCGGACGGAGGCCCGCGGCGGCTCGCCGCTCGTCCGGCCGCGGCTGCTGCGGGAACGGCCCTTCGCCGTGGGCACGTGCCTGGTCGTCGTCACCTACGCGGGCATCAACTCCTGCTTCCTCGTCCTCTCGCTGACCCTCCAGGACGGCCTGGGCGCGAGCGCGCTGGGCGCCGCGGTCGTCTATCTCCCCTTCGCCGTCGCCTTCTTCGCCACCAACCTCCTGTCGGGCAGGCTCGCCCGCTTCGGCCTGCGCACGCTGCGCGCGGGCGCGCTCGTCACGGCGGCGGGCTACGCGGCGGTGATCGCCTTCGCGGCGGCGGGCTCCCCGCCGCGCCCCTGGGAACTCGCGGTCACCCTCCTCCCGATCGGCGCGGGCAACGGCCCCCTCGTCCCCCCGCTCCTGGGCACCGTCCTCTCCCGCGTCACCCCCTCCGAGGCGGGCACCGCCTCGGGCGTCCTCGCCACGGCCCAACAGGTGGGCGGCGCCCTGGGCGTGGCGGTGACGGGAGTCCTCTACTTCGGCACCCTGGGCGGGGCCGCCGAGGGCGACGCCACGGCGTACGCCCATGCGCTGGGGGTGACGACGGTCTTCCATCTGGTGCTGATGGCGGGGGTGCTGGGGCTGCTGGGGCTCTTGCGGGACCGGAGGCCCGGCTCTTAGCAATCCCGCCGTCCCGGCCGGACCTTGCCACGATCCGACCCGGCGACACGATCCGACCCGGCGACACGATCCGACCTGACGACACGATCCGACCTGGCAAAACGCGCCGCGACGCTCGCCCCGCCCCGTACACCCCTGGGATGATCATGACCTGGTCGGCTGCCCGTTCCGGCGGGTCGGGTCTGATGCGAGTGGGGAGAAGGTTGTGCTGGATGCTTTCGACGACCGGCGTTCCGTGAGGAAGGCCGAGCGGGCCTGGAACCAGGGTGTGGCGTTGTGGGGGCGGGACGACCCGGAGGGGGCCGCGGCGTTCTTCGAGGAGGCCGTGGCGCACGACCCCACCGCCGCCGACGCCTGGCTGGGGCTGCACGCCACGGGGTGGCGGGAGGAGGAGGCGTTCGACGCCCTCGTCGAGCACGTGGACACCCTGGGGGCGCTGCGGGAGAAGTTCGGGGCGGAGCTGTCGTCCTGGTTCTCCATAGGCGACTACGTCCAGGCGCAGCTCGTGGCCGCGGACGACCTGTGGCTGGCCACCGTGGCGGGCATGCTGCGGGACAGGGAGTACGAGGAGGCGGCGGAGGCGCTGGACCGGGCGCCGTTCGAGAACGACTCGGTCCAGTTCCTGCGCGCCCGGCTCGCGGTGTGCGTCAAGGAGTGGGACGACGCGCTCTCCTGGACCGGTGCCGTCCAGCGGGACAGTCCCCTCGCCGACGAGGCGGACCTCTACGCGGCCACGGCCCTCGTCTGCACCTCCCGGTTCGCCGAGGCCCTGGACGTGCTCGCGCCGCTGCCGCGGTACACCGGCCTCGACGCCTTCGAGGCGGAGGTGGCCGCCCTCCGCGGCACCGCTCACGAAGGGCTCGACGACCCGGACGAGGCGCTGAAGCACTATCGGCACGCCCTGCGCCTCGACCCGGAGCTCCACGACGTGGCCGAGGCGGTCCGGGAGCTGAGCGGCGCGCCGGAGGCCACGGATGCCGACGACGGCGGTCCCCTGACCGACGAGGCCCGTGCCGTACTCCTCGCCGAGGCACAGCAGGCGCTGGACGCCATGATCGGTCTGGAGCCGGTGAAGCATCAGGTCCGCACGCTCATCGCGCAGTTGCGCATGGCGGGGCTGCGCGAGGAACAAGGCCTTCCGGCCGCCGCCCGCCCGCGGCACTTCGTCTTCGCGGGCCCACCGGGTACGGGCAAGACCACCGTCGCCCGCATCATCGGCAAGGTCTTCGCCGGACTCGGACTGCTCAGCCGCGGGCACGTGGTCGAGGCGCAGCGCGTGGACCTGGTCGGCCAGTACCTGGGCGCGACCGCGATCAAGACGACGGAGGTCGTCGACTCCGCCCTGGACGGCGTGCTGTTCATCGACGAGGCCTACGCCCTGGCCAACAGCGGCCACGACGGCGGCGACGCGTTCGGCGCGGAGGCCGTGCAGGTGCTTCTCAAGCGCGCCGAGGACGACCGCGGCCGGCTCGTGGTGGTCCTCGCGGGCTACCGCAAGGAGATGTCCGACCTCCTCGCCACCAACCCCGGCCTGGCCTCGCGCTTCACCACCCGGGTGGACTTCCCCTCCTACTCGGCGGAGGAACTCGTGCTCATCGCCGAGTCCCTCGTGGCGCAGCAGGGCGACACGGTGAGCCCGGACGGCCGGGCCGCCCTCGCCGAGTGCTTCACAGAAGCCCTCGGCCACGGTCTCGGCGAGACTCTCGGCAACGGCCGCTTCGCCCGCGAACTCTGCCAGAAGGCCTCCGCGGCCCGCGACCTCCGCCTCGCCACCGCCCTGGAGACGGGCCGCACCCCGACCCGCGAGGAGATCACGACCCTGCTGGCGGGTGACGTGGTGACGGCGTACGAGGAACTGGTGGAGCCGCATGTGAACGAGGCGGGGGACTGACCGGACGTCGGCATCACTCTGTCTCGTCCTCGTGGTGCAGGTGGCCGCAGGGACAGGCGCAGCGGAGCGTTTCGAAGGAGGCTCCGCGCGGTGGCGTACCGACACGGCGGATGTCGGTGGTACCGGCACAGCGACCGTGCGAGCCGCTGCGGCACTCGGCGGTGATGTGTGTCGGCACGGGACGGATCACGGGCACGGCACGGTCTCCGGAACGAGGGCGTGGTGGAGCTCGTCGGCGGACGTGAGGGTTCTCCACCGCTCCCCGTCGGGGAGCACCCAGACACAGTCACCGGCGTACTTGCCGACGGGAGGAGCGAGGATCTCCGCGCCGCAGGGATACGGGGTGACGCCGGGCACCCCGTGGAGCCGCTCGCCCGTGCCGAGCGGAAGCGGCCACCACATGGCGTGCTTCACTCCTCCCATCAGATATGGGCCGACGGGCCGGACCAAGAGCCTTATTGGATCTCATATTTCGATGAGGCCGAGCTGGCGGGTGTCACAGGCGGTCGGCTCCTCGACCTTGTGCGACAGAACGCGAACACCCACGCCGAAGCCGCCGCTGAAGACATTCGTACCGCGCTCACTCGGCGGGGGCGGGAAGCCGGACGCAGCCACGCGCTGGACTGGATCGGGCTCGCGGAGTGTCATTTCCTCATGGGCGACGTGACCGGGGCCGTCGCCCAGACGCACCGCGCGATCGACGCCGCGCAGTTCACACAGTCCGGGCGCGTGCGTGCCCAATTCGGTGTTCTTTACCCCTACACCGTCGGGTGCGGTGTATCCCCGTCACTGCGGGAAGTACGCGATAGGATCCGCGCCTTGTTGTCCAGCTGACGAGGGAGAAACCGGACGTGACGACCATTGCCGTGACCGGGCACATGGACCTCACCGAGACGACCGTCGGGCTCGTACGCTCCGCGTTGCGCGCGATGCTCCAGAGGTATGCGGGAGGAAAGCTGACCGGTCTTTCCTGCATCGCCCGCGGCTCGGACAGCCTGTTCGCCGAAGCGCTCATCGAAGCGGGCGGCCGACTGATCGTCGTTCTGCCGTCCCAGGACTATCGGCGGACGAAGGTGAAGCCCGACCATGCCCCCCTCTTCGACCGTCTCGTCGCGGCAGCGCACGAAGTGCTCGTGATGCCGCATAAGACGGCGAACAGGGAGGCATACGAGGCCGCCAACCAGGTACTGCTGGACCGCGCGGACCGCATCGTCGCCGTATGGAATGGGGAGCCTCCGTCAGGCAAGGGCGGCGGTACGGCGGACGTCGTCGTCCAGGCGCGGCAGGCCGGCCTGCCGGTCGATGTCATCTGGCCCGATGGCGCGGCGCGCCAGGCATGATGAGCCCCCGCCCCGTCCTGTACCTCGTCATCTGCGCCGCAGGCCCCGCCAAGGACGCCGTGCGGCTCGTCACCGCCGCCACGGACCGCGGCTGGGACGTCTGCGTCATCGCCACGCCCGCTGCTGTTGACGGCGAGTTCATCGACCGGCCCGCCCTCGAAGCCGCCTCCGGCCGCCCCGTACGCAGCACATGGCGCCGCTCCGGCGAGGAGAAGCGCAACCCGCCCGCGGACGCCGTGGTCGTCGCGCCGATGACGATGAACACGGTCAACAAGTGGGCGGCCGGGATCGCGGACACCTATGCCCTCGGGCTGGTCGCCGAGGCCGTCGGGCTCGGGCTGCCGGTGGTCGCCCTGCCGTTCTGGTCGACGGCTCTGGACTCCCACCCCGCCACGCGGCGTGCCGTGCGGACGCTGCGCGACAGCGGGGTTCGGGTGCTGCATGGGGAGGGCGAGTGGGCGCCCCACCCGCCGGGCACGGGCGGTGAGCGGCTCGCGGCGTACCCCTGGGCCCGTGCCCTCGACGCGTTGGACGCCCGGCCCTGATGCCAGGGCCACATGATGATCAGCCATGGGGCCTCCGCCGTCAGGGTGTTATCAGGCGGCCGAGGTGTTCGTCGGCGTAGGCCAGCGCGGCCCGCTGTGACTTCATGTTGTCGGCGCTCTGGCCGGCGTTGGGGACGTGGGTGGCGGAGAGAGCTGGTCACTACGTGCGACTACGGACAGCTCTGCCCGTACGTCGCGTAAGCGGTGTAAGCATGCCTGACAGCAACATGCCCCCGGCTGCATGGGTTGGGTTCCTGTCCTTCCGTGCCCCTCACCTCTGTCACCCTCAGGGAGGAACACCGGCTCGGCGGAGGGTTGTTGTCGGGCGTACGCTCGTGCTATGACGACGAGCGCTGGTGAACGACTCAAGAAAGTCCGTAAGCTGCGTGACCTGACTCAGAAAGAGCTGGCTGAAGCCTCAGGGGTGTCCGTCTCCACCATCCGACGCCTAGAGCAGGACGAGGCGGAGGGAGCCCGGATGGAGACATGGCGAAAGTTCGCAACAGCCCTCCGTGTCCCGACAACGTCCCTGTGCGGAGACCGGGACGAGTCACCGGACGAGATGTCGGAGCCGTGGGAGGGAGTGAAGAAGGCGCTCAACGCGCCGGTAGCACTCTTGGGGGACGACGACGATGTCCCGACTGCAGAAGGAGTGTCCGAAGCCCTTGACGGCCTGGCACTACTCGTCGCCCAAGACCGATACCAAGACCTCGCTACTGTCCTCCCCGCGCTGCTTCGGGATGCTGACGCCCTCGGGTCGGATGGTCGGGAACTTCGAGTTCGGGCCCTTCAGCGCGTTGGGTGGCTGCTGATCCACACTCGTCAGTTCAACGCTGCCGAGGACGCCCTCAGCCGGGCTGTGGACGAGGCCACAGACCGAGTCCAGGCCGCCGTAACGGTGGATTACATGTGCTGGCTTCTGCTCCGCCAGGGCAAGCTTTCGAAGGCCCGGGAGCTGGCTACTCAGTGGGCCGACGACTTGGAACCCGTGCGGGTGACCAGGGCGACTCCTGTGGAACTGTCGCTGTGGGGCACGATGCTGCTTCGGCTGTCCGGGGCGGCGATTCGGGACAATCGGCCTGGGGAAGCCGAGGACGCCATGAGGTATGCCCGCGCTACCGCCGAGGCGTTGGGGCGGGAGTTCCGATTCCCGCCGACCATCAGCAACTCGACGTTCGGGCCCGTGACAGTCCTCATCAAGTCCGCTGAGAACTCCGGCATCGTCGGGCAACACCAGGGGGTTCTTCGTATCGGCGACAGGGTGTCGAGGATCGCGAAGTCGAGGAGTCCGCGGTACCGGGTTGAGATGACGTCGAGCGACTGGAACCGCCACCTACTCGATGTGTCCGACGCCCACGCACGGACCGGCAACTACAGCGCGAGTATGGAGAAGTTGGCACAGATCAACCGGAGCGCTCCTGAGTGGTTGCCGAACCAGCCGTTCGCCCGTGACATCCTCGGACGGGTGATTCAAGATCGCCGCAAGCTGACACAGGAGATGCGCGACCTGGCAACTTCGGTGCGTCTCCCGCTCTGAACGATCACGCTGGGTACTTTCGCCACGTGGGGTTCGAAAGTACCCACGACAGAGCGTCTGCCTGCTCCTAGCGTGTTTCGCCATGAGGGACCCCCGCAACCGCGTGCCGCGCGGCCCGGGGGCATGGACCACCTGAACGGAGCAGGCAGTCATGCAGCAGCATAGGCAAGAGCAGCCCGGCATGGGCAGTGGGGCACCGGTCGATCGGGCGTCCGGTAGGTTTCCCAGTGAGGCCTTCGATGTCGGCCCGTACACCGTCGTGGAGAAGAGGACCGGACCGTCGAAGGGTGAGGACGAGCCCCGAGGGGACTCCGCTCGGCGGCACCTGACCTGGGTCGGTGGGGCCGTCTACGCGGGAGTCGTGCCGCCCGGCGTCCCGGAATGGGTGCCCGACCTCGGTGACATCGCCGTAGACGCGTCGTCCGGCGCCCCCGTCGCCGGCGAGGTCTGCGGCTGGGACGGCGAAGAGCTGATCCTGTGCGTGCCCGGTGAGGAGACGCGCCGGAACACCACGCTCTTCCGCCGGGCCACCGTCCAGGAAGAGCTTTCGGTCAAGAACGCGTTCGCGAACCGCCGAAGGCGGCCGTAACGACTGCGGGCCCATATCCCCTGTTCTCTGCCGGACGTTCCCCGAGGACCCGGCAGAGGCAGGTTCCAGACCCCCGACGGGTAGCGCCACGATGGCTGACGAGTTGTCGCCGTGTCCGTCCGCCCCTTCACTGGGGTGCCGCGCAGGCGGTGAGGGAATAGAGGCCTCGGCCCGGTGATATGCGGGCCGGGGCCCCGCAAGAGACCACTGCGAGAATCCCGCCGGGCCCCTGGGGCGGAGCTCCTCAGGTTCCAGGGGCGGGATAACGCCCGGCAGGCTGTGCCGACCACCAGCCCGTCGGGTGGCCCCCAAGCCCCTGCCCCTTCGGTGGCGCATCCCCCGATACCCGGAGGAGCAGGCCCACGTGTCCGCCTGATGGTCTGCGTGACGTGGTCAGCCAGGTGGGTCAGTAAGTACAACCACGAGTGATTCGAGGGGAGTTCGTCATGAGGCGCATAGTGAAGGCAGACGACTGCGACCACGAATGGGTGAAGTGGAGCGGCGCCGACCGCTGCCGTAAGTGCGGCGCGACACAGTCCTGAGGCTGGAGAGTTGGAGGGGTACCGGCAGGTCCTGCCGGTACCCCGACCGGGCATGAGAAGGCATCATGAGGAGAACACACGTGGTTGAGCGAGTCGGATGGGAAGAACTCCCCGCCGCGCTGCGCAGCGTGGTGGAGGCGCACACGGGGCGGGTGACTTCTTCAAAGACCGTGGCCGAAGGTCTCAACTGCGTCGCGGCACTCGTGCTGGACACGGAGCGCGACGGGCGTCTGTTCTTCAAGGGAGTGCGCGAGGCCGACGCCAAAGCCGTCGCGGCACTCGGCTGGGAAGCGCGTGTCAACGAAGCGGTGCGGGGAGTCGGTCCCCTTCTCCTCCACCGCTTCCGGGATGGCGGATGGTCCTGCCTCGCCTTCGCCCACATCGACGGCAGACACGTCGACCTGGGGCCCGGGTCGAATGACCTGGCCGCCGTCGCGGACGCTCTGCGACGCATGCAGACGTTCAGCGCTTCCGGCTTCGCCGCTCCACCCCTCGCCGACCGGTATGCGGCGCACCTGCTGCCCGGCGACGCCGAATGCCTGAGCGGGACCAGCTTGCTCCACACCGACACGAATCCGCACAACATCATGATCGGTAACGGCGATGGCGTCGCCTACATCGTGGACTGGGCCATGCCCGCGACCGGCCCCGCGTGGGTCGACCCGGCGTGCACAGCCGTGCGGCTCATGGAGTGCGGGCAGTCACCGGCCGACGCACTGACCTGGCTCGGCGGGTTCGCCAGTTGGCGGCACGCCGACCCGAAGTCGGTTGAGGCATTCGTGCACGTCACATGCCGAGATTGGACAGCAACGATCGGCGAGCGGGATGCTGAGCCGAGCAACGCCAGGTTTCGGCATCTGCTCGGTTTCCCACACGAAAGCTACTGACGTTGCCGCACCCCCGCCCCGTCCGCTTCGGGCGGGGCTCTCGTGACCGCCGCCACGGACCGTGGCTGGGACGTCCGCGTCATCGCCACCCCTGCCGCCGCCGAGGGCGAGTGGGCGCCCCACCCGCCGGGCACGGGCGGTGAGCGGCTCGCGGCGTACCCCTGGGCCCGTGCCCTCGACGCGTTGGAGGCCCAGCCCTGATGCCAGGGCCTGGGGGCCGGGAACCCCCGGCCCCCAGCCGTCACCGCGCGTTGCTGTGCTTTCCCGGGGGACGACCCCCGGGCCCCCGGCCTGGCTTCACCGCGCTACCGCGCGTTGAAGTACTTCGCCTCCGGATGGTGGATCACGATCGCGTCCGTCGACTGCTCCGGATGCAGCTGGAACTCCTCCGAGAGGTGGACGCCGATGCGCTCCGGCTCCAGGAGGGCGGCGATCTTGGCGCGGTCCTCCAGGTCGGGGCAGGCGCCGTAGCCGAGGGAGAAGCGGGCGCCGCGGTACTTGAGGGCGAACATGTCCTCGACGTCGGCGGGGTCCTCGGCGCCGAAGCCCAGTTCGGAGCGGACGCGGGCGTGCCAGTACTCGGCGAGGGCCTCGGCCAGCTGGACGGACAGGCCGTGCAGTTCGAGGTAGTCGCGGTAGGAGTCGGAGGCGAAGAGCTCCGCCGTGGCCTCGCCGATGCGGGAGCCGACCGTGACGACCTGGAGGCCCACGACGTCCGTCTCGCCGGATTCCTCCGGGCGGAAGAAGTCCGCGAGGCACAGGCGGCGGCCGCGGCGCTGGCGCGGGAAGGTGAAGCGGGTGCGCTCGGTGCCGTCCTCGTGCAGGAGGATCAGGTCGTCGCCCTTGGAGACGCAGGGGAAGTAGCCGTAGACGACGGCCGCCTCCAGCAGGTTGTCCGTGTGGAGTTTGTCGAGCCAGCCGCGCAGGCGCGGGCGGCCTTCCGTCTCCACCAGATCCTCGTAGCTCGGGCCGCCCGCGCGGGCCTGCTTCAGGCCCCACTGGCCCTTGAAGAGCGCGCCCTCGTCCAGCCAGGACGCGTAGTCCTTCAGGCCGATGCCCTTGACGACGCGGGTGCCCCAGAAGGGCGGCGTGGGCACGGGGTTGTCGGTCGCGACGTCGGAGCGGACGGAGCCCTGGGCCGGTTCGTCGGGCACCACCGCGGCCTCCCGCTTCGGGACGCGGCGCTGCTTGAGCTCCGGCAGCGTCGCCCCCGGCACGCCCCGCTTGACGGCGACGAGCGCGTCCATCAGCCGCAGGCCCTCGAACGCGTCGCGGGCGTAGCGGACCTCGCCCTCGTAGATCTCGTGCAGGTCCTGCTCGACGTAGGCGCGGGTGAGCGCGGCGCCGCCGAGGATCACTGGGTAGGTCGCCGCCAGCCTGCGCTGGTTCAGCTCCTCCAGGTTCTCCTTCATGATCACGGTGGACTTCACCAGGAGGCCGGACATCCCGATGACGTCCGCGCGGTGCTCCTCAGCGGCCTCCAGGATCGCCGAGACGGGCTGCTTGATGCCGAGGTTGACGACGTTGTAGCCGTTGTTGGAGAGGATGATGTCGACGAGGTTCTTGCCGATGTCGTGGACGTCGCCGCGGACGGTGGCCAGCACGATCGTGCCCTTGCCCTCGGCGTCGCTCTTCTCCATGTGCGGTTCGAGGTGGGCGACGGCCGTCTTCATGACCTCCGCGGACTGGAGGACGAAGGGCAGCTGCATCTGGCCCGAGCCGAAGAGTTCGCCGACCACCTTCATGCCTTCGAGCAGGGTGTCGTTGACGATGTCGAGGGCGGGGCGCTCGCGCAGCGCCTCGTCCAGGTCGGCCTCCAGGCCGTTGCGCTCGCCGTCGATGATCCGGCGCTTGAGCCGTTCCTCCAGCGGCAGGGCGGCCAGTTCCTCGGCCTTGCCCGCCTTGAGCGACTTCGCGGTGGCGCCCTCGAAGAGCTCCATCAGCTTCTGCAGCGGGTCGTAGCCCTCGCTGCGGCGGTCGTGGATCAGGTCGAGGGCGGTCGTGACCTGTTCCTCGTCGAAGCGGGCGATCGGCAGGATCTTCGAGGCGTGCACGATCGCCGAGTCGAGGCCCGCCTTGACGCACTCGTCCAGGAAGACGGAGTTCAGCAGGATGCGGGCGGCCGGGTTGAGACCGAAGGAGATATTGGACAGGCCCAGCGTCGTCTGCACCTTCGGGTGGCGGCGCTTGAGTTCGCGGATCGCCTCGATGGTGGCGATGCCGTCCTTGCGGGACTCCTCCTGGCCGGTGCAGATGGTGAAGGTGAGGGTGTCGATGAGGATGTCCTCCTCATGGATGCCCCAGTTGCCCGTCAGGTCGGCGATCAGCCGCTCGGCGATCCCGACCTTCTTCTCGACCGTACGGGCCTGGCCCTGCTCGTCGATGGTCAGCGCGATCAGCGCGGCGCCGTGCTCCCGCGCGAGGCGGGTGACCTTGGCGAAGCGGGAGTCGGGGCCGTCGCCGTCCTCGTAGTTCACCGAGTTGATCACCGCGCGGCCGCCGAGCTTCTCCAGGCCGGCGCGGATGACGTCGACCTCGGTGGAGTCCAGCACGATCGGCAGGGTGGAGGCGGTGGCGAAGCGCCCGGCCAGCTCCTCCATGTCGGCGACGCCGTCCCGCCCCACGTAGTCCACGCACAGGTCGAGCATGTGCGCGCCCTCGCGGATCTGGTCCCGGGCCATCTCCACGCAGTCGTCCCAGCGGCCTTCCAGCATGGCGTCGCGGAACTTCTTCGAGCCGTTGGCGTTGGTGCGCTCGCCGATCGCCAGGTACGAGGTGTCCTGGCGGAACGGCACGGTCTGGTAGAGCGAGGCGGCACCGGGTTCCGGACGCGGGTCGCGCGGAGTGGGCGTGAGGTCCCGGACGCGCTCGACGACCTGGCGCAGGTGCTCGGGCGTCGTGCCGCAGCAGCCGCCGACCAGGGACAGGCCGTACTCCCGCACGAAGGTCTCGTGGGCGTCCGCGAGCTCGGCGGGGGAGAGGGGGTAGTGCGCGCCGTCCTTGCCCAGGACCGGCAGGCCGGCGTTGGGCATCGCGGAGACGCGGATGCGGGCGTGCCGGGAGAGGTGGCGCAGGTGCTCGCTCATCTCCGCGGGGCCGGTGGCGCAGTTCAGCCCGATCATGTCGATGCCGAGCGGCTCCAGGGCGGTGAGCGCGGCGCCGATCTCGGAGCCGAGCAGCATGGTGCCGGTGGTCTCGACGGTGACCTGGACGAGCAGCGGCAGTTCGAGCCCGGCCGCCGCCATCGCGCGCCGGGCGCCGATGCACGAGGCCTTGGTCTGCAGCAGGTCCTGGGTGGTCTCCACCAGGATCGCGTCGGCGCCCCCGGCGATCAGGCCCTCGACGTTCTGCTGGTAGGCGTCGCGCACCTGGCCGTACCCGATGTGACCCAGCGTCGGCAGCTTGGTGCCCGGCCCGACGGAACCCAGCACCCAGCGGGTGCGGCCGTCGCGGGCGGCGAACTCGTCGGCGACCTCGCGGGCGATACGGGCACCCGCCTCGGACAGTTCGAGGATGCGGTGGGCGACGTCGTACTCGCCGAGGGCCGAGAGGTTCGCGCCGAAGGTGTTGGTCTCCACGCAGTCGACGCCGACGGAGAAGTACGCCTCGTGGACGGAGCGCACGATGTCGGGGCGGGTGACGTTGAGGACCTCGTTGCAGCCCTCCAGCTGCTGGAAGTCGTCGAGGCTCGGATCCTGCGCCTGGAGCATCGTGCCCATGGCCCCGTCGGCCACCACGACCCGGGAGGCGAGCGCCTCCCGCAGTGCGGAGGCTCGGGCGGTGCGTACGGTCGATGGCGTGAACGAGGCCATGGAAGTGCTCCCGGGTGTGCGACGGCTGTCGGCTTTACGCCTTCCGGTAGAAGACGTACGCCGTCAGCGTAGCTGGCGGCCCCGTTGTCGGTAGAGGGGTCCCACCCCTCGATACGGCGGCGATCACGGTCCGTTCGGGGTCTGACCAGGGCGTGTGTGCAGAATCAGCGATCATGGAGCGCGCCGCTGTCCGCTATCTCTTGGTCGGCATCGGCCGATAGTGTTCAGCATTGCCGAACGGCATGTGAGGAGGTTGCGCGATGGCACGAACCATCCAGTCGCTCGAACGAGCGGCGGCGATGCTGCGGCTGCTCGCGGGGGGCGAGCGACGGCTGGGGCTGTCGGACGTGGCCTCCGCGCTGGGACTCGCGAAGGGGACCGCGCACGGCATTCTGCGGACCCTCCAGCAGGAGGGCTTCGTCGAGCAGGATCCCGCGTCCGGGCGCTACCAGCTCGGCGCCGAGCTGCTGCGGCTCGGCAACAGCTACCTGGACGTGCACGAGCTGCGGGCGCGGGCGCTGGTCTGGGCGGACGACCTGGCGCGCGCCAGCGGGGAGAGTGTCTACCTGGGCGTGCTCCACCAGCAGGGCGTGCTGATCATCCATCACGTCTTCCGGCCCGACGACAGCCGTCAGGTGCTGGAGGTCGGCGCCATGCAGCCGCTGCACAGCACGGCCCTGGGCAAGGTGCTGTCCGCCTACGACCCGGTGGCGCACAGCGAGGTGGCGGAGGCCGAGCGCGAGGCGTTCACCCCGCACACCGTGACCGGGCTCGCCGATTTCGAGAGTGTGCTCGACCTCACCCGGGCGCGGGGCTGGGCCTCCGACGTCGAGGAGACCTGGGCGGGCGTGGCCTCCGTGGCGGCGCCCATCCACGACCGCCGCCGCATGCCGGTGGGCGCGGTCGGCATCACCGGCGCCGTGGAGCGCGTGTGCGAGAACGGTGAACTGCGCCCCCAGCTGGTGGCGGCCGTCCGCGACTGCGCCCGGGCGGTCTCCCGGGACCTGGGAGCGGGCCGCTTCTGAGCGGCCCCGTAAGGGTGCGGGTCCGTGAGGGCTTTCCGTAGGGCCTGGCGCCTACCGGGGTGCCTCTTGCGCTCCGCGCGCGGCTGCGGGGCCGCGTGTGGCCGGTCGCGCAGTTCCCCGCGCCCCTATGGGGCGCCCCCCGACGATGGCGCTTCCCCCGTCACTTCCGCCAAGCCGCGCGGCGCTCAGATCGCGGTTCGGTTACTGGCTGGTATCGATCGGGTGTTTTCGGCCCGTTGGTGCGGACTTTTCGGTCACGAAACCCTTGACGCACCCCTAACCGTGCAGAAAACTGCCGTTCATCGGTCGGCATTGTCGAACACCTACCGACAATATTCGCTATGGTGGGCATTGCCGCGGGCCGATCACAGCCCTCTCGGAGGGCGCGGACCACCGGAGGGACCCGGGGTTCGCCTTCCCCTGGACGAAGGACAAAGGAGTCGCGGGTGTCCAGCTCCGACATCTTCATCGGTGAGACCATCGGCACCGCCGTGCTCATCCTGCTCGGCGGTGGCGTGTGCGCCGCCGTCACCCTGAAGCGTTCGAAGGCGCAGAACGCGGGCTGGGTCGCCATCACGTTCGGTTGGGGGTTCGCCGTTCTGACGGGCGCGTACATCGCGGCCCGCTCCGGCGCCCACCTCAACCCGGCCGTCACTCTCGGCCTCGCCATCGACGGCCGCGTCGACTGGAGTGACGTACCTCTCTACATCGGCTCCCAGATGCTCGGCGCCATAATCGGCGCCACGCTCGTGTGGGTGACCTACTACGGTCAGTTCCGGGCACACCTGACCGACCCGGAGATCGTCGGCTCCGCCAACCCCAGTGAGGGCATGGTCGACCAGACCGCCACGCCGCAGGCCGGTCCCGTGCTGGGCATCTTCTCGACGGGCCCCGAGGTCCGCAACGTCGTGCAGAACCTCGCCACCGAGATCATCGCCACCGCGGTGCTCGTGCTCGCGATCCTCACCCAGGGTCAGACCAAGGGTCTCGGCGTCAGCGGCACCGGCGTGCTGATGACCGCGTTCGTCGTCGTCGGCATCGGCCTCTCGCTCGGTGGCCCGACGGGTTACGCGATCAACCCCGCGCGCGACCTCGGTCCGCGTATCGTGCACGCGCTGCTGCCGCTGCCGAACAAGGGCGGCTCCGACTGGGGCTACGCCTGGATCCCGGTCGCCGGCCCGCTCGTCGGTGCCGCGCTGGCCGCAGGCCTCCACAAGCTGGCGTTCTAGCAGCCCGTCGAGACCCTCACAGACTTCAGGAGCACACGAGACATGACCACCACCGGCACCCACGGCCAGGGCCCGTTCATCGCGGCGATCGACCAGGGCACCACCTCCTCCCGCTGCATCGTCTTCGACCGCGACGGGCGCATCGTCTCCGTCGACCAGAAGGAGCACGAGCAGATCTTCCCGAAGCCGGGCTGGGTCGAGCACGACGCGATCGAGATCTGGGAGAACGTCCAGCAGGTCGTGGCCGGCGCCGTCGAGAAGGCGGGCATCACCGCCGCCGATGTCAAGGCGATCGGTATCACCAACCAGCGTGAGACCACGCTGCTGTGGGACAAGAACACCGGGCAGCCGGTCCACAACGCCATCGTCTGGCAGGACACCCGCACCGACGCCCTGTGCAAGGAGCTCGGCCGCAACGTCGGCCAGGACCGCTTCCGCCGTGAGACGGGCCTGCCGCTGGCCTCCTACTTCTCCGGCCCGAAGGTCCGCTGGCTGCTGGACAACGTCGAGGGCCTGCGCGAGCGCGCCGAGCGCGGCGAGATCCTCTTCGGCACCATGGACTCCTGGGTCATCTGGAACCTCACCGGTGGTGTGAACGGCGGCGTCCACGTGACCGACGTCACCAACGCCTCCCGCACGATGCTGATGAACCTCCGCAAGCTGGAGTGGGACGAGCGCATCCTGGCCTCCATGGAGATCCCGGCCGGTGTGCTGCCGGAGATCCGCTCCTCCGCCGAGGTCTACGGCACCGCCAAGGGCGGCGCGCTCGACGGCGTGCCCGTCGCCTCCGCGCTCGGCGACCAGCAGGCGGCCCTCTTCGGCCAGACCTGCTTCGAGCAGGGCGAGGCCAAGTCCACCTACGGCACCGGCACCTTCATGCTGATGAACACCGGTGACGAGCCCGTCCAGTCCTACAACGGCCTGCTCACCACCGTCGGCTACCGCATCGGCTCCCAGAAGCCGGTCTACGCCCTCGAGGGCTCCATCGCCGTCACCGGCTCCCTCGTGCAGTGGATGCGCGACCAGATGGGCCTGATCAAGTCCGCCGCGGAGATCGAGACGCTCGCCAGCTCCGTCGAGGACAACGGCGGCGCCTACTTCGTGCCGGCCTTCTCCGGCCTGTTCGCCCCCTACTGGCGCTCGGACGCGCGCGGTGTGATCGCGGGCCTGACCCGCTACGTCACCAAGGCGCACATCGCCCGCGCCGTGCTCGAGGCCACCGCCTGGCAGACCCGCGAGATCACCGACGCCATGACCAAGGACTCCGGCGTCGAGCTGACCGCACTCAAGGTCGACGGCGGCATGACCTCCAACAACTTGCTGATGCAGACCCTCTCGGACTTCCTGGACGCGCCCGTGGTGCGTCCGATGGTCGCCGAGACCACCTGCCTCGGCGCTGCCTACGCCGCCGGCCTGGCCGTCGGCTTCTGGCCGGACACCGACGCGCTGCGCGCCAACTGGCGCCGGGCCGCCGAGTGGACCCCCCGCATGGACACGGACACGCGTGACCGCGAGTACAAGAACTGGCTCAAGGCCGTCGAGCGGACCATGGGCTGGATCGACGACGAGAGCTGACGAGGAGCAATCATGACTACCCCGCAGAGCGTTCCGACCCTGGGAACGCGCCCGGCCGCCGGCAACAACCCCGGCCGTGCCGAAACCCGGGAACGGCTGTCGAACGCGACATACGACCTCCTGGTGATCGGTGGCGGCATCCTGGGCACCTCCGTGGCCTGGCACGCCGCGCAGTCCGGACTGCGGGTCGCCATGGTGGACGCCGGCGACTTCGCCGGCGCCACCTCCTCCGCCTCCTCCAAGCTCGTCCACGGCGGTCTGCGCTACCTGCAGACCGGCGCGGTCAAGCTGGTCGCGGAGAACCACCACGAGCGCCGGGTGCTGGCCAAGGACGTGGCCCCGCACCTGGTCAACCCGCTCACCTTCTACCTGCCGGTCTACAAGGGCGGCCCGGTCGGCGCCGCCAAGCTGGGCGCCGGTGTCTTCGCCTACTCCGCGCTGTCCGCCTTCGGCGACGGCGTCGGCAAGGTGATCACCCCGGCCAAGGCCAAGGCCGACAACCCCGGTCTGCGCACGGACAACCTCAAGGCCGTCGCGGTCTACTACGACCACCAGATGAACGACTCCCGCGTTGCCATCATGACGGTCCGCGCGGCCGTCGAGTCCGGCGCGGTCGTCCTCAACCACGCCGAGGTCACCGGCCTGCGCTTCACGCACGGCAAGGTGACCGGCGCCGAGCTCAAGGACCGTACGGACGGTACGGAGTTCGGTATCGACGCGCGCGTCGTCCTCAACGCCACCGGCCCGTGGGTGGACCACCTGCGCACGCTGGAAGACAAGGGCGCCGCGCCGTCGATCCGCCTCTCCAAGGGCGCGCACATCGTGATGAAGCGCAAGTCGCCGTGGAAGGCCGCCATGGCCACCCCGATCGACAAGTACCGCATCACCTTCGCCCTGCCGTGGGAGGACCAGCTCCTCCTCGGCACCACCGACACCCAGTACGAGGGCGACCCGGCGGACGTGCGCGCCACCGAGGCCGACATCCAGCAGATCCTGGACGAGGCCGCCTTCTCCATCCAGGACGCGGACCTCGACCGCGACCTGATGACGTACGCCTTCGCGGGCCTGCGCGTGCTCCCCGGCGGCCCCGGTGACGTGGCCCAGGCCAAGCGCGAGACGGTCGTCACCGAGGGCAAGGGCGGCATGCTCTCCGTCGCGGGCGGCAAGTGGACCACCTACCGCCACATCGGCCGCACCGTGATGGCCAAGCTCGCCAAGGTGCCGGGCAGCCCGCTGACCGAGGACATGGAGCCCGTCTCCAGCCTGGTCCGCCGCACCCCGCTGCCGGGTGTCGCCAACCCCAACGCGGTCGCCCACCGCCTGCTCTTCGACCGCGAGCCGGGCAGCCGCATGGACCCGCTCACCGCCCGCCACCTCGCCACCCACTACGGCTCGCTGTCCTTCGACATCGCCCGCATGGTCAACGAGAACCCGGAGCTCGGCGAGCGCATCCACCCCGACGGCCCGGAGATCTGGGCCCAGGTCGCCTACGCCCGCGACCACGAGTGGGCCGAGACGGTCGACGACGTCCTGCGCCGCCGCACCACCCTGACCATCCGCGGCCTCGACACCGAGGACGTCCGCACCCGCGTCAAGGGCATGCTGAACGACAAGGGCTGATCCCAGGGGGCCCGCCC
>NZ_JAINFC010000370.1 GCF_020740835.1 Streptomyces sp. UNOC14_S4
GCGTTCTCCCGCCACAGTCGGGCGGCCGGGGGCTCGCCGAACTTGACCTCGGTGATGACCGCGGTGGCGGGCACCGCCTTGACCGGCAGCACCTGGGCTCCCAGCAGGGCGTTGACGAAGGTGGACTTGCCGCGCTTGAAATCGCCGACCACCATCACGCGGAAGGCGTCGGTGTCCATCCGCTCCAGGACGGCGGTCACCACACTCTGCGCGCCGCTGTCGCCGATCTGCTCGGCGATCTTCCCCAGCTGTCGGCAGATTCCGGTCAGCCGCAGCCGCTGTGCCGCCGCGGCTTCGTATCCGCCCTCTTCCGTATTCATGATTGAATGTCCTCTCTCTGCTCTTCGCTCTGCCTCGGTTCCGGGGCCGGTCCCGGAACCGGCGGTGGGCCCGGCCCGCGGCTCAGCCCTGGAGACCGGCCCGGATGCGTACGGCCAGGGCGGTCGCGGCATGGGCCAGGGACGGCCAGTCCTCGTCCGTCCGGCCGCCGGACTCGGCCGCCGTCCGCCAGGCGTCGTGCCAGGCGATACGTGACTGCCGCAGTTGCTCGAACACCTCCCCGTACACCTCCGAGAGCACCTCGACCGCCTGCCGTTGGAAGGCCATCGTGCTCTCGTCGATCACCCGGACGAGCACGGCGTCCACCTCTTTGCGCTGAGCCTCGGTGGCCGCCCTGATCGATGCCTCGGCCAGTAGCCCGCCGAGCAGACTGAAACCGGCGCCGTAGATCATCGGCAGTGGCGCCTGACGGGTGGCAGCGATCAGGTAGCCGACGATGGCTCCCCCCTGTGCGCCCAGCCGCGTCACCAGCCGGGTCCTGGACAGGTCGGAGACATTGCCGGAGATCTCGGGCTCGGCCGTCAGTTTCAGCCCGGTCGGGACCCAGCTCGGCCGGGCCTCCGGCGACCGGTCGGCCACCGCCTCGTCCAGCCAGCCGGCGTCGGCGGTGAGTGCCGGCAGCAGTACGGTGCGCTCGGATTCCTTGGCCAGCAGCGACAGCTCGTGGCGCAGCCGGAACGGCAGGTCGTGCTCCCACCAGCCGCGCGGGTCGGCGTTCCGTTCCAGCTCCCAGCGCAGCCGTTCGATCACCCCGTCACGTTTCTCCTGGACATGGTCCCGCAGCCGGGCGGTGAGAGCGAGCTGTCGTGCGGTCAGGTCGATGCGCAGCTGCTCCCACTGCTGCTCCTCGTGCTCCAGCCGCGCCTGCGCCTCCTTGGCCCGTGCCTCCGTCTCCCCCGCGGAGAGTCGGTCGGCCGCCATCGCCTCGCCCGCGATCACGGCCATCGCCTCGCAGAAGTCCGCGACTTGGGCGGCGATCTGCCGGTCACGCCACAGCGTGCGCTTGTCCCGTCGCGCGAACCCCTCGACCAGCTCGCGCAGCGCGGCCAGTTCGGTTTCTCCTGCACCGGGCGCCGGGGCGGGCAGCACCGGAAGGCTCGCCAGGCCGGCCAGCCGCTGCCCGAGGTCGTGCAGGGCCCCTGCGCGGTCGTCGGCGTCGAGCAGATCCAGCATGGTGACGACGACGGCGGTGAAGGGGACGTGCCTGCACAGCACTTCCTCCTCCAGCAGGCGGCGTTCCGTGATGCCCAGCGGGGAGAGCGCGGAGACGACGAACAGCACGGCGTCGCTTCCGGCGGCGGTACGGCGCACCTGCTCGAACTGCTCCTGGCTGCCCGAGTTGACGCCGGGCGTGTCCACCAGTTCGGCGTCCAGTCCGCCCAGCCAGTCGTCGGTGACCGTGACGGTCATGGAGGGCTCCGGGGTCCCCTCGGAGCCCTCGTCCTGAGTGGCGCCGGTCAGACCATGCCACGGGTCACCGGTGTCCAGGCGGCGCAGCTCGCGGCGGCCGTCCGGCCAGATGACGCACAGGACTTCGTCCTGGGCAGGACGGACCACCACCGGGGCCCGGGTCACCGGCAGTGAGCCGGTCGGCAGCAGGCCGCGGCCGAGCAGCCGGTTGATCACTGTGGACTTGCCGCGGTTGAACTCGCCCACCACGGCGACCCGGAACAGGCGTCGCCCGCGCCCGGCGGCCAGCGCCTCGAGGGCCGTGGCGATCCGGTCCAGCCGGTACTCCCCGGCCAGCACCAGGGCCTCCCGGAGCCAGCTCGGGACGGCACTGCCGACATCGGCGACCTGCGCCGGGCCGGCGGCGGGTGGTGTGTCGGTGAGGACGGTATCGGTCGTCACGGTGAGCGCCTCGGCGGCGGGCGGTGATACGGCGGCCTGCGGTCGGGGGCCGTCGGCGGGCCGGGGGTCGGTGTGCGTGTCCATGGCTCAACGGCTCCTCGGATGCAGGGGACGGGGCCCGGTGCTCCGTCGTGCGGGGCGGTGCCGGGCTCGCGGTGGTACAAGGCGGCGACCTGCTCCCGGCGGTGCCGGGCGATGGCCGCGGCCTGCTCGGCGGCGGCGATCCCGGTGGCCAGTTCGGCCCTCTGCCGGTAGTGCGCGGCCGCGATGCGGGCGACCTCTTCGCCGAACTCGTGGTCGTACTTCTCCCGGAGCGCCGTGACGCTGTCGCGCACGCCCTGGGAGACACGCAGCAGGAACTCGGCGACGAAGCGACCGATCTCCTCGTGCGCGGTGGCGATGACCGGACGCACGGTCCGCAGGAACTGGTCGCGCGCCGTGTCGGGGTCGCGCTTGCCGATGAACGCGCCGAGCGCGCCGCCGATGACGGTGCCGATTCCGGGGAAGACCGCGGTGCCGAGCACCGCCCCGGTCACCGCACTGCCGCCGGTGCGCCAGGTGCCGCAGGTGGTCAGGTGCGCGCCGACGGCGGTCAGTGCCCGGTCGACGCCGGACAGGTCCGGGGTGGGCAGGCCGAGAACCGCCGCCGGGGGTGCCACGAGTATGGCCGGTGTCCAACCGGCCGCACCGGTCGGCGTGCCGTACCGGGCCGCGAAGTCACGGGCGAGGCTCTCGGCTTCGGCCGCCAGCAGGCGGCGTGCCCGGTCCGCCGCGGCCCGGGTCGCCTGCTCGGCCTCCGTCCGTAAATGGATCCGGACGATACGGGAGACCTCGGCGGTCGCCGCGCGGATGTCATCGATCCTGTCCCCGGCCACCGCCGCGGTCACCGCCGCGTCGAGCCTGCCAAGGGACGACGACGGCTCTCCGGCCTCCACTGCGGCGTGCCACAACTCGGGCCCTGCCCGGTCCATGACCCGCTGGGCCCAGGCGTTCAGAAATGCCGGGAAGTCCGGCGGGGACAGGGCGGCCAGTCTGTGTTCGACACGGCTGAACTCGGCGCGCTGTGCGGCGGCAGCCTCTTCCAGCGTGCCGAGCAGCTGTGAGAGCGACCCCAGTACGGTGGCCGCGGTGGCGGACTGCCTGCTGTCGGCGGCCAGTCGCGAGATTCGTGCCTCCACCGTGAGGAATCCGGGGAGGTACTCCGGTCGGCCCGGCCTGGGGCGCAGTCCGTGGACCGGACCGTGAGCGGCGGGCCCGACGAGCTCCTCCAGTGCCTTTCCCGGCGCGCAGGGCAGCAGCACCGGGTCCTCGATGCCCAGCTCCTTGATCCGGTCCTCGACGACCTTGACGGTCTCGGCCCGTTCGTCGTGGTCGATCAGGTCGATCTTGGTGAGGACGAAGGCGCACCGTTCGTGGTGGTCCCGCAGCGGCCCGGTGAGGAAGTCCACCAGGGTCATCGACATGGCGGCCACGGCAGGGACGACCACTAGGGCCAGGTCCGCGTGGCGCACCGCGGCCTCGGCCAGCTCCCGGTGTCCCCGGTCGGTCACGCTGAACCCCGGAGTGTCCAGCATCGCCACGCCGCCGCCCAGCAGCCGGACCGGTGTCCGGACCTCCAGATCCCGTATGTGCCCGGCCAGTTCGGTCGTGAGTACCTGCCGCAGCGCCTCGTCCAGGCCACTCGGCCAGCACAGGTACGGATGGCCCGCCCAGCGGGCGAACGGCTCGGACGGCCAGCTCAGCACGGTCCCGTCGGCGGTCCGCAGCCGCAGGCCCTCGGCCCCGCGCCGGTACCGCAGCACCGTGGTGGTACGGGTGGTCACCCGGGCCGAGGACGGCAGTAGCCGACGTCGGAGAAGGGCGTTGAGCAGGGTGCTCTTGCCGCTGGACGCCTCACCGAACACGGCGACCCGCAACTCCGGGTCGTCGGCCCGGGCCTGAATCGCGAGCAGACCGGACCACAGGGCGTCGTGGTGTTCGGGCGGAAGACGGAGGCTGCCGAGGACGCCGTGCATCCACCGAAGGTGCCCGGCGACTGTCGGCGCCCACGCCTCTGCCCGGCCGTTCGTCATCAGCTGTCCCCCCTCACGCCGACAGCGTAGGGAGGGCCACGGTGCCGACTTCCCGTCAGGCGATGGGATCGGCCCGATCTGCCGGGGTCGGTCAGTGACGCAGGGCGTCGAGCGCCCTGGCGACGACGGAGGGCGCGTCGTCCTCGCGGGCGACCCAGTGGGGGTGGTACGTGCCGTCCGGGGCCGGGGCGGAGCCGCCGGTGTAGACGGCGAGGACGCGTTCGCCGGGCCGGATCACCCCCTGGCCGACCGCGTCGAGAGCGCCCGCCAGCGAGTAGAGCCCGGCCCGCTCCCTGGGCAGGCCGTCGGCGTCGCGGGTCACCCGCACCCCGGCCGCCAGGAGCATGGCGAGGGCCTGCGGTTCCAGCTCCAGGTAGCGGGCGTTGGGCAGGTGCCGCACGGTGCCCCGGGACTCGGCGCACAGCGCGCGCATCCGCGTCACCAGGTCGTCCGTGAGGACGCGCCGGAAGAGGGTCGGCTCCAGCATGGCGGCGTCCGGCGTCTCCTCGCGACCGGTGAGGGCGCGGACGAACGGTGTCACCGCTTCCTGCTGCACGCCCAGGAAGCGGGGCGTGCGCAGGCCCGCGCGGTCCGTCCGCCGGATCTCCCGCACGCCCTCGTAGAAGCCGAGGGGCCCGTACGCGCTGGAGATCGCCTGGACGTGCCAGTCCCACTGGCGCCCCAGCTCGCGGGCGGCGTCGCGCAGGAAGTACGCCCGCGCCTTGTTCGCCTGGTCCTGGTCGCGCGGGGTGGGGACGGACGGGACGCCGGAGGACGCGGCGGCGGCCGTCAGGACGGCCTTGATCCGCTGCTCGGCCGCGTCGATCTCGACGAGCTGGACGGTCTCCGCCTCGACGAGCTGCGGCAGGATTCTCCGGCGCGAGGCGGGCGGGTGCAGCAGCACGGCCCGCAGGCCCGCGTGGGCGGCGTACGCGGCCAGCGCGTTCGCGGTGTTCCCCGAGCTCTGGGCCAGCACCAGCTTGTGGCCCGCGCCGAGGCACCGGGCGACCGCGACACAGGCGAGCCAGGACTTGAAGGTGCCGGTGGTGTTCGGCGTCGACAGGTCCAGGACGTCGAGGAGGACCTCGCGGTACGGCGGGAGCTGCACGATACGGCCGCCCTCGCGCAGGGACGCGCGGCGGACGAGCTCCGGGTCGACGCCCAGGCGGTCGGCGTAGCGCTGGACGACACTCGTGTCCTGCGCGTAGATCTCCATCGGTCGGCTCTCCGTCGGATCTCCTCCGGGCGCCCGTCAGCGCTGTGCGGTGAGGTTGGCGCGCAGGTAGTCGCCCCACAGCACCGGCGGGTAGGCGGTGATGCCGACCGGCGGGGGGAACGGCTCGACGAGCGCGTCGTGGTCGGCGCCGCTGACGTAGAGCAGGGAGAGCAGGTCCTCCTCCGGCGCGTCGGGCGGCGGCGGGGCCACCCGGTGGCGGCACGCGGGCCACCGGTCCCCGGTCCAGCGGGCGAGCAGCTCGCCGACGGTGACCGACAGCGCGTCCGGCTCGTAGGGCGCGTCGATCCACCGCCCGTCGGCCGTCTCCAGCTGCAGGCCGCCCAGGCCGAACTCCCGGTCGATCACGGTCAGCGCGCCGAGGTCGGTGTGCGGGCCGACCCGCTGCTGCCCGGGGCCGGGCGCGCCGAGCCTGCGCAGGGAGGGATACCACTTGAGGGCACCGGCGTGCGTCGGGTCGCGCCGGAACGCGCGGAAGTGGCCGGGGGAAGCGCCCAGGGCCACCGCGCACACCGACAGCAACTCGTCGCTCAGGGCCCGCATGTGCCGCAGGAACTCCCCGGCCGCGGCTTCCAGCCGCGGCACCTCCCGCGGCCACAGCTCCGTACGCCCCCGGTCCAGCGTGGCCGAGCCCGTGGAGCCGCCCGCGCGGAAGCTGAAGGTCTCCTTGAGATCCGGCGGCCGCCCGGGCGCGACGGGCAGCGGAGGGCTCCAGCCGCTGCCGCCGGGGCGGGCGGCGTAGCCCGCCTTCACCTGCTCCGGGAGCAGGAAGAACGTACGGGCCAGCGAGCGGAGTTCGGCGCGCTGCTCCTGGGGGACGCCGTGCCCGGTGATCAGACAGAAGCCGTGGGCCCGCAGCGCGCCGTCCAGCTCCGCCGCGACGCGCTCCCGCTCGCGCGCACCGCCCTCCCGCCACGCGCGCAGATCGATGCGTGCGACGTGATCGTCGATGTCGTCGATGTCGTCGGTCCGCGTGGCGGTCATCGTGACTCCCCGGCTCCTCGGCTGTCCCCACGTTGTACCAGCCGGTCGCATCGAGCGGTCCCACTATGTGTAAATACCCCCCATATGGGTGAGTCTGCCGAGAGGTGGGCGCCGGGGGCCGGAATCCCCGCATGCTTGGCCGCAGGTGATGTGACGTGACGTGTGCGGCGTGGAGGGACGATATGGGGACGGCCGACGGCCCGGACGACTCGGAGGAGCGTGCCCGTACGGGAACGGAGCGGATCGCCGACTTCGCCCGTACGGAGATCGCCCCGTACCTGGCGGCGCACCCCGAGGACGCCTACCCGCGTCCCCTCGTCGAACGGCTCGCGCAACTGGGCGCGTTCGCGGCGACCGTACCGGCTGAGCACGGTGGAGCGGGCTGGGGCAGGGCCGGAGCGGCCCGGATCGGCTACGAACTAGGGCGCGCCTGGCAGCCCCTGGCCGGGCTCGTCGGCACCCACCTCAAACTGTGCGGCCAGGTGCTGCGCCACGGCACCCCGGAGCAGCGCCGTACGTGGCTGGCGCCGATGGCCCGTGGCGAGACGGTGTTCGCCCGCGCCTACCACGAACAGGGCGTCGGCCATCCCGCGCGGCTGCGCACCCGCGTGACCCGGCGCGGGGGCACGGGCGTGCTCGACGGGCGCAAGAGCTGGGTGACCAACGCCCGCCACGCCGACCGCGTCCTGGCCGTGGCCCGGGATGGCGAGGCCACCGTCGGGGTGTTCGTCGACCCCGCCCGCCCCGGCGTCACCGTCGGGGAGGAGCTGCCGCGGCCGGGCATGCTCGGTGTCTCCCTGGCGGAAATCACCTTCGAGGGGTACGAGTTCGATCCGGACGAGGATGTGCTTGGCGGCTGGGGGCACGACCTCACCGGCTCGCTCCTCGCCCCCGACGTGACCGGCTACGTCTCCCGGGCACTGGGCTCCGCCGACGCCGTGCACGCGCACGCCGTGGATTTCGTACGGGCCACCGCGGGACGGCGGCCGGCCGCCGTACGGGGAGCGCTGCGGCTGCGGGTGGGGGAGCTCACCACCCGGGTGACGGCCATGCGCGCCGTCCGGCAGAGCCTGCTGGGGCCGGACGCGGCGGTGACGAGTGAGGCCGCGAAGGTGTTCTGCACGATGAACCTGCAGGAGGTGCTGCGTGAGGCGGTGCTTCTGTGCGGCGGGGCGGGTTATGCCGGCCCGGAGACGACTTTGGGCAGGCATTACCGGGACGCGTTGGCCCTGCTGATTGTGGGGGCGCCGAATGATGTGCTGCTGTATCGGGTGGGGGAGCGGGAGTTGGG
>NZ_JAINFC010000371.1 GCF_020740835.1 Streptomyces sp. UNOC14_S4
GGTCTCCCCCGCCGCCCACAGGCCGCGTACCGAGGTCTCCTGGAGGCCGTCCAGGACGAGCGCGGCGGTGCCGTCCGCCGTCCTGCGGGTCGCGCAGCCGAGTGCTGTGGCCAGCTCGATCTGCGGGACCAGGCCGTGTCCGACGGCCAGCGCGTCGCAGGCGATCCGGCGGCCCGACCCCTGTACGGGCCGCCAGTCGCGGTCGAGCCGGGCCACGGTGACGGCTTCCACCCGGTCGGTGCCGTGCGCCTCGGTGACCGCGCTGCGTGTCACCACCCGCACCCGGTGCCGCAGCAGGGCCGCACCGTGGACCAGTGCCTCGGCGGCCTTCCCCGCGTTGGTGACGAGGGCCCGGGGATGCCGGGCGTACCCCGGATATCCGGACGCCTCGATCACGGCGGGCACCCGGGCACCGGCCGCGGCCAGGGAGGAGGCGACCGCGAGCAGCAGGGGGCCGCTCCCGGCCACCACGACCCTCCGGCCGGGCAGCACCAGGCCGGACTTGAGCATGGCCTGCGCTCCCCCGGCGCCCACGACACCGGGCACGGTCCAGCCCGGGAAGGGGAGCTGACGTTCGTACGCGCCGGTCGCCAGCAGCACCGCGCGGGCCCGCACCCGTACCGGCCGCTCGTCGCAGCCGTCGGCGCCGGTGAGGCAGTGCACCGACCAGGGGCTGTCCGGGGTGTCCTGCGTGACGCTCCACACGTGGTGTCCGGGACGGTGCCGGACGCCGCTTCCCGCCAGCCGTCGGCGCAGGTCGGCGTAGACGGGCCAGCCGTGGTGCAGGGCCTCGGGCCGGGCCGCGCGGGCGGCCGGTGCGGGGTGTCGGTAGAACTGGCCGCCGGTGTGCGCGGCCGCCTCCAACAGCACGACGCGCAGACCGCGTTCGGCCGCCGCGACGGCACCGGCGAGACCTGCGGGACCGGCGCCCACGACGGCCAGGTCGTACGGTTCGGACGGTTCGGACGGTTCAGACGCCGAGGCGGTCATGGCCGTGCCCTTCCTGGGTGACGACCGCGTCGCCGGGGCGCGCGGGGACCAGGCAAGCCCGGCGGTTGGGCGTGCCGTTGATGGTGGCGAGGCAGTCGAAGCACTGGCCGATGCCGCAGAACGCACCGCGTGGCCGACGGCCGTCGCGGGTGATGCGCCAGGCCGGGATCCCGGCCCCCCACAGTGCGGCGGCGACGGTCTGTCCGGGGCGGGCGGTGACGGGCCGTCCGTCGAAGGTGATCTCGAACGGCGGACCGGGCTGCGCCCCGACCAGGTCGGCGGGGGTACGGGCCACTGGGGTTCTCCTCTCCGTGCACACGGCGGGCGAAGGATCGGGGCCGGGTTCCCACTCGGGGCAGGGGTGTCAGTCGGGCCCCGCACGCGCCACGGGTGCGAAACGGCCGGGCGCGAACGGGCCGATGTCCAGGGGCTGTTCGGATCCGGTCACGCACCGTGCGACGATCAGCCCGGTCGCCGGGGCGAGCCCGACGCCCGCGCCCTCGTGGCCGCACGCGTGCAGCAGGCCGGGAACGCGCGGGTCGGGGCCGATCGCGGGCAGGTGGTCCGGCAGGTACGGGCGGAAGCCGGTGTACGCGCGCATCGCCCGTACCGCGGCCAGGACCGGGAAGAGCGCCGTGGCCCCGGCCGCCAGCCGCCGCAGGGCCCGCGGGGACGGCGTCCGGTCGAAGCCGACGCGTTCGCGGCTGGCGCCGATCAGGACGGGGCCCGCCGGGGTACCCTCGACCACCGCCGAGGTCTGCAGCGCGGCGGACCCGCTGGCGACGTCCGCCACGTAGTCGGCGGCGTACACCTTGTGCCGCACCACGCGCGGCAGCGGCTCGGTGACGAGGACGAAGCCCCGGCGGGGCAGCACGGGAAGCTCCACGCCCGCGAGCCGGGCGAGTTCACCGCCCCAGGTACCGGCGGCGTTGACCACGTACGGGGCGTGGATCTCCCCGTGCCGCGTCCGTACGCCGCGCACGGCGCCGTCCGCCCCGGCGAGCAGGCCGGTGACCTCCTCGCCGAGTCGCAGGCGCACCCGGCCACCGGCCGCGCGCAGCAGGTGCGCGGCGGCGAGGGCGGGCATGACCTGCGCGTCCCGCGGGTAGTGGACGCCGCCCGCCAGGCCCGGGGCGAGGTGGGGTTCCAGGTCCCGCAGCCGCTCCGCCGGGATCTCCTCGGCGGTCACGCCCGCGGTGCGCTGCCGGGCGGCGAAGTCCCGCAGCGCGGACATTCCGGCGGCTTCCGGGGCGACGACGAGGCCGCCCTTCGGTTCGTACTCGATCCGCGGGGGCAGCACCCCGGCCAGCTCGGCCCACAACCGGGTGGAGCACAGGGCGAGTTCCAGCTCCGGGCCCGGTTCCTTGTCGGAGACCAGGAGGTTGCCCTCACCGGCCCCGGTGGTGCCGCCCGCGACGGAGCCGCGGTCGACGACGGTGACGCGGAGACCGGCGTCGGCGGCGTAGTAGGCGCATGCCGCGCCGACCACGCCGGCGCCGACGACGATGACGTCCGAGAGGTTTCCCGTTGGCACGTCAGTAATATTTCACATGGTACTGACGTTGCCCAGACCCAACTCCGCTCTTCTGCAAGCGAATTCCCTGTCGCTGCTCAGAGCGCACGGGCTTCGATCAGACCGTCCATCCATTCCTCCACGGCGTCCGGTGTCCTGGGCAGTCCGCCCGACAGCAGCCGGGCGCCCTCCGCCGTGATCACCAGGTCGTCCTCGATACGCACCCCGATGCCCCGCAGCTCGGGCGGCAGGGTCTCGTCGTCGGGCTGGAGGTAGAGCCCGGGCTCGACCGTGAGCACGTGGCCCTCCTCCAGCACCCCGTCCAGATACGCCTCGGTACGCGCCTGGGCGCAGTCGTGGACGTCCAGGCCGAGCATGTGGCCGCTGCTGCACAGGGTGTAGCGCCGGTGGAGATCACCCCTCGCGTTCTTCAGCACCCCCCATTCCACGAGCCCTTCGGCGATCACGCGCATGCCGGCCCGGTGGAAGTCACGGAAGCTCGCTCCCGGCTTCAGGGCGGCGATGCCCGCGTCCTGGGCGGCCAGCACGAGCTCGTAGACCTGCCGCTGGACCGGGGAGAAACGTCCGGAGAGCGGGAGGGTACGGGTGACGTCGGCGGTGTAGAGGCTGTCGGTCTCCACCCCCGCGTCCAGGAGCAGCAGCTCCCGCGCGTCGAGCGGACCGTCGTTGCGTGTCCAGTGCAGGACACAGGCGTGGGCGCCGGAGGCGGCGATGGTCTCGTAGCCGGTGCCGTTCCCCTCGGCGCGGGCGCGCAGGCCGAAGACCCCCTCGATCCAGCGCTCGCCGCGCGGGTGGGCGAGGGCGCGCGGCAGAGCGCGTACCACGTCCTCGAACCCCGCGGCCGTGTGGTCCGCCGCCTGTTGCAGCTGCGCCACTTCCCAGGGGTCCTTCACCAGTCTCAGCTCGCTGAGCACCGAGGCGAGTCCGGCGTCCACGGCCGCGTTCCGCCCCGGCGGGAGTCCGCCGAGGGCGACGCAGCGGATGCCGGTCGTCCGCTCGGCCTCGGCGAGTCCGGGGCGGGGGCCCACCCAGAACTCGCCGTAGCGGCGGTCCCGGTAGAAGCCCTCGTCGGTGCGTGCCGAGCGTGGCCGGATGTGCAGCACCGCCTCGTGGCCGTGCGGCCCGTCCGGTTCGAGCACGAGCACGTGGCCCGCCTGCTCCTCGCCGCCCAGTCCGGTCAGCCAGGTGTAGGCGCTGTGGGGGCGGAAGCGGTGGTCGCAGTCGTTGGAGCGCACTCGCGGCTCGCCCGCCGGGACGAGGAGCCGCTCGCCGGGGAAGCGCGCGGAGAGGCGGGCGCGGCGGGCGGGGGTGAGACCGGCGGCGGGAAGCCGGGTGCCGCCCCCGGCGGGCGCCGAGGCCCAGCCGGAGGCCATGAAGGACGCCAGCTCGGGCGTGACGGGCAGGTCGTGGCCGGCCGTACGGATCGCGGAACCGGGCGCGGGTGATACCGACGTGGTCATGGAGCTCCCTCGGATCTGGTGGGCGGAGGGGCTTGCTGAGAACCTGTCAGTGCAATTTCACATTACTCCGCGGGAGGCATCCGCGGACGGGGCCCGGGCAACACCTTCGCCACCCGCCCACCGGCCCGCAGGCGGTCCGCGGCATGCGACGGGAGCGCGCCGCGCCTGGCGTGGCGTGCGGACCTCCGGCAGGCTGGGCGGGCACCGCAGTCCGTCACCCGAGGAGCCCCTCCGTGCACATGCTCATCAACACTCCCGAGACCGTGGTCCCCGATGCGCTGCGCGGGATGGCCCTCGCCCATCCGGAACTGACCGTCGACGTCGAGGGGCAGGTCGTGGTGCGACGGGACGCGCCCGTCGCGGGCAAGGTCGCCCTGGTGTCGGGGGGCGGGTCCGGGCACGAGCCGTTGCACGCGGGATTCGTGGGGCACGGGATGCTGGACGCCGCGGCGTGCGGCCATATCTTCACGTCGCCCGTGCCCGACCAGATGGCGCGCGCGGCGGCCGCGGTGGACAGCGGCCGGGGCGTGCTGTTCGTCGTCAAGAACTACACCGGTGACCGGATGAACTTCGCCATGGCCGCCGAGCTGGCGGAGGACGAGGGCATCCAGGTCGCGAGCGTGCTCGTCGACGACGACGTCGCGGTGACCGACAGCACCTACACCGCCGGGCGCCGCGGCACCGGGGCCACCCTGTTCGTGGAGAAGATCGCGGGAGCGGCGGCGGAGGAAGGGGCGCCCCTGGACCGGGTGGAGGCCATCGCCCGGCGGGTGAACGAGGCGTCCCGCAGCTTCGGCGTGGCGCTCACCGCGTGCACGACCCCGGCCAAGGGCAGCCCCACCTTCGACCTCCCGCCCGGCGAGCTGGAGCTGGGTGTCGGCATCCACGGCGAACCCGGCCGGGAGCGGCGGCCGATGATGACCTCCGCCGAGATCGCCGACTACGCCGTGGACGCGGTGCTGACGGACCGGCCGCCGACCGGTCCGGTGCTGCTCCTGGTCAACGGCGCGGGCGCGACGCCGCTGCTGGAGCTGTACGGCTTCGCGGCGGAGGTGCACCGCGTGCTGGCCGCGCGCGAGGTGGCGGTCGCCCGGACCCTCGTGGGCGACTACGTCACCTCCCTCGACATGGCGGGCGCCTCGGTGACGGTCTGCCAGGTGGACGAGGAGCTGCTGCGGCTGTGGGACGCGCCGGTGCGGACGCCCGCCCTGCGCTGGGGCCGCTGATCCCCGCCGCGGGAGTCACTCCTGGAGGACGATCCGGCCCAGCAGCGTCGTGGTCAGGGCGAACGTGTCCGCGTGAACGAGCCTGCGCCCGACCGGGAGCGTGGTGCCGCCCGCGGTGACCGTCCCGGTGGCCGTCGTCCTGTCGGTCAGGTAGGTCTCGTACTCCTCGATCACGAGCCGGAACGAGGACAGCAGGGGCAGTGACGGTGCCGGTGGGGTGAGGTCGCCGGTCCAGGCGAAGCCGGTGCCGCGCGCGACGCAGGTGAGGTCGAGCGTGGCGCCGGTGCCGGTCCAGTCGAGGTCGCCGCCGGTCAGCGGGCGCTGCTGCACGGAGGCGACGACGCGGCGGCTCGCGGCCATGCCGGGCAGTCCGGCCCCGGCGCGCTTGCCGACCGCGGTGGCGGTGGCCGGTCCGCCGAGCTCGATGTGGATCCTCCCGTCCGTCGTCATGGCCCCGCTGACCGTGCGGTCGGGCGCGAGCTGGGTGAACTCCCCGAGGACCACCTTGGACAGCTGGAGGGGGTCGACGGAGGAGGGCTGGTAGCGCGCCAGGGCGGGCCGGAGGTAGGGGAAATAGGCGGTGGTGTCGGCGGCGGCGCCGAGGTCGACGTCGATGTCGCAGTACCAGAGCCTGCGTTGCGGGTCGAAGACCGGGGCGAAGGCCACGACCGTCACGGTCGCGGGCGCCCCGGCGACGGTCTCGGCCGTCTGCAGCCCGGTGGCGGTGAGCGCGGCGTTCGGGAAGTTGACGGGTGCCAGGTGGGGCAGGGCGGTGGTGTCCGTGCCCACGGGGTCGGCGGCACAGCGGGTGACGAGGTCGTCCGGCAGGCCCGTGGCCGCGGTGCCGGGGTCGAGGACGAGCGCGAGGAGTTCGTCGTCCCCCGAGGAGAACCAGGGGCGCCGGAGGAAGACGCGGAAGCCCGCGCGGCGGCGGATCCGGGTCACCTTGTGCGCCCCGTGGTCCACCGAGCTCTCCCAGCGGAAGGTGGGCACCGCGTGGCTGACCAGGGGTGGTTCGGGCCTGCGCGAGCTGGGGACGGCCCAGCCGCGGCCGGCCGGGCCCGCGCCCGCGGGCCCGACCCGGGTGATGAGCTCGGCCCGGTCGGTGATCGCCGGGTGGAAGAACTCGCGGAAGCGTGTGGTGGCCGTGGGGGTGTAGGTGACGTTGCGGTGCCGGGTGTCGCGGAACTCGTGACGGATGCCCAGCAGCGAGCGGGTGTTGTCCGCGGGGCGGAGGGTGAGCTCGCCGACGTGCGCGTGGCCGGTGATCCGCTGGGGCGCGTCCTGGGTGACGTCGTCCAGCCACTCGGTCCAGGTCGCGTCGACGTCGACGCGGCCGGTGCTCCTGGCGTGCGCCCGTACGGTCCCGACGAGCTGGGCGGAGGTCTGCTCGGCCGTGCGGTTGAAGGTCAGATCGCTCAGCACCGGCCGTTCGAGGGGCTTCTCGACGGCGTGCACCAGGGTGAGTTCGACGTACGGGGTGATCAGCCAGTTCTCGCCGTCGGCGGAGGCGGCCGTCAGTTCGTCCTTCTTGGCCTGCGGGAGCCCGGTGACCGGGTCGTTCCACAGCGGGGAGCCGGTGAGGAGCTGCCAGGTGCGGAAGGTGTCGAGGTCGGAGGCGGCGATGCGGCAGCTCATGCGGACCGTCGCGGCCTCCGCCTTCGGCAGGAAGACGGTCAGCTGACGGCCGATCAGGGACCGCTCGGGAGCACCCGTGCCCTCCTCGATGCGCAGCCGCAGCGGCTCCGCCTGGGGCCAGGGTCCGGGGAAGTCGTAGGTCTCGTTGGGCTTCCCACCGGGCAGGCCGCGGAAGGAGACGCCGCGGACCAGGGCGTCGGGCAGGTAGGGCAGGATCAGCTGGTCGGCGTCGTGGACGACGTACTCGCCCTGTTTGAGCCCGGCGCCGCGCGCCACGGGGAGCTCGGTCAGCGGCTCGGTGTCGTGCACGTCGTGCTTGGCGACGTGGATCTCGCCGAAGAACTTGAGGTCGCGGGTGAGGTCCGGGTCGTCCGGGAAGCTGACGACGGTGTCGAGGTACGAACCGGCCTCGCGGGAGGCGGAGGCGAAGTACTGGCGGCGGGCCTCGGCCGGTTTCCCGGCGCCGAAGGCGGCGTCGTACACGCCGTGCTGCTCGGCCATCTGGAGGGCGGTCTTGGGCGGGCTGACGTGCCGTTCGTCGAAGGAGCGGTAGCGCCGGTCGAGCCCGTCGACCGGCGAGTGCATCTCGTGGTCGGGCACCTCGGCGTTGCGCCGCAGGGCCCAGATCACCGGTGGGACCGGTGTGCCGTCCTCCTCGATCGTGGAGCGGATCACCAGCCGGGGTTCCGAGTCGCCCTCCAGGAAGGGCCGGCGGGGCACGATCACGGGGGGCGGCACGGGCTCCCAGCGGCTGTAGGTGAGGGGTTCGGTGACGGTGCCCGGGGCGCCCGCGGGGTCGGTGTCGGCGCCGAGGCTGTTGCCCGCGAGGTCGGTGAGGCGGGCGCGCAGCCGGTAGGTCCTGCGGTAGCGCAGGGCGGGCAGGGTGCCGGTGGCGGTCTCTTATA
>NZ_JAINFC010000372.1 GCF_020740835.1 Streptomyces sp. UNOC14_S4
CCGGGAGCAGGAAGCCGCGCCGCAGGGCGCCCCAGAACCGCTACTCGCCGTACGCGGCGAGCGCCTCGCGCGCCGCGTCCCGCGCCGCCTCCGCCAGGTCCGGCGGCGAGACGATGCGCCCGTCCCGCCCCAGCCGCAGCGCCAGCCGCCGCAGCGACGCGGGGTCCGGTGTGCGCAGCGTGATGCGCAGACCGCCCTCCGGGAGTTCCTCGGCGCTGTCGTGCGGGTAGTACTCCGCGACCCAGCGGCCGCCCGGGCCGACCTCGATGACGACCTCCGGGTCCTCGGCGGCGGGCTGCACCAGCGCCTCGGAGAGGTCCCGCAGCTCCACGGGCGGCGGGTCGGACGGCGCGTCGAGGACCCTGATCTCGGCGACCCGGTCGAGCCGGAACGTGCGCCGCGCCTCGGACAGCCTGCACCACGCCTCCAGATAGGTGTGGCCCATCGTGAACAGCCGGATCGGGTCGACCTCGCGCTCGGTGAGCTCGTCGCGCGCGGGCGAGTAGTAGCGCAGCCAGACCCGGCGGCGCCCGGCGATGGCCCGGTCGACGTCGGCGAAGACGCCGCCCTCGGACTCGAAGGTGACCGAGAGCCGGGAGCTGGCCCCGGCGGCCTCGCCCGCCGCCGCCTCGATCTTGACGGTGGCACGGACCAGCGCCTGCCGGTCGCCCTCGCGCAGACCGGGCAGGGTGGCGACGGCGCGGGCGGCGACGAGCAGCGCGGTGGCCTCGTCGGCGGCGAGCCGCAGCGGCTCACCGGTGCTCGTGCCGGACGCGTCCGGGTTGTGCCACCAGATGCGGTCGCCGTCGGTGTCGATGTCGAGGAGGTCGCCACCGCGGAAGCTGGTGCCGCACATGGGCAGCACGTCGAGGTCGCCGATCAGCTCGTCCTCGGTGATCCCGAAGGCGCGCGCCACGTCGGCGACCCGGGCACCCGGGCGCTCCCGGAGGTAGGTGACCAGCGACAGCATCCGCCGTGTCTGGTCAATGGCGTTTCCGGCCATTTCTAGTGGGTCCGTTCCCCTTCTCGTTCGGCTCTCGTTCGGCTCGCTCGGCTCTTCGTCCGGCTCTCGCTCAGCCCTTGGCCACGGCACGCAGCCGGTCGATCACTTCGGCCCGCAGCTCGGCGGGCTCCAGCACGATCACATCGGCGCCGTACTCGACGAGCCAGGCGTCGAGCCCGTGCCCGTACGGGATCTCCAGCTCGTCCCAGCCGTCGCCCAGGTCGCGGGCGGAGAGCGCGCGGGCACGCAGCGGGTAGCCGTGCCCGGCCCGGACCTTGATCCGGGCGGTGCCGGTGGCGGTCTCCCCCGCCCAGCTCTCGACCGTCTCGCGGACGGTCACGTGGTCGGGCACCTCCGCGGTGAAGGCCATGGCCTTGGACCGCACCCGGCCGGTGATCCGGGAGAGCCGGAAGACGCGCTCGGCGCCGCGGTCGCGGTCCCAGCCCGCCAGGTACCAGTGGCCGCGCCAGCACTCCAGGGCCCAGGGCTCGACGTGCCGCTGCTCGGGGCGGGCGGCGTTCGCCTTGCGGTAGTCGAAGGTGACCGTGCGGCGGTCCCGGGCGGCGAGCATCAGCGGCTCGAAGGCCGCCTCGTGGACGGGGATGCGGGGTTCGAGCGCCATACGGCCCTCGTAGGGGTCGTCCTCCGCGAGCGGCATGCCCGCGGCCCGCAGCTTCTGCAGCGCGCCGCTCGCGGCCCCGGCGAGGCGGGCCTGCTGCCAGACCTTGGCGGCCAGCCCGAGGGCGGCGGCCTCCTCGACGTCGAGGGTGATGGGCGGCAGGCGGTTGCTGTCGCGGCGGGCGAGGTAGCCGGTCTCGCCGTCGACGCTCTCCACGGTCTCGATGATCAGGCCGAGCTCGCGGAGATCGTCCTTGTCCCGCTCGAACATCCGGTTGAAGGCGTCGTCGCTGCCGCTGCCGGTGCCGTCCGCGCCCGGGGCCGCACCCCTCCCCGGCCCGAAGCCCGCGCCGTGTCCCGGCCCGAACGCTTCGAGATAGGCCTCGATCGAGGTACGCAGCTCCCGCTTGCTGAGCGGTCGGCGCGTGCCCAGCAGGCACAGCGCCAGGTTCATCAGCCGCTCGGCCTTGGCAATCGCCATCGACGCCCTCTCTACTTGTGCTCTCAACCGCTGACCGTACCGCTCTGCGCTCGTACGACAAAAGCCGAGGGCCCATGCCCGCGGGGGACATGGGCCCTCGGCCCTTCGCACGCTCGTACCGGCCGGGCCGGTACGGGGTCAGCGCTTGGCGACGCCCATCAGGTCGCAGACGAAGATCAGGGTCTCGCCCGGGGCGATGGCACGGCCCGCGCCACGGTCGCCGTAGGCGAGGTGGGCGGGGATGACCAGCTTGCGGCGGCCGCCGACCTTCATGCCCTGGACACCCTGGTCCCAGCCCGCGATGACCTGGCCGACACCGAGCTGGAACTCCAGCGCCGAGCCGCGGTTCCAGCTGGCGTCGAACTCCTCACCGGTGGAGAAGGCCACGCCCACGTAGTGGACCTTGACGAAGTCGCCGGCCTCGGCGACGGCACCGTCGCCCTCCCAGACGTCCTTGATCTCGAGGTCGGTCGGCTCCGGGCCCTCGGGGAAGTCGATCTCGGGCTTGTCGATGCTCACGAAAGTTCTCCTGTGAAAATTCCTGCGGACAACCTGGCAAGTCTGGCAGACGCCCGCCGGGTAGCCGGATCCGAGGTCGGTCCGGGGGTCGGGCCGGGGGTCAGACCTTGCCCACGATGTCGACGACGAAGACCAGGGTGTTCTTGTCGAGGCCGCTCTGCGGCTGGCCCTCGTAGCCCAGCTTCGGCGGGATCACCAGCTCGACGCGGTCGCCGACGTGCTTGCCGACCAGGCCCTTGTCCCAGCCCTGGACGACCGAGCCGGTGCCGATCTGGAAGGCGATGGCGCCGCCGTGGTCCCAGGAGGAGTCGAACTTCTTGCCGTCCTCCCACTTCACACCGGTGTACTGGGCGATCAGACCGTCACCGGCCTTGATCTCCGGGCCGCTGCCCTTGATCAGCAGCTGCTCCTTGAGGTCGCCCGGCGCCTTCTCGTCCTTGGGGATGGTGATCTCGGCGGCCTTCTGCGACTCGGCCTTCACCTCGGGCATGCCCGACTCGGGCTTGGCCTGCTCGCCCTTGGCCTCGGCCTTGGGGTCGACCTTGTCCGTGCCGACGACGTCGATGATCCAGACCAGGCCGTCCTCCGGGGTGACCCCGGCCTGCGGGTTGAGCTCCTCGCCGACCAGCGCCTTGGCGGTGCCCTGCACCTCGAGGCGGCTGCCCGCCTTCTTGCCGACGACCTCGTCGAGCACCTTGGTGGGCAGCTCGCGGCCCGGCTGGCCGGTCTGCGCGACGGCCTGGCGGCGGGTGCCCTGGGCCTCGCCGCCCGTCGGCGCGGTCCAGCTGCTGACCAGCGGCTTGTCGGACTTCATGGCCTGACCGACGTAGTCGAGGCGGACGAAGGCGCCCTTCTCGACCGTGGTGCCCTTGCCCTCGATCAGGGTCTTCGTCGTGACCTTGTCACCCGGCTTGGCGTCCTTGAGGTCACCCAGCTCGGGCTTCTCCCCGAACTTGCCGGTGACCTTGATCTCGCTGCCGGACGAGCCGCCGCTGTCCTTCTTGCCGTCGGACCCGCACGCCGCGGCGGTGAACAGCAGGGCAGGCACGGCCAGCGCCGCGGCGAAGCGACGCGTGTTCTTCGTGAGGTTCATCAGTCCAACTCGGGCTAGGGGGCTCGGGCAGTGTCCGCCACTTTACGGCCTGAACCAGCCGGATCAACCGTTTGCCCGGCACCGCAGCGCGCCGATGGCACTCCCCGGCGCACTGCCGTACCACTGCCATACCGCTGCCGTACCGGGCACGGGCCCGGCCGCCCCCTCGTCCCGGTCACATCCCGGCGATCAGCTTCTCCACCCGGTCGTCCACCGAGCGGAACGGGTCCTTGCACAGCACCGTGCGCTGCGCCTGGTCGTTCAGCTTCAGATGCACCCAGTCGACGGTGAAGTCCCGGCGCTGCTCCTGGGCCCGCCGGATGAAGTCGCCGCGCAGCCGGGCGCGCGTGGTCTGCGGGGGCACCGACTTGCCCTCGAAGATCTTCAGGTCGTTGCACACCCGGGCGGCCTGGCCGCGCTTCTCCAGCAGGTAGTACAGCCCGCGGCGGCGGTGGATGTCGTGGTACGCGAGGTCTATCTGCGCGATCCTCGGGTGCGACATGGTGATGTTGTTCTTGGCGCGGTACCGCTCGACGAGGCGGTACTTCATCACCCAGTCGATCTCGGTGTCGATGCGGCCGAGGTCCTCGTCCCGGATGGCCTCCAGGGTGCGGCCCCACAGCTCCAGGACCCGCTCCACGGTGCCGGTGCGGATGCCCCGGCGCTCGCAGAAGTCCACGGCCTTCTCGTAGTACTCCTGCTGGATCTCCAGGGCGGAGGCCTCCCGGCCGCTCGCGAGGCGCACCTTGCGGCGGCCGGTGATGTCATGGCTGACCTCGCGGATCGCCCGGATCGGGTTCTCCAGGGTGAGGTCGCGCATGACCGTGCCCGCCTCGATCATGCGCAGCACGAGGTCGGTGGCGCCGACCTTGAGCAGCATGGTCGTCTCGGACATGTTGGAGTCGCCGACGATCACATGCAGACGGCGGTAGCGCTCGGCGTCCGCGTGCGGCTCGTCCCTGGTGTTGATGATCGGGCGCGATCTCGTCGTGGCGGAGCTGACGCCCTCCCAGATGTGCTCGGCCCGCTGGCTCACGCAGTAGACGGCGCCGCGGGGGGTCTGGAGCACCTTGCCCGCGCCGCACAGCAGCTGCCGGGTGACGAGGAACGGGATGAGGATGTCCGCGAGCCGGGAGAACTCCCCGTGCCGGGCCACGAGATAGTTTTCATGGCAACCGTAGGAGTTTCCGGCCGAATCGGTGTTGTTCTTGAACAGATAGACGTCGCCCGCGATCCCTTCCTCATGCAGGCGCCGTTCCGCGTCGACGAGGAGCCCCTCCAGAATGCGCTCGCCCGCCTTGTCGTGGGTGACCAGCTCGATCACACTGTCGCACTCCGGAGTCGCGTATTCGGGGTGCGAACCCACATCGAGGTAGAGCCGAGCACCGTTGCGCAGGAAGACATTGCTGCTGCGCCCCCAGGAAACGACACGGCGGAAGAGGTAGCGGGCCACTTCGTCAGGGGACAGCCGGCGCTGACCCCTGAAAGTGCACGTGACGCCGTACTCGTTCTCCAGCCCGAAAATGCGGCGGTCCATGCCTGAACATTACGCCTGAACCCCTGTGCTGAAACCGGGTTCGACCGCACCGTTCCGATCATTTTCCGACCGCGCCACGACGGTCGAGGGAGCCTCGGGGGCCCGCAGGGCGCGCTGCGCCAGGACGAGCACGAGCAGCGCCGCGAATCCGACGCCCACCGCGACACCGAACCCGGCCACGACCCCGCTGTGCTCGACCGCCGGGCCCGCGGCCGCGGTGCCGATGGAGGCGCCCACGCCGAAGGAGGTCACCAGCCAGGAGAACGCCTCGGTGACCGTGCCGCGCAGCGCGTGCCGGTCGACGACGACGAACGCGCAGGCCAGCGACGGTGCCAGGAAGATGCCCGCGACACCGGCCAGCACCGTCATCAGGACGACGCCGGGGGCCAGCAGCAGCGGCACATAGCAGACCGCGAGCCCGGCCACGAGCACCCGCAGCCGCTGCTCCGGGCTGCCGGGCCACTCACGGGCGCCGTAGATCGTGCCACCGATGAGCGCACCCACGCCGACCGCCGAGAGCAGGTAGCCGGAGACCGCGTCGCCGCCGTGCCGGTCGGCGTAGGCGACCGCCGTCAGGGCGATCGAGCCCAGCGCGCAGCCGATGAAGAAGAACGCCCCGAGCACGACCAGCAGCCCGCGCGAGCGCAGCGCGCCCAGCCAGTGCGCCTCGCGGGGCTCGCTCCGCCACTTCCGCGAGGGCGGCGAGGTGACGACCGCGAGCGCGCCGAGGACACCCAGCAGGTTGATGACGAACAGCGCCCCGGCCGGGGACCAGACGGCGACGAACCCGGTGATGATCAGCGGGCCGACGACGTAGATCACTTCCTGCGCGATGGCGTCGAGGGAGTACGCGGCGTGAATGCGCCCCTCGTCCCCGAGGACGGACGGCCACAGGGCCCGCAGCCCGCCTTCCAGCGGCGGGGTGAAGAAGCCCGCCACGACCATGGCGACATAGGCGGGCAGCAGCGCGTCCACGCCCAGGACGGCGAAGACGGTCATGCCCAGCGCGGCCAGGACGGCCGAGGGCAGCATCACCCGGGGCTGGCCGTACAGGTCGACGGCCCGGCCCAGCAGCGGCTGCCCGAGGGCGTTGGCCGCGCCGTAGACGGCGGAGAGGGCGCTGGCGAGGGCGAAGCTGCTGCCCTCGGCGCGTACGAACAGCACGATCGCCAGCGCGGCGGTCGCGTTCGGCAACCGTCCCACCAGGGTGCCGGTCAGCAGTCGCGCCGCGTGGCGCGTCCTGAGCAAGTCGCCGTATCCGCCGACCGCCGCCATCGATGACTCTCCTTCTCCCGACCCTCGGGTTTTACGTATAACTATTGACGTTATACGTACCATGATGACGCTCCGTGGGTCCAACCGCGCGGGGCGGCGGGACAGGGGCGGCCGGGGAGGCAGCGAGTGACGACCGAAGGCACGGGGGCCGAGGGCCGGGAAACGAGCACGGGGCCGGACGACGCCGCGTCCGCGCGCTGGCCCAGTGCCCGCGGGCCGCGCGTCGGGGCCCGCGCCACCAGCCGGGACGTGGCGCGGGTGGCGGGCGTCTCCCAGGCCACCGTCTCGCTCGTCATGGGGGAGAAATGGCGCGGCCGGGTCTCGGAGAAGACCGCCGAGGCGGTGCGGTCGGCGGCGCGGAGCCTGGGCTACCGCCCGAACCTCGCCGCGCGCAACCTGCGCCTGGGGCGGACCCGGACGGCCCTGCTGGTCGTGCCCGCGCTCACCAACGAGTTCTTCGCCCGCGTCTACACGGGCGCCGCCCGCGTGGCCGCCGAGCACGGGGTCGGCGTCGTGCTCTACCCCTCGCCGGAGGGCGTCGGCCCCGCGCGCGACCCCTTCGCCTCGGCGCGCGCCACGCTGGACGGGATCATCGCGTCCTCCATGGCGGCCGACGCCCTGGGCCCCATCCGCGAGGGCGGCCTGCCGCTGGTCATGCTCGACAGCGACCCCCGGCGGGCCGGGACGGCCGCCACCGTCAACTTCGACGTCGCCGACGGCATGCGGCAGGTCGCCGCGCACCTGCTCGGGCTGGGCCACCGCCGCTTCACCCACCTCGCGGCGGACATCGACTCCTGGACCTTCCACGTACGGGCGCGGGCCCTGGCCGACGCGCTGCGCGACGTGCCCGGCGCCGAGCTGGTCACCGAGTCGGCCGCGCTCTCCGTCGCCGACGGGCTACGGGCCGCGGAACGGGCCCTGACCCGGCCCGGGCCCCGCCCCACCGCGCTGATCTGCGACGACGACATCCTGGCCGCGGGCGCGTGCAAGGCCGCGCGACGGCTGGGGCTGCGGGTGCCGGACGACGTCTCGGTGACCGGCTTCGACGACCTGTCCCTGGCGACGGCGGTGGAGCCGGAGCTGACGACGGTGCGGCTGCCGGCGGAGGCGGTGGGGGAGGCGGGGATG
>NZ_JAINFC010000373.1 GCF_020740835.1 Streptomyces sp. UNOC14_S4
CCTCGACCCCGCCGGGGCGCTGCCCCGGACCCCGCTCCGGCACGGCGGCTGTGACACTTCGCGGCTCCGCCGCGTGGGCGCGACCAACCGCCGACGGCCAGGCGCGCCCCGCCAGGGGCGCGGGGAACTGCGCGATCAGCCGTCGACAACCCGCAGACGCGAACCGGCCCGGGTGGCAACCCGGTAGGCGCACCGGGCCACCGGCCCGCAGACGCGCGCCGGGCGCAAGAGGCAACCCAGTGGGCGAGCGGGCCACCGGCCCGCAGGCGCGAACCGGGCCGGGTCAGAACCCGGCAGGCGCAGACGCAGCAAGCGTCAAACCTTCCGCGGCACCGTGCACCCCTTAGCCCCCGACGTCAGCGACGCACAGGCCGTCGCCTGGCCAGGCGCCGTCACGGCCACCATGGGCGTGTAGCCGTCCGCCGCATGCCCGGCCGCCGAGCCCACCCGGCCCGCCTCGGAGCGGGCCGGTGACGCGCCGTGCGCCTTGGCGTTTATGCGGACGGCGTCCCCGGCCCCGGCGCGCGTTATGCGGCCCCACGCCGCCCCGCAGACCTCGCTGTAGCGGACCTCGACGTACGACGTGCCGACCGTCGCGGAACCGGCCGTCGTCGCGCGGTCGCCCCCGCAGCCCATCGCCTCGGGGTCCTTGCCCGCGCACGCGTCGCCCGCGCACTTCACCCCGGCGGGGAGCGCGGACGGAGCGCTCGTGCCCGGCTGCGGGGCGGACGGCGCCGCCGAGCCGTGGTCCTTGTCGCCCACGCCCAGCAGCAGGACGGCAGCGGCGACGACGAGGAGTGCGCCCACGACGCCGGTGACGAAGAGCGCGGCCCGGCGGCGCGGCGGCCGTCCGCCGGCCCCGTCGCCCCCGGACGGGCCGATCGGGATCGCCTCCGCCCGGTAGTCCGGCGGCTGCGCCGACCGCGGCACGGGAGCCTCCGCCGCCGACACCACCCGCACCCCGTCCGACGACGGCAGCGGCGACGGCGCCGGTACCGACTGGCACAACGGCTCCGAGGGGGCGGGCGCGGGCGCGGGCGGCGGACCGAACTCGCCCAGCGCGGCCCGCGCCTGGGCCACCCGGAGGGCTTCCACCGTCACGTCGTGCCGCAGCTCGGAGCGGCTCCAGGCGCGGTCCGCCAGCTCCCACATCGTGCCCAGGTGCCCGGGGTCGACCCCCGTCGCCCCGGCGAGGGCCTCGACGGCGCCGAGCGGCGGCAGCAGCCGCCCGTTCAGATAGCGCTCCCACGACGTCTTGCTGTAACCGGTGCGGTCCGCTACGGCCCCCAGGCCCATCCCGCTGCGCTCGACGATTCTGCGCAGTTGTTCGGTGAATTCGCGGACCTCTGGATCGAGTTCCTGCGGTAGAGCCCTCCAACGCGGCATTGCCGTCCCCCTGTCCCCCGATGCGCGTTCGTTCGTCAGGTCTCATGTGCCGTGCCCTTCGCGCGTCCGCCCCGCGCGGCCGCGCCACGCACGGCGGCGCCGCGCGGCGGCGGCCCCCTCGCGCCCTCCGCGGTCCCGGAACCGGCTACCCAGGGGGATGCCGCAACTCAGCATGGCAGTTCCCGCCGGAAGGGCGCACGGTCGCAGTCGGTGCGAACGGCTGGCTCGGCATGCGCTCTTGTCACAGATACGGGACAACTGATACGGGCCGGTGATCTTGTCCCGGAACCGTCACCCCCGGGCCACAGCGCGCTGGAAGATCTTGCCCGGCGCGCTCGCGATCATGATTCTCGGAACCGGGCGGTGCCGCGTCTTCCCACGGGGGTGGAAGACGGGGTGCCGTGGCCGCTCCCCGGGGGAGGAGCCCGTGGTCAGCCGACGGCGGCCTCCTCCCCGACGTCCCCGGTGGCCCCGGTGGCCCCGGCGGTCCCGGACGTTCCGAGGCGCTCGCGCAGCTTCCCGTCCAGCGCGTCCATGAACTGCTCCGTGGTCAGCCATGGGGTGTCCCTGGAGATCAGCGACGCCAGGTCCCTGGTCATCCGGCCGCCCTCGACGGTCTCCACGCAGACCCGCTCCAGGGTCCGCGCGAACCGGGTGACCTCGGGGGTGCCGTCGAGCTCGCCGCGGTGGACGAGGCCGCGGGTCCAGGCGAAGACCGACGCGACCGGGTTGGTCGACGTCGGCTTGCCCTGCTGGTACTGCCGGTAGTGCCGGGTGACCGTGCCGTGCGCGGCCTCCGCCTCCAGGGTGCGGCCGTCGGGGGACATCAGCACCGAGGTCATCAGGCCGAGCGAGCCGAAGCCCTGCGCGACGGCGTCCGACTGCACGTCGCCGTCGTAGTTCTTGCAGGCCCACACATAGCCGCCCGGCCGCTTCAGCGCCGCGGCCACCATGTCGTCGATCAGCCGGTGCTCGTAGGTCAGGCCCGCCGCCTCGAAATCCGTCCGGAACTCGGCGTCGAAGACCTCCTGGAAGATGTCCTTGAAACGACCGTCGTACTTCTTCAGGACCGTGTTCTTCGTGGACAGGCAGACCGGATAGCGCCGGTTCAGGCCGTACCGGAACGAGGCGCGCGCGAAGTCGCGGATCGACGCGTCGTGGTTGTACATGCCGAGCGCCACCCCCGGCCCGGGGAACTCGTGCACCTCCAGCTCGACCGGCTCGGACCCGTCCTTCGGGGTGAAGGTCATGGTCAGCGAGCCGGGCCCGGGAATGCGCAGGTCCGTGGCGCGGTACTGGTCGCCGAAGGCGTGGCGGGCGACCACGATCGGCTCCGTCCAGCCCGGGACGAGCCGGGGCACATTGGCCATGATGATCGGCTCACGGAAGATCACTCCGCCGATGACGTCGCGGATCGTGCCGTTGGGCGAGGGGTACATGGCCTTGAGGCCGAACTCCTCGACCCGCGCCTCGTCCGGAGTGATCGTCGCGCACTTCACCCCGACGCCGTGCTCCTTGACGGCGTGCGCGGCGTCGACGGTCACCTGGTCGCTGGTGGCGTCGCGGTGCTCGATCCCCAGGTCGAAGTAGCGCAGCTCGACGTCGAGGTGCGGCAGGATCAGCCTGTCCTTGACGGCGGACCAGATGATGCGGGCCATCTCGTCGCCGTCGAGCTCGACGACCGGGTTGGCTACCTTGATCTTGGCCATGGGAGGAGCCCTCTCGCGCAGCAGCGATCGGCGCTCCCGCGGGCGGGAGCGCCTCGTCACCGCGATCCTCGCGCCGGGCGCCCGGCCAGTCACGTCTCCCACGCGCGTCCCGCCCGGCCGTGCCGCCAGGCGGCGTACGGCCGCCCCCTGCGGGGTGCCGCTCTACACCCCGAAGTGCAGCAGGTCCTCCAGTACCGGGATCTTCAGCCAGGCGTGCGGCTGCGCCATCAGGGTCAGCAGCACGATCGCGAAGCCCAGGACGCCGTACGTGACGATGTCGGTGAAGCGCGAGCGCACGGCGAGCATGCCCACCGACGGGAGCGCCCAGCGCAGCACGGCCCCGCCGAGCATGGCCACTCCGACGATCAGGGTGCCCACCCGGAACACGTCGCACGCGACGAGCAGCAGGCCGACGCCGGTGACGCCCATGACGGCCAGCAGCGGCCACTGCCGGGCCGGTGCGGGCGCGTCACCGGGCGCGGCACGCCCGCCCCCCTCGGGGCGGGCGGTGTCCCGCGTGAGCTGGAAGCGGCGCGACTTGCCGGGGGCGGGGACCACGTCAGCCCGCACGACCGACGGCGCGCTCGGCGGCCTCCACCACGTTGAGCAGCAGCATCGCCCGCGTCATGGGGCCGACACCGCCCGGGTTCGGGGAGATCCAGCCCGCGGTCTCGGCCACGCCCGGGTCCACATCGCCCATGATCTTGCCCTCGCCGTCGCGACTGACGCCGACGTCGAGCACCGCGGCGCCCGGCTTGACGTCCTCCGGCTTGATCAGGTGCCCGACGCCCGCGGCTGCCACGATGATGTCCGCCTGCTTCAGCTGGGCGGACAGGTCGCGGGTGCCGGTGTGGCAGAGGGTGACCGTGGCGTTCTCGGAGCGGCGGGTCAGCAGCAGGCCGATCGAGCGGCCGACGGTGATGCCGCGGCCGACGACCACCACGTGCGCGCCGTTGATCTCCACCTTGTGGCGGCGGAGCAGCTCGACGATGCCGTTGGGCGTGCAGGGCAGCGGGCCGGTCTCGTTCAGGACCAGGCGGCCGAGGTTCGTCGGGTGCAGGCCGTCCGCGTCCTTGGCCGGGTCCATCAGCTCCAGCACGCGGTTGGTGTCGATGCCCTTGGGCAGCGGGAGTTGGACGATGTAACCCGTGCACTCGGGGTTCTCGTTGAGCTCCCGGACGACGGCCTCGATCTCCTCCTGCGTGGCGGTGTCGGGCAGTTCGCGCTGGATCGACGCGATGCCGACCTGGGCGCAGTCACGGTGCTTCCCGGCGACGTACCACTTGCTGCCGGGGTCGTCGCCGACGAGGAGGGTGCCGAGACCGGGGGTGACGCCCCGCTCCTTCAGCGCTTCCACGCGGGTGGTGAGTTCGGACTTGATCGCGGCCGCGGTGGCCTTGCCGTCGAGAATCTGGGCGCTCATGACCCCATACTCCCGGATGGACCGGCACTCGTTCCAATCAGGTCACGTCCTTACGCGCGCCGTATATCGGCCACCGGCGTGTGCCTACGATGATCGGCGCCGCGGCGGCCGTCGCGGCCGTCCCCGTACCACCTGCGCCGATCCGCTCGAAGGACTTACGTGACCTACCCGAACCCTCCCGGCAGCCCCGCCCCTGGTCAGTACCCCGGCTACCCGCAGCAGCCGGGCCAGCCCCCGTACGGCCAGATCCCGCAGCAGCCGGGGCAGCCGTACCCCGGCCAGCAGCCCTACCCGGGGCAGGCGTATCCGGGGCAGCCCGGCGCGCAGTACCCGGGCGGCGGCTACGGCTACCCCGGCCAGGACCCGTACGCCTACGGCATGCAGCAGCGGCCCCCGTACGCGAGCTGGGGCGCGCGCGTGGGCGCGTCGCTGCTCGACGGGCTGATCGGCGGGCTGGCCCCGCTGATCGTGATGATCATCGGCTTCGTGATGATGGTCTCGGGGGTGAAGGAGTCCTGCGACTACGACTACTCCTCCCCGGGTTCCTCGGGACAGCTGGTCTGCACGCACTCGTCGGGCTCGATGACGTCCGGCACGCTCGTGGTCCTCCTCGGCGCCCTCCTCGCGGTCGTGATCTCCCTCGTCATGCTCTACAAGCAGGGCAAGACCGGTCAGACGTGGGGCAAGAAGATCGTGGGCATCAGCGTCCTGCGCGAGCGCGACGGCATGCCGACGGGCTTCGGCATGGCCTTCGTCCGCAACCTCTGCCACATCGCCGACGGTTTCTTCTACCTCGGCTACCTGTGGCCGCTGTGGGACGAGAAGAAGCAGACCTTCGCCGACAAGATCGTCAGCACGGTGGTCGTCCGCGTGAAGTGAGCCGTCGCGTCACGGCAGCGTGAGGCCGCGCCCCGGAATTCCGGGGCGCGGCCTCACGCGTATCAGCTGTCAGTGGAAGAAGTGGCGCGTACCCGTGAAGTACATCGTCACGCCCGCCGCCTTCGCGGCCTCCACGACCTGCTCGTCACGGACCGAACCGCCCGGCTGCGCCACGGCCTTGACGCCCGCCGCGGTCAGCACCTCAAGCCCGTCCGGGAAGGGGAAGAAGGCGTCGGAGGCGGCGTACGAACCGGCGGCGCGCTCCTCGCCCGCCCGCTGCACCGCGAGCCTCGCCGAGTCGACGCGGTTGACCTGGCCCATGCCGACGCCGACGGTCGCGCCGTCCTTGGCCAGCAGGATCGCGTTGGACTTCACCGCGCGGCAGGCGCGCCAGGCGAAGGCCAGCTCGGCCAGTTCCCCGGCGGACAGCGCCTCGCCCGTGGCGAGCGTCCAGTTGGCGGGGTCGTCGCCGTCGGCCTGGAGCCGGTCCTTGGCCTGGACGAGGATGCCGCCCTCGACCGGGCGCGACTCGCCGTGCGCCGCGGGGGCGTCGGCGCAGCGCAGCACGCGGATGTTCTTCTTGCGGGCCAGCACCTCGACGGCGCCGTCCTCGTAGGCCGGGGCGACGATGACCTCGGTGAAGATCTCGGCGACCTGCTCGGCCATGGCGACCGACACCGGGCCGTTGACGGCGATCACGCCGCCGAACGCGGACAGCGGGTCGCACGCGTGTGCCTTGCGGTGCGCCTCGGCGACATCCGAACCGGTCGCGATGCCGCACGGGTTGGCGTGCTTGATGATGGCGACGCAGGGGTCGGCGTGGTCGTGGGCGGCGCGGCGGGCGGCCTCGGTGTCCACGTAGTTGTTGTAGGACATCTCCTTGCCGTGCAGCTGCTCGGCGTAGGCGAGGCCCTTGCCCGTGCCGTCGGTGTAGAGGGCGGCGGGCTGGTGGGGGTTCTCGCCGTAGCGCAGGACCTGCTTGCGCTCGTAGGAGAGGCCGATGAAGTCCGGCCAGGGGCCCTCGTCGGCACCGTAGCCTTCGGCGAACCAGTTGGCGACGGCCGCGTCGTAGGCGGCGGTGTGCTGGAACGCCTCGGCGGCGAGCCGCTTGCGCGCGCCCAGGTCGAAGCCGCCGTCGGCGACGGCCTTGAGGACGTCGGTGTAGCGGCCGGGGCTGACCACGACGGCGACGGACGGATGGTTCTTGGCGGCGGCGCGGACCATCGAGGGGCCGCCGATGTCGATCTGCTCCACGCACGCGTCGGGCGAGGCGCCGGAGGCGACCGTCTCCTTGAACGGGTAGAGGTTGACGATCACCAGCTCGAAGGGCTCGACGCCCAGCTCGGCGAGCTGTTCCCGGTGGCTGTCGAGCCGCTGGTCGGCGAGGATGCCCGCGTGGACGCGCGGGTGGAGGGTCTTCACCCGGCCGTCCAGGCACTCGGGGAAACCCGTGAGCTCCTCGACCTTGGTGACCGGGACGCCCGCGGCGGCGATCCGCCCGGCCGTCGACCCCGTCGAGACGAGCTGGACGCCTGCCGCGTGCAGCCCCTGGGCCAGCTCCTCCAGCCCGGTCTTGTCGTAGACGCTGACCAGCGCGCGGCGGATGGGCCGCTTCGTACCGTTCTCGGCGGTCACGGGATTCTTACCTTTCGTCCCTCTATGCGGTAGCCGTGGCGGGCCAGACGCCCCACGACATCGACGAGCAGCTCGCGCTCGACTTCCTTGATCCGCTCGTGCAGGGCGGATTCGTCGTCCTCGTCCCGGACCTCGACCACGCCCTGGGCGATGACCGGGCCGGTGTCGACGCCGTCGTCGACGAAGTGGACGGTGCACCCGGTCACCTTGGCGCCGTACGCGAGCGCGTCACGGACGCCGTGGGCGCCGGGGAAGCTGGGCAGCAGGGCGGGGTGCGTATTGACGGTCCGCCCCCCGAAGCGGGCCAGGAACTCCTTGCCCAGGATCTTCATGAAACCCGCGGAGACGACCAGGTCCGGCGCGTACGCGGCGGCCGCCCCGGCCAGGGCCCGGTCCCACGCCTCGCGCGTGGGGTGGTCCTGCACCCGGCACACGAAGGTGGGCAGCCCCGCGCGCTCGGCGCGCTCCAGGCCCGCGATGCCGCTCCGGTCGGCGCCCACGGCCACGATCCGGGCGCCGTAGCCCTCGGGGTCGGCGGCGATCGCGTCGATCAGGGCCTGGAGGTTGGTGCCCGAGCCGGATACCAGTACGACGAGACGTGCGGGGGACGCGGGGGG
>NZ_JAINFC010000374.1 GCF_020740835.1 Streptomyces sp. UNOC14_S4
GAGGGTTTGCGGCCGGTGCCGGCGGGTGTGGTCGGTGAGTTGTACGTGGCCGGGTCCGGGCTCGCGCGGGGTTACGTGAACCGTCCGGATCTGACCGCCGAGCGGTTCGTTGCCTGTCCGTTCGGTGCGCCTGGCGAGCGGATGTATCGCACGGGTGACTTGGTGCGGTGGCGTGTGGATGGTGTGCTGGAGTACGTGGGGCGGGCCGACGACCAGGTCAAGATCCGTGGCTTCCGCATCGAACCCGACGAGATCGCCGCCGTCCTCGCCGGTCACGACTCCGTCGCCCAGGCCGCGGCCGTGGCACGCGAAGATCGCCTGGTGGGCTATGTGATCCTGTCCAGGCCGGTCGACCCGGCGGAGCTCCGCCGGTACGCGGCCGGGCTGCTGCCGCCCCACATGCTCCCGGCAGCCGTCGTCCCTCTGGACGCGCTGCCGTTGACCCCGAACGGCAAGCTGGACCGGCGTGCTCTGCCCGAGCCGGAGTTCACTGGGTCGGTGGAGGGGCGTGAGGCGCGTACTCCGCAGGAAGTGGCGATGGCGGGGTTGTTCGCCGAGGTCCTCGGTGTCGAGCGGGTATCGGTCGACGACGGTTTCTTCGAGCTCGGTGGTCACTCGCTGCTGGCGACGCGCTTGGTGAGCCGGGTCCGCTCGGTGCTCGGGGCGGAGCTGAAGATCCGTGACCTGTTCGAGGCGCCGACGGTGGCTGGGCTGGTGGAGCGGCTGGGCGCCGCCGGTGGCGCGCGTGCGGCGCTGGTGCGGCGTACACGCCCGGAGACGCTGCCGTTGTCGTCGGCGCAGCACCGGCTGTGGTTCCTGGAGCGCTTCGAACAGCAGCCCACGTACAACGCGCCGCTGGCCTTCCGGCTGCGCGGCCGGATCGACACGGCTGCTCTGCGCGCCGCGCTGAACGATGTCGTCGCCCGGCACGAGTCGCTGCGTACGGTGTTCCCCGAAGTGGACGGCGAGCCCCGACAGGTGATCCTGGGCGTCGAGAACGCCCAGGTCGGCTTCTCCATCGCGGAGTGCCTGGAGAATGCGCTCGCGCAGGAGCTGTCCCTCGCGATGCGCGCCCGGTTCGACCTGGAGACGGACCTGCCGATCAGGGCACGGCTCTTCACGGTGGGGGCGGAGGAGTCCGTCCTTCTGCTGACCCTGCACCACATCGCGAGCGACGGCTGGTCCGAACGGCCACTGCTCACGGACCTCGCCACGGCCTACCGGGCCCGGTGCGCGGGCGAGGCGCCGGAGTGGGACGCGCCGTTGCCGGTGCAGTACGCGGACTACACGCTGTGGCAGCGCGAGCTCCTGGACTCGGCACTCGGCGAGCAACTGGGTTACTGGAGCCGGAAGTTGAGCGACGTGCCCCAGGAATTGGCACTGCCTGCGGACCGTCCGCGGCCTGCTGTGCCGAGTCACGAGGGCGGCCTTGTCGAGTTCGCTCTGGGTGCTGAATTGCACGGGGAGTTGGAGGCGCTGGCGCGGCGGCACGGTGTGACGCTGTTCATGGTGTTGCAGGCGGGTCTTGCGGCGTTGCTGTCCCGTATGGGTGGCGGTTCGGATATTCCGCTGGGCACGGTGGTGGCGGGCCGTACGGACGAGGCCCTGGACGACCTGGTGGGCTTCTTCGTGAACACGCTGGTGTTGCGGACGGATGTGTCGGGTGATCCTGCGTTCGGTGAGTTGCTGGGGCGGGTCCGGGAGACGGATCTGGCGGCGTTCGCGCATCAGGACGTGCCGTTCGAGCGGCTGGTCGAGACCATCAACCCGGACCGCTCCGGTGCGCGGCATCCGCTGTTCCAGGTGATGCTCGTCCTCCAGAACAACGCCGAGAGCCGATTCGAGCTGCCGGGGTTGACCGTAGAGGAAGAATCGGTTGGATCCATCCCGGCGAAATTCGACCTGAATTTCACCTTCGAGGAAAAGCAGGACGGGACGGGTCGCCCGGCGGGCCTTCACGGCTCGCTGCTTTTCGCCGCTGACCTCTTCGATCAGGCGACGGCGGAGTCTCTGGCTACGCGTCTGGGGCGGTTGCTTGCCGGTGTTGCTTCCGATCCGGGGGTGTCGATCGGTTCGGTGGAGCTGCTGGACGCGGATGAGCGTGCGCGGATGGTCGTGGAGTGGAATGACACGGATCGTGTGGCGCCGGGTGTGCTGGACCGTTGTGTGCATGAGGTCTTCGAGGAGCAGGTGCTCCGGGCCCCCGATGCGACGGCGTTGATATTCGGTGATGTGCGGGTGAGCTACGGCGAGCTGGATGCGCGGGCGGATGCGCTGGCGGTGCGGTTGCCGGTTTCGGGTGGTGGTGTGGTCGGTGTCCTTCTCGAACGTGGGGTGGACATGGTGGTGGCGTTGTTGGCGGTGTTGAAGTCGGGTGCCGGTTATACGCTGCTGGATCCTGATTTTCCGGCGGAGCGGCTGGCGGCGGTGGTGGCCGAGGCCGGGGTGCGGACGGTGGTGACGCGTACCGCGCTGAGTGGCAACGTGCGTTCCTCTGGTGTTTTGACGGTGTGTGTCGATGCGTTGCCGGAGGCGATACGGGATGGCGCCCCTGTTGATGTCAGCGCGAGTGATGTGGCGTGTGTGATGTTCACGTCGGGGTCGACGGGTCGGCCGAAGGGTGTGGCGACGTCGCATCGTGCGTTGCTGGGGACGTATCTGGGCCAGGATTATGGCGAGTTCGGTCCTGGAGAGGTGTTTTTGCAGTGTTCGCCGGTGTCGTGGGACGGATTCGCACTGGAGTTGTTCGGTGCGTTGTTGCATGGTGCGGTGTGTGTGCTGCAGCCGGGGCAGAGTCCTGAGCCTGCGGTGATCGAGCGGCTGGTGGCAGAGCATGGCGTGACGATGCTTCAGCTGTCGGCGAGCCTGTTCAATCACCTGGTGGATGAGTTCCCCGCTGCTTTCGATGGCGTGCGGGTGGCATTCACCGGTGGTGAGGTGGGTTCCGTCGCACACGTGGTGAAGGTGCTGGAGCTTTTCCCCGGCCTGCGTGTGGGGAATGGTTACGGCCCGGTCGAGAGCATGGGTTTCACCACCTGTCACGCGGTGGAATCGGCGGACCTCACGCGGTCCCATCTGCCGGTTGGTCGTCCGGTCGGTAACAAGCGGGTGTATGTCCTGGATGAGGGTCTGCGTCCGGTGCCGGTGGGTGTGGTGGGTGAGCTGTATGTGGCGGGTGCGGGTCTGGCCCAGGGTTACATCAGCCGCCCCGCTCTGACTGCTGAGCGTTTTGTGGCGTGCCCGTTCGGTGTCGTCGGTGGGCGGATGTATCGCACGGGTGATCTGGCCCGGTGGCGTGCGGATGGCGTGCTGGAGTATGTGGGCCGGGGTGACGATCAGGTCAAGGTCCGTGGTTTCCGTGTCGAGCCAGGTGAGATCGCGGCGGTCCTGACCGCCCATGGTGCGGTGGTGCAGGCCGCGGTTGTCGTTCGCGAGGGCCGTCTGGTGGCGTATGTCGTGGCGAGTGCCCCGGTCGAGGGGGCTGATCTTCGTCGTTACGTGGCCGGGCTGCTGCCCCGTCACATGGTGCCCGCCGCCGTGGTGCCCCTGGACGCCCTGCCGCTGACGCCGAACGGCAAGCTCGATCACCGGGCCCTGCCCGCTCCCGACGTGCTGCCGGCCGCTGACAGCCGTGGTCCTCGGACGCTGCAGGAGGAGATCCTGTGCGGGGTGTTCGCCGAGATCCTGGCCGTGCCGTCCGTCGGGATCGACGACGACTTCTTCTCCCTCGGCGGGCACTCGCTCCTCGCCACGCGACTGATCAGCCGCGTCCGTGCCGCCCTCGGTGTCGAGCTGGGCATTCGGGACCTCTTCGACGCGCCCACCGTCGCCCTGCTGGCCGAGCGGCTGGGTGCCGCGGGTACAGCACGTGCGGCGCTCACGCGGCGCGAGCGGCCCGACGTCCTGCCGCTGTCGTCGGCGCAGCACCGGCTGTGGTTCCTGGAGCGCTTCGAGAAGCAGGCGACCTACAACGTCCCCTTCGCCTTCCGGTTGCGTGGACAGGTCGACACGGCCGCCTTGCGGCTGGCGGTCACCGACATCGTCGCCCGTCACGAGACGCTGCGGACCCGCTTCCCGGCCGTCGAGGGCGAGCCCCGGCAGCTCGTACTGGATATGCGCGACGTCGACATCGACTTCACCGTTGTCGAATGTTCCGAGCATGAGCTGGCCGAGCGCCTTGCCGAGGCTGCCTACACCCCGTTCGATCTGGAGGACGCCTTCCCCGTCCGGGTGACGCTCTTCACCCTCGGTGCCGACGAGTCCGTGTTCCTCCTGGCTCTGCATCACATCGCGAGCGACGGGTGGTCGGAGCGGCCGCTGCTCGCGGATCTGGCCACGGCGTACGCGGCCCGGTGTGCGGGTGGGGAGCCGGTGTGGGAGCCGTTGCCGGTGCAGTACGCGGACTACACGCTCTGGCAGCGCGAGCTGCTCGCCGATGTCCTCGACGACCAGCTCGCCCACTGGCGCCAGGCGCTCGACGCGTCCCCCCAGGCGCTCGCTCTGCCCATCGACCGTGCGCGCCCGGAGGTACCCAGCCACGAAGGGGAGCTGGTCGAGTTCGTCCTGGGTGCCGAGTTGCACGGGAAGTTGGAGGCGTTGGCGCGGCAGCACGGGGTGACGCTGTTCATGGTGCTCCAGGCCGGACTCGCGGCCCTGCTGTCCCGGCTCGGCGCGGGGCCCGATATCCCTCTCGGCACGGTCGTGGCGGGCCGGTCCGACGAAGCGCTCGACGATCTCGTGGGCTTCTTCGTCAACACGCTTGTCCTGCGGACGGATGTGTCCGGCGATCCGGCCTTCGGCGAGCTCCTGGCCCGCGTACGCGCCACCGACCTGGCCGCCTTCGCGCATCAGGACGTGCCGTTCGAGCGGCTGGTCGAGGAGATCAATCCGGTGCGTTCCGGGGCGCTGCACCCGCTGTTCCAGGTCACGGTCGTCCTGCAGAACACGGCGGAAGGGCAGCTGGAGCTGGCCGGGCTCGGCACGGAGGTGGAGCCGCTGGGCTCGGTCCCCGCGAAGTTCGACCTCGACTTCACGTTCGTGGAGGAGCGCGACGGCACGGGTCGTCCCGTGGGTGTCCAGGGCTCCGTCCTGTTCGCCACCGACCTCTTCGACCGTACGACCGTGGTGTCCCTCGCGGACCGTCTGGCGCGGCTGCTGGAGCAGGTCGGTGACGACTCCGGGGTGTCCGTCGGGGCGCTCGCCCTGTTCGACTCGTCGGCCGAGGAGCGGGAGTTCCTGGCCCGTACCGAGCGTGCGCGGGCCGGTCTCGCGGCGGCCGTCGGCGCGCAGGACGTCGTGGCTGTCGGCCGCGCCCCGCGTTCGGCGCGCGAGGAGATCCTCTGCGGGCTGTTCGCCGAGATCCTGGACGTTCCCACGGTCGGGGTGGACGACAATTTCTTCGCCCTGGGCGGACACTCGCTGTTGGCGACGCGACTGATCAGCCGGGTGCGGGCGGTGCTGGGCGAGGAACTCGGCATCCGTGACCTGTTCCGCAACCCGACCGTGGCGGGTGTCGCGAAGTGCCTCGCCGGCGGGGGGACGACCCGTATCCCGCTGCGAGCGGCGGAGCGGCGCCCCGAGGTGCTGCCGCTGTCGTCGGCGCAGCACCGGCTGTGGTTCCTGGAGCGCTTCGAGCAGCAGCCCACCTACAACGCGCCCTTTGTCTTCCGCCTGCGCGGCCGTGTCGACGGCGAGGCGCTGGGAGCCGCCGTACGCGATGTGGTGGTCCGGCACGAGGCCCTGCGGACCGTATTCCCGGCGGTGGAGGGGGAACCCCGGCAGATAATTCTCGATGCCGCTGCCGTACCGCTCGAATTCACTGTCGTGGAATGCGCGGAGCGGGAAGTGGCGGACCGGCTGGCGGCCGCGGTGTCGGCCCCTTTCGACCTGGAGAACGAACTCCCGATCCGGGGAACGCTGTTCACGATCGGCGCGGCGGAGTCCGTTCTCGTCCTGACTCTCCACCACATCGCGAGCGACGGCTGGTCGGCGCGTCCACTGCTGGGCGACCTGGCACAGGCGTACCAGGCCAGGCGGGTGGGCGAGGCGCCGGTGTGGGACGCGCCGTTGCCGGTGCAGTACGCGGACTACACGCTGTGGCAGCGCGAGCTCTTCGAGGAGGTCCTGGGGGAGCAACTGGACTACTGGGGCCGGACGCTGAGCGGCGTACCGCAGGAGCTGGCTCTGCCCGTCGATCGCCCTCGTCCGGCCGTGGCGAGCCATGACGGCGACCTGGTCGAATTCGCCCTGGGCAAGGAATTGCACACTCGGCTGGACGAACTGGCCAGACAGCATGGTGTGACGTTGTTCATGGTGCTGCAGGCGGGTCTTGCGGCGTTGCTGTCCCGTATGGGTGGTGGTTCGGATATTCCGCTGGGCACGGTGGTGGCGGGCCGGTCGGACGAGGCGTTGGATGATCTGGTCGGTTTCTTCGTGAACACGCTGGTGTTGCGGACGGATGTGTCCGGCGATCCGGCCTTCGGCGAGCTCCTGGCCCGCGTACGTGAGACGGATCTGGCGGCGTTCGCGCATCAGGACGTGCCGTTCGAGCGGCTGGTCGAGGCCATCAACCCGGACCGCTCGGGTGGACTGCACCCCCTGTTCCAGGTGATGCTCGTCCTCCAGAACAACGACGAGGGCAGCTTCGAGCTTCCGGGGCTGACGACGGTCGAGGAGGAGTCCGCCGGCTCGGCCCTGGCGAAATTCGACCTGCATTTCACATTCGTGGAGGAACGGGACGGGTCCGGTCTCCCCATGGGCATCCAGGGCTCCGTCCTCTTCGCCACCGATCTCTTCGACCGGACCACAGCCCAGTCGATGGCGCACCGCCTGCACAGCCTTCTCGACGGCCTCTCGGGCGATCCCCAGGCTCCCATCAGCTCCACGGAACTGAGCACAGCCGAGGAGCGGAACCTGATTCTCTCCGCGTGGAATGACACGGATCGTGTGGCGCCGGGTGTGCTGGACCGTTGTGTGCATGAGGTCTTCGAGGAGCAGGCGTTCCGGGCCCCTGATGCGACGGCGTTGATATTCGGTGATGTGCGGGTGAGCTACGGCGAGCTGGATGCGCGGGCGGATGCGCTGGCGGTGCGGTTGCCGGTGTCGGGTGGTGTGGTGGGTGTTCACCTGGAGCGTGGGGTGGACATGGTGGTGGCGTTGCTGGCGGTGTTGAAGTCGGGTGCCGGTTATACGCTGCTGGATCCTGATTTCCCGGCGGAGCGGCTGGCGGCGGTGGTGGCCGAGGCCGGGGTGCGGACAGTCGTGACGCGCACTGCCCTGAGCGGGGCTGTCGCGTCGCTTGATGTCGCGGCGGTGTGCGTCGACTCGCTCCCGGATGACGTGCGGAGTATTTCCGCAGCCGGCCGTAATGCCCATGACGTGGCGTGTGTGATGTTCACGTCGGGGTCGACGGGTCGGCCGAAGGGTGTGGCGACGTCGCATCGTGCGTTGCTGGGGACGTATCTGGGCCAGGATTATGGTGGGTTCGGTCCTGGTGAGGTGTTCTTGCAGTGTTCGCCGGTGTCGTGGGACGGTTTTGCGCTGGAGTTGTTCGGTGCGTTGTTGCATGGTGCGGTGTGTGTGTTGCAGCCGGGGCAGAGTCCTGAGCCTGCGGTGATCGAGCGGCTGGTGG
>NZ_JAINFC010000375.1 GCF_020740835.1 Streptomyces sp. UNOC14_S4
GTGGGGGTCTGCGGGTGGGGTTTCCGGCCGTGTGTGGGGAGCCGGCCCGGCTCCCCACACACGGCCCGGTGGCCGTCAGGCGCGCTGCTCGCCCTGGGCCTGGATCGCGGTGATCGCCACCGTGTTGACGATGTCCTGCACGAGAGCGCCGCGCGAGAGGTCGTTGACCGGCTTGCGCAGACCCTGCAGGACCGGGCCGACCGCGACGGCGCCCGCGGAGCGCTGCACGGCCTTGTAGGTGTTGTTGCCGGTGTTGAGGTCCGGGAAGACCAGGACGGTGGCCTTGCCCGCGACCGCGGAGCCCGGCAGCTTGGTCGCGGCGACGTCGGCGTCCACGGCCGCGTCGTACTGGATCGGGCCCTCGACCAGCAGGTCGGGGCGGCGCTCGCGGACGAGCTCGGTGGCGCGGCGGACCTTGTCCACGTCGGCGCCGGAGCCGGAGGTGCCGGTGGAGTACGACAGCATCGCGATGCGCGGCTCCACGCCGAACTGGGCGGCGGTCGCCGCGGACTGGATGGCGATGTCCGCGAGCTGCTCGGCGTTCGGGTCCGGGTTGACCGCGCAGTCGCCGTAGACGAGCACCCGGTCGGCCAGGCACATGAAGAAGACGGACGAGACGATCTGGGCGCCCGGCGCCGTCTTGATGATCTCGAAGGCGGGGCGGATGGTGGCGGCGGTCGAGTGCACCGCGCCGGAGACCATGCCGTCGGCCAGGCCCTCCTGGACCATCAGCGTGCCGAAGTACGACACGTCGGCGACCACGTCGTGGGCGAGCTCGACGGTCATGCCCTTGTGGGCGCGGGCCTTGGCGTAGAGCTCCGCGAAGCGCTCGCGCAGCTCGGAGGTCTGCGGGTCGATGATCTGGGCCGCGCTCAGGTCGATGCCCAGCTCGCCGGCGCGCTTGCGGACCGCGTCCTCCTCGCCCAGCAGGGTCAGGTCGCACACGTCGCGGCGCAGCAGCACGTCCGCGGCGCGCAGCACGCGCTCCTCGGTGCCCTCGGGGAGCACCACGCGGCGGCGGGCCGAGCGGGAGCGCTCGATCAGCTCGTGCTCGAACATCATCGGGGTGACGCGGCCGGAGCGGGCGACGGAGATGCGGTTCGTCAGCTCGGCGGTGTCCACGTGACGCTCGAACAGGCCGAGCGCCGTCTCGGACTTGCGCGGCGAGGCGGCGTTGAGCTTGCCCTCGACCGCGAACAGCTCGGCGGCGGTGGGGAAGGAGCCCTCCGGCACGGAGATCACCGGGGTGCCGGGGGCGAGGCGGCCCGCGAGCGCCAGGATGTCCGGGCCCGGCTTCTCGTTCAGGGTCAGCAGCACACCGGCGATCGGCGGGGCACCCGCGCTGTGCGCGGCCAGGGCGCCGATGATCAGGTCGGTGCGGTCGCCCGGGGTCACCACGAGGCAGCCCTCGGTCAGCGCCGGGAGGAACGCGGGCAGCATCGCGCCGCCGAAGACGAAGTCACGGGCGTCGCGGCCGAGCCCGGCGTCGTCGCCGAGCAGCACCTCGGCGCCGAGCTTGTGGACGATCTGCGCGACGGTCGGAGCGGACAGCGAGGCGTCCTCGGGCAGCGCGTAGCACGGCACCGGCAGGCTCGCGGCGAGCCGCTCGGCGACGGCGGTGCGGTCGTCCGGGGCCACCCGGTTGACGATCAGCGCGACGACGTCGCAGCCCAGGACCTCGTAGGCGCGGTAGGCGTTGCGGGCCTCGGCGCGGACGGACTCGGCGTCCTGGTCCTGGCCGCCGACGACGGTGATCACCGAGGCGCCGAACTCGTTCGCCAGGCGGGCGTTGAGCGCCAGCTCGTCGGGGAGGTTGGAGCCCGCGTAGTCGGTGCCCAGCACGAGCACGTACTCGTACTCCCGGGCCACTGCCAGGAAGCGCTCGACGAGGGTCGCGACCAGCTCGTCGGTGCCGCGCTCCGCCTGGAGGGCGGAGGCCTCGCCGTAGGTCAGACCGTAGACGGTCTCCGGGGACTGGGTCAGCCGGTAGCGGGACCGCAGCAGGTCGAACAGCCGGTCCGGGCCGTCACCGTGGACGAGCGGGCGGAAGACGCCCACCTTGTCGACATGGCGGGTGAGGAGCTCCATGACTCCCAGCTCGATGACCTGGCGGCCGTCGCCCCGATCGGTACCGGTCACGTACACGCTGCGCGTCACGCGTGCTCTCCTTGCTCCATCGCCGTGGCTGATGCCGTGGTCTGTGCCGCGGTGCATGCCGCGGTTTATGCGGTGAAAAAATACCCGTTAAGGTGGCCTTGCCCTCTTGACAATACCTGCGACCGTGGATAAGGCGCTCGTCAGTGTGCCGGGCGGCGCCGGGCGAGGGGGTGGCAGGGTTACCCAGGGTCCACCCCGGTGTCCACTCCGTGGGAGGGGTGCGGCACTACCCACCGGCCCGTGAAACAATCGGTTCGGCTCACATGTACCAGTAGCGAGCAGGAGACACAGCCAGATGCGCATCGGAGTCCTCACCGCAGGCGGCGACTGCCCCGGCCTGAACGCTGTCATCCGCTCGGTGGTGCACCGCGCGGTCGTCGGCCACGGTGACGAGGTCATCGGTTTCGAGGACGGCTTCAAGGGCCTGCTCGACGGCCGCCACCGCAAGCTCGACCTCGACGCGGTCAGCGGCATCCTCGCCCGCGGCGGCACCGTCCTCGGCTCCTCCCGCCTGGAGCGCGCCCGGCTGCGCGAGGCGTGCGAGAGCTCCAAGGAGCTCGCCCGCGACCTCGGCATCGACGTGCTCATCCCCATCGGCGGCGAGGGCACGCTCACCGCGTCCAAGATGCTCTCCGACGCGGGCCTGCCCGTCGTCGGTGTGCCCAAGACCATCGACAACGACATCTCCGCCACGGACCGCACCTTCGGTTTCGACACGGCCGTCGGCGTCGCCACCGAGGCCATCGACCGCCTGAAGACCACCGCCGAGTCCCACCAGCGCGTCATGGTCGTCGAGGTCATGGGCCGCCACGCAGGCTGGATCGCCCTGGAGTCCGGCATGGCCGGCGGTGCCCACGGCATCTGCCTGCCCGAGCGTCCCTTCGACGTCGACGACCTCGTGAAGATGGTGGAGGAGCGCTTCGCCCGCGGCAAGAAGTTCGCCGTCATCTGCGTCGCCGAGGGCGCCCATCCGGCCGAGGGCACCATGGACTACGCCAAGGGCGCCATAGACCAGTTCGGCCACGAGCGCTTCGCCGGCATCGGCACCAAGCTCGCCACGGAGCTGGAGAAGCGCCTCGGCAAGGAGGCCCGCCCGGTCATCCTCGGCCACGTCCAGCGCGGCGGCACGCCCACCGCGTACGACCGCGTCCTCGCGACCCGCTTCGGCTGGCACGCGGTCGAGGCCGCGCACCGCGGCGAGTTCGGCATGATGACGGCGCTGCGCGGCACGCAGATCGTCATGGCGCCGCTGGCGGATGCGGTGACCGAGCTGAAGCGGGTTCCGGCGGACCGGATGGACGAGGCGGAGTCGGTCTTCTAAGGGCTTCTAAGGGTCCGACTCCCCTGAGCTCCACTTGTATATGCCCCTCTGACCTGCGGAAACGTGGTCAGGGGGGTTCTTTCGCCCCGATTTTCCGTGCCGACGTGTCAGGGCGGTGGCGCTGGCGGGAAGTTTCACGGAGAGCCGCCAGTCGTGTAGACGTCGCCGTATACTCAAGGCATGTCTGATGTCATGATTCGGGTTCCTGCGGAGGTCAGGGATCGGCTGGCCGTGCTGGCCGAGGCGCGGGGTACGTCGATGCGCGCGGTGATCGAGGAGTTCGCCAATTCCACGCTCACTCCCGAGGAGCGGCGGGAACGTGCCGAGCGGGCCCGTGCCTATATGGCCGAGCAGTTCGGGCACTACGTCACCGACGAGGAGAGCGCCGAGATGGGGCGCAGGATGCGGGCTGCCGCTGCCACGCATCGTGCGGAGACCGGTGAGCGGTGAACCTCACGCACTTCGTCCTCGATACACCCACACTGCTCGGACTCGGCGGCAACAAGCAGGTCTCCGGCCTCATCCACCGCGCCTACCTCGAAGCTGACGCACGGCTGTGGGTGCCGCTGCTCTCCCTGGTCGAGGCCGAGCGGGAGCGGCCCGGGATCATCGAGCACATCGGGCAGCTGGAAGTGCTGCACACACTCGACCTCGACTACGCCGGGACGTACGGGGTGATGCTGCTGCACCGCGAGGGCGTCCCGGTGGGGATCTCTGCGGCAATCCATGCCGCGCGAAGCCTGCTGCTCGCCCCGGAGAACGACGCGCTGGTGGCGACGCTTGCCCCGGAGGCGTATGAGGGCGCGGGGGTGCGGGTCTTCGACCTCAATCGCTGACCGGGTGTTTCTTTCGCCGTCGGTCGTCTGCGGTGTCGACGGGCCTGGACGCTTGCGCTTGTTGCGCATGTTCTCTTTCGTGGGGTTGAGCGGTGAGTGCGTCCACAGTGTTGCCGTACGGGGCTGGCTTCGGGGCGGAGCTGAAGCGCCGATAGGGGGTCTGGGTGTCGGGGCGTTGCCCCGGGCCCTGCTCTTCATGAACGCCGGGCAGGCTGGAGAGTTCCAGCCTGCCCGGCGCTCGCGTGTCCGGATCACCGGACCGGGGTGTTGCCGATCAGCAGGACGGTCACGGACACTCGGCTGTCGCTGATCTCGTACATGGCTCGGTACTTGCCGACGTGTAACCGATAAGAATTCGTCCCGCCCATCTGCGCAGCGGCTGGTGGGCGGGGGTCGCGGGCGAGGCCGCTGATGGCGTCGTGGAACGGCTTGACCGCGTCCCCGTCGCGTTGGCGCAGTTCCCGCAGCTTGCGGGCCGTGTCGTTGGCCCAGATCAGCGTGTACCTCATGACGCCTGCTCCTGGTCGAAGACCGCCATGGCCTCTTCATGGCTCATGGTGGTGCCGTCGCTGTCGGCCTTGGCGAGCGCGATCAGGTGCAGATCGGCGGCGTCCTCCAGCGCGGCGCGCTTCTCCGTGTCGTCGCCGGCGGTGTCGATGACCGCCTGCCGCCACCAGTCGTCGATGGTCATGCGGGCCGAGATGCCATCGTGGATGCGGCGCACGTCCTCCCAGAACTTGTCGTGCCAGTGAGCTTCGAGCGCGGCGGCGATCCCGCCGATGGTGCGCGGGATGTCGGGGAGCTCAGCCGTCTGCGGTGTCGACATGGGGGGCAGTATGCCGCTATCCGGCCCTTGATGCTCGTGTCCTGTTGCCCATGTTCCCTTTCGTGGTGTTGATTGCCGAGTGCGCCCATGGGGTTGCTGTACGGGGCTAGCTTCGGTGCGGGTGGCCCCGCTACAACGGGCCTGTGCGGTGAGGGAGTTAGGTCATGGCCAATGGTCGAAGCGTGCTCGGGCAGTCCAGGATCGGCTGGGAGTTCTTCGGGTCCGAACTGAAGCGGCGGCGTGAAGCGGCGGGGTTCTCGCAGGCGCGGCTGGGAGGTCGGCTCTTCTGCTCGGGTCAGTACATCTGCCAGCTCGAATCAGCCGTCCGCAAGCCGCAGTTGGACTTCGCGCGGCTCATCGACGAGGTGCTGGAAACGGATGGGATCTTCGAGCGGATGTGCAAGGAGCTGATCGACAGCTCGCCGTACGACAGCTACTTCGCGGATATCGCGTACCTGGAAGGACTCGCGGACACGATCTGCGATTACGCGCCGGTGTTCGTGCCCGGGCTGCTCCAGACCGCGGCTTACGCTCGTGCGGTGCTTCTGGGAAGTTTCCCGTTCAAGCCGGAAGGGGAAGTTGGTCCCTGGGTGGCCGGACGGCTGGCTCGTCAGCGCATCCTGGAGAACCCGGCGAAGCCCGAGGTGTGGGCGATCCTCGACGAGGGTGTGCTCCGGCGGGCGGTCGGCGGTAACGCCGTGATGCACGAGCAGTTGACACACGTGGTGTCGCTGGGCGAGCGACGCCGGATCGGCGTGCAGGTGATGCCGCTCAGTGGAGGCGCTTGCGCGCCGGGCGCCGTGCTGAAGATCATGACCTTCGAGGACGCGCCTCCGGTCGCGTACTCCCAAGGCGTGATGTCCGGCCACCTGGTGGACGATCCGGCTTTGGTTACCCAGTGCGTGAAGTCCTACGACGTCATGCGTGCTACGGCGCTGTCGCCGGAAGCGTCCTTGTCTCTGATCAAGTCGGTGGCGAAGGAGTACGCACATGCGCAATGACGTGGTCTGGCGAAAGAGCGCCTACAGCGGGGCGGGGACCGGGCAAGGCAGTGATGAGTGCGTCGAGATAGCCGACTTCATACCCGGCGGGGTCCCCGTCCGGGACTCCAAGAGCTCCGCCGGTCCGGCCCTGCGCTTCCCGGATGCCGCGTGGGCGAGGTTCGTGTCGGAGCTCGACGGCTACGCGGGTTGAGGCGCGCAGGCCCCAGGAAGTGTGCTGGGTCACATCATTCCAGGGTTGTCGGGCCATAGGCCGGAATCATAAATTCCGAGTAAGGTTCACCTAACTCGGGAGCGCCCATGCGTCCGACCCCCCTCATGAGAGCCGGTCTTGGCCTGACCACGGCGATAGCCATCCTCTCGGCGACCGTCCTCCCCGCCGCGGCGGCGACCAGCGCACCGCAGTCGCCCGCCACCGCCGTGAAATCCGTGGAGGCGACGAAGAACGCGACAACCGTCGGCTGGCTGACCGCGGAAGAGCGCAAGGCCCTCGCGCCTTACGTCAGTTACGACGGCAATGCGTACCGCCTGGACGCCAAGGCGGCGAAAGCCGCGGGCGTGGCTCAGCAGGCGATCGACACGACCACCACGGCCGTCAGCCGACTCAACGCCCTCCTCGGCAAGGGCGTCGCCGTCGGCAAGGACGCCGAGGGCGTGACGGTCGACCCGGCGAAGGCTCAAGCGAAGGCGGACAAGAGCTCCGGCATCGCCCTCCGCGGCGCGGCGGCCCCGGAGACGCAGATCGTGGAAGGCATCACGGTCAAGGTCACCTGGTTCGGCCTGCTGATCCACCTCGACTCGTTCGTGACCGGCAAGGTCCAGGCGGGTGTCGACATCACCAAGGACATCGTCCAGGTGGCGTCGAGCGTGATCGCCATCGCGTCCCTGGGTAGCCTCCTCCCGGCCGCCACCCTCGCGGCTGCCGTGGCCGACCTGAGCGCGAAGGTGGTCTCCTTCTGCACGACCCGCAAGGGCGAGCTCTACGTCTACATCACGTGGGCGGGTGTCCCGGTCTGCAACCCGTTCGCCTGACTCCCCCCCCGCATGGCGATGCGCTTGGCCATAAAACGACTGTCCCGCCTCCGTGGCCCGTAATAGCCTCCGGGCGGCCCCGGCCGGTTCTGTCGGTCGGGGCCGAGTTGCCCTTGAGTCGGAGACGAAAGGCAAGGTGTCGTCGTGTCAATCTCCCGAATTCGCGGTTCCGCTCTGGCGGCGGGGGCGCTTCTGGCGCTGACCATGTCGGTGGGCACCATCACCCAGGCATCCGCGCACAGTTCGTCCGCGCCTTCCGTGACAGCAGCTCCCGGCGACTGTCCGAAGTACTACTTCTGCGGGTACAAGTACGCGAACTGAGCAATGCTCAAGACCTGTGGATCGGACCCGGGTTGGTGTACGAAGGGCGTACCTTCCCGGGTGATCGATTGATGGTCATCGAGTAGGCCGACGTTCGCAGCGTCGGTCGGGAAGGCACGCCCGTG
>NZ_JAINFC010000376.1 GCF_020740835.1 Streptomyces sp. UNOC14_S4
CTCTGTCACCTCTCTTCCCCCGGCTTCCCCGGCTTCCCCGGCCTCCTCGACTTCCGAACCGATGCCGCGCCCGACGGTCGTCCGGGCCTCCGAGCCCACGCACACCGCGCCGACGTCCCCGACCCGCATGCCGGAGCACCCCGCCGCACACCCCCAAGGGCAGACGCCTCCCTTGTCCCCCGCGCGGAGCGTGGACCGGACGCCGCCCCCGGGACAGCCGCCGCTGGTTCACGCGGAGGTCCGCACACCACCCCCCGCACACACGTCGCCCCCGGCCGGTGTGCAGGGATCGACTGTGCAGGGATCCACGCAAGGACCCGTGCTCGGGCCGCCGCCCCCGCGGGCGGAGCCCGACGACCGGATGGCCGAGGTGTGGACCGCGGCCCCGGCCTCCGTGCCCCCCGGGCACCCCGCCGCGCTGCCCGACGCGTGGTCCGCGACGGCCCGGCAGACGCAGCCCGCGCAGGCACGCGGCGGCCGGCTCGTCCAGCACTACGAGCCGGTGCGGGCGTACGTGGATCCCTCCCGTCCGGTGCCGCTGCAACAGGCACCGCTCGGGCAGAGCCCGCACCCCTGATCCGCCTCCCCGGGAAGGGCGACTCGCCGATCGGACCGGGTGGCTAGGCGATCAAGGTCCCGTTAGTATCGGGCGGGGGCTGCGCAGCTGTACTGGACGGGTTATCGAAGGCGATCCTGACGGTCGTGCGCGGAGAGCGTGTTGACATCCGTCGACGCCGTGCGCCACAGCCACGGCCCCCGAGCGCAGGCAACGCCATCCCATCCGACGGAGTGACTTTCCCCATGCCCGACGCCCGAACCGACACGACCGAGGCGCGCCCGCACGAGGTGTCCGCCCAGGCCGCAGCCGCCGGCTCCGGCAGGCACCGTGGTCCGGCTTCCCCGGACGAGAACAGCGCCCCCACCCACGGCAAGCACCGCCGCCCCGAACGGCCGTAACCGCCCGCCCGCACCTGTTCCGCGCGCTTCAGGCGCCGTCTCCGGCCGACTCCTCGGCGGGAAGCGGCGCCTGAGCCGCTTTCAGCCCCAGCACCTCGGGGGCCGCGAACGTCTCGCCGAGCGGCCGCCCCGCGAAGTACGGGGTGAGCGCGGCCTCCAGTTCCGCCACCCCGCGGGCGTCGAACCGCGCGGCGACCAGGGGCCGCTGCATGACGGCCACCATCCCGCCGTGCACCACGAACACCTGCCCGTTGACCCCGGCGGCCGCGGGCGAGGCGAGGTAGCCGACGAGCGGTGCGACATGGCCGGGGTCGAGGGCGTCGGGCGCGCCCTCCTCCGGTACGTCGGTGAAGACGTCCTCCGTCATCCGCGTCCTGGCCCGCGGGCAGATCGCGTTGACCGTGACCCCGTACTTGCGGAGCGCGCCCGCGGTCGAGGTGGTGAGGCCGACGATGCCGCCCTTCGCCGCCGCGTAGTTGGGCTGCCCGGCCGACCCGGCGAGGAAGGCCTCCGAGGAGGTGTTGACGATCCGTCCGTACACCGCGCGGCCCTCCGCCTTGGAGCGCTCGCGCCAGTGCGCGGCGGCGAACCGCGTGGTGTTGAAGTGGCCCTTGAGATGCACGCGGACGACGGCGTCCCACTCGTCCTCGGTCATGGAGAAGACCATGCGGTCGCGGAGGATGCCCGCGTTGTTGACGAGGATGTCGAGCGTGCCGCCGCCGATACCGACGGCCAGCCGGATCAGGTCCCGGGCCTGCGCGAAGTCGGCCACGTCCCCCGTATGGGCCGTGGCCTGCCCGCCCGCCGCCCGGATCTCGGCCACCACCGTCTCCGCGGGTGTGCCGGACGCCGGGCCGGAGCCGTCGCGGCCCGGCTGCCCGTAGTCGTTGACGACGACGTGCGCGCCGAGCGCGGCCAGTTCCAGGGCCTCGGCGCGGCCCAGGCCACGTCCGGCACCGGTGACGACGGCGGTCCTGCCCGCCAGGGATACGGCCACGGGTACTCCTCCCCTGTATCTCCTATATCTCGACGCAGGTACGCAGCGCCTCGCCGGAGCGCATCCCGTCGAGGGCGTCGTTGATCCCGGCGAGCGGGACCCGGTGGGTGATGAGCCCCCGCGAGGTCGATCCGGCCCGCCCGCCACAGGGCGATGACCCGTTCGTACGAGCGCAGCACGTCACCGCCGCCGTACAGGGACGGCAGGATCCGCTTCTCGTCGAAGAACAGCTCGAACATGTTGAGCTGGAAGAGGTCGTCCATCGCGCCCGCCCCGACGACGCAGAGCGTGCCGCCGCGCCGTGTCGCCCCGTACGCGGCGCGGGCGGTGGCGGACTTGCCGACGACCTCGAAGGCGTAGTCGAAGCCCTCGCCCCCCGTGACCCGGGCGACGGCGTCACCGAGGGCGTCCGGGTGCACGGCCTCGGTCGCGCCGAAGCGCAGGGCCGCCTCGCGCCGGGACGCGACGGGATCGACGGCGACGATCGCCGCGGCCCCGGAGAGCCGCGCGCCCTGCACGGCGCACACCCCGACCCCGCCGCAGCCGATGACCACGACCGACGAACCCGCCGTAACAGCAGCGGTGTTGAGGGCCGCGCCGAGGCCGGTGGTGACCCCGCAGCCGATGAGCGCGGCGATGTCGTACGGCAGGTCGTCGGGGATGGGCACCGCGCAGCCCGCGGCGGTCACGGCCTCCTCGGCGAACGTGCCGGTGCCCGCGAATCCGAAGAGGTCGGCGGCGGAGGGGACATGCCGGAAGACGGGCGCACCGGAGCTCATGAAGCCCGCCAGGCACAGCCGGCCCTGGCCGCGGCGGCAGGCGGGACAGGTGCCGCAGGGCGGCAGCCAGCAGACGAGGACCCGGTCGCCGGGGGCGAGCCCCGTGACTCCGTCGCCGACCTCGGTGATCTCGCCCGCGCCCTCGTGGCCGGGGACGAAGGGCGCGGGCTGCGGCAGGACGCCCGACATGGCGGAGAGGTCGGAGTGGCACACGCCCGCGGCGCGCATCCGTATCCTCACCTGGCCCGGCCCGAGGGTCCGCGTCTCGACGCCGTCGAGGACTTCGAGCTTCTCCTGACCTGTCTCTCGCAACACGGCTGCGCGCATGAGGGTTCCCTCCGTCGGTTGGGTACGGCTGGGCTTCCGTTCGGCCTCCGCGCCTACTGGGCTGCCTCTTTCGCCCGGTTCGCGACTGCGGGCCGCGTCGTGGCTGGTCGCGCAGTTCCCCGCGCCCCTGACGGGGGCGCGCCCTACCCGCTACGTATGAGTGACCACCGTGTCCGTCAGGACGGCAACGTCCCGCTCGACCACCGTCACCGACACCTGAACCCGCCCGGCCCCGCCCCACATACGGATCCGCAGCGTCTCGCCGGGGTGGACGACCCCGGCGAACCGCGTCGCGTACGACCGCACCCGCCCCGCGTCACCCCCCAGCACCTCGTCCACGACGGCCTTGAGCGCCATGCCGTAGGAGCACAGGCCGTGCAGGATCGGCCGGTCGAAGCCCGCGCGCGCCGCGAAGTCGGGGTCCGCGTGCAGGGGGTTCCAGTCGCCGGAGAGGCGGTAGAGCAGGGCCTGGTCCTCGCGGACGGCGCGTTCGACGGTGTGGGAAGGGGGCTCGTCCGGGAGGCCGAGCCGGGTGCTCGTGCCGCGCTCGCCGCCGAAGCCGCCCTCGCCCTTGACGTAGATCTCGCTCTCGCTGCTCCACAGCGGCCCGTCGGCGTCCGTGACGTCGGAACGCAGCACGATGACGGCGGCCTTGCCCTTGTCGTGGACGGCGGTCACGCGCGAGGTGTGGATGGCCGAGCCGCGGACGGGCAGGGGCCGGTGCACCTCGATGCGCTGCCCGCCGTGCAGGACGCCCGCGAGGTCGACGTCGATGCCCGGCGCGCCCAGCCCGCCCGCCAGGGCCATGCCGCCGCCCGCGACGGTCGCGAAGCTGGGGAGCACCTGGAGCCGGCTCTCCAGGGTGTAGCGGAGCTCCGCCGGGTCGGTGGCGGGGATGCCCGCGCCGATGCCCAGGTGGTAGAGCTGGACGTCCTTGTGGTCCCAGGCGATCCGGGTGGTGCGGGGCTCGGCGGCGACCGCCTGCGCTGCGTCGATGGGCATCGGGCAGGGCTCCTTCCCGGCTCGCCGCCGGCGATTTCCCAGCTGACTGGAACACGTTCCATCCGACCCGCGGACCCCCTGTATAGCCGATCGCCGTGCGAGTGGGAAGGCCGCGGACAGCCTCCCGCGGCCTCCCGCCGGACCGGTGCCGCCCTCCCGGGACAAATGTCACGGCCGACCGCTGACACTTACATCTGCCCAGGTCAGCGTGGATTTCTTAAGCTCGGGGGCATGATTGGAAGAGCGAGCGGCGACACGGAGTGGATGGAGCGGCACAAGCCGCCCGGGAAGTTCGCCTTTCTCCCCTGGCTGTTCATGCTCACCGGGGACGTCGAGTCCCTGTTCTCCGGGAAACCGCCGCTGCCGTGGCTGGGCGGCGCGGGGATCCTGACGTTCGTCGCGCTGTATGTCCGGACGATCGCCCTCGGGTTCGACGAGCGGCGCCGCCACACCCGCGCCCCGCTCCTCGCGCTCGCGGGGCTGACAGCGGTGACGTTCGCGCTGACCATCGGCTACGGCGGCGACTGGGCGCTGTGCTTCCCGCTGCTGTCGCTGGCCACCGGCGTCGTGCTCCGGGGCGAACAGCGCCGGCTGGGCGTCGCCGTGTTCTTCTACGCGGGCTCGGCGGGGCTGATCGGCAGCCTGCGCGGCGGCCCCAGCGAGGCGATGACCGTCGGCTACGGCACCCTGCTCTCCGGCTTCATCACGGCCACGGTCCTCACCCTCTTCGAGACCATCGCCAAGCTCAAGGCCACGCGGGAGGAGCTGGCCCGCACCGCCGTCGAGCACGAGCGGCTGCGCTTCTCGCGCGACCTGCACGACCTGCTCGGGCACACCCTGTCCGTGGTCGTGGTGAAGGCGGAGGCCGTACGCCGCCTGGCCCCCCGCAACCTGGACGCGGCGCTGGAACAGGTCTCCGACATCGAGGCCGTGGGCAGGCAGGCCCTCACCGAGATACGCGAGGCCGTCACCGGCTACCGCGAAGGCACCCTCACCACCGAGCTCGACCGGGCCCGCTCCGTGCTCGAAGCCTCGGGCATCGAACCGGAGTTCCGGCAGTCGGGCCCGCCGCTGCCGCCGCAGACCGCGGCGCTGCTCGGCTGGTGCGTACGCGAGGGCGTCACCAACGTCGTACGGCACAGCGGCGCGACGCGCTGCACGGTCGAGGTGCGCGGCGAGACCGACCAGGTACGCCTGGAGATCACCGACAACGGCCGCGGCACCGCGGCAACGGGCGAAGGCGGCAGCGGGAGCGGCAGCGGAAGCGGAAGCGGCACGGGCCTCAAGGGTCTGACCGAACGCCTCGCCGCCGCGGGCGGCTCCCTGACGACCGGCCCGGACGGCCGCCGGGGCTTCCGGCTCGTCGCGGAACTGCCGGTGGACTCGCTGGACCCGGGGTCCGAGGAGGGCCGTACGCCCTGATCAAGGTGTCGCTCGTGGAGGATGGGAGAGGGTTTCCGGCCCAGATGTTGGGGCTCACGGGCCCTCTACCCTCCTTCCGCAAGCAGAGGTTGCGAGCTCGTTGCAGCTGTCAACGGAACGAGCCGTCCCGCACACCTCGCGTGAAAGCGTCCCATTCGGCAGCGGTATAGCGCAGCACCGTGCCATTGGGATCTTTCGCTGCCCGCAGGGCAACGGCCCCTCCGGGTAGATGGGCTATCTCTATCCGGTCGTTCGGATCTGACCTCGGCGCGCTGAGCCACCTCACGCCGCTCAGTTCCAAGGTGTACAGGTCGGCTTTGTTTCGCGCCGTCATCAGACAAGAGTCTCGCGGTCGACTGCACCGACGAACTCGAACCAAGCCCTTCGAGATACACGCGCCGCGGGTATGTCCACGTTCTTCGAGTCGCGTACGGCAACACCGTCAGGTGCGGGTATGTCGGTGATCTCGACACAGTTACCGTTGCTGGCCGTGTGGGGGCTCTTACGCCACGGGAAGTCACTGAGGTCGACCGCGTAGAGGTCGGCCAGCTCGTTCATCTCAAACCAACTCTTTCTCGATACGTTCGATCAACTCGCGGCTGTCTTGTTCTGTAAGGGCGGAACTGGACAGATTCCGGAACAGACGGCTCAGCCGTTTGACAGCCAGCGGATCGTCACGGAAACCCGTCATGGCCTCGGCGGACTCCACAAAGGCCACGTCGTCATCATCGCCGTCTTTCCCAGCGGTGAACAGGGCGAAGGCGCCGGTGGTGACCCCATTCTCGCCAGCGCTGAAGGGGACGACACGGATCGAGACGTTGTCACGACGAGAAAGTTCCAGGAGGCGCTGCAGCTGTGTTCGCATGACTTCCACCCCACCCACGGGGACATGCAGCGCGGCTTCGTGGATCAGTGCCTCCAGCGCGATCGGGTTGGCGTCCTGCAACCGAGCCTGGCGTCGCATCCGGACTTCGACCAGCGTGTCCACCTGATCAGGGCCGAGTGCTGCGACACCTCGGCTCGTCACCGCACGCGCGTAATCGGATGTCTGCAGTAGACCAGGGATGTACAGCGACTGGCATTCGCGGCACCGGTCGGCCTCGGCCTCGTACGCGATGAACTCCGCGTAGTTCGCGCTGATCACGTCTCCGTACGCCTGCCACCACGGCGGTACCCGCTGCCTGCCCTTGAGCATCAGCTGGGCGAGCTCTGCCCGCTGCGGTTCGTCAACTTCGTACAGCTCCATCAGCTTGTCGAAATCCCGCTTGACGCAGGCCCGTTTTCCGTTCTCCAATCGGCTCACCTTGGAGTTGTGGCAGCCGAGATGTTCACTGACATCCTCAGTGGTGAGCCCTCTCCGATCCCGGAGCAGGCGCAGCGCCTTCCCCAGCGCCCGCCTGGCCTTGAGCGTGCCGGTGGTGCTCGCGACCGTCATGAGCCCTCCCCTCCCTGCCGTGTGGGTGCGAGGGTACCCGCTCCGCCTCATCGTCCCGGCCAGCACGACCAGCCCCCTTCGGGCAGAGATTTGGCAATCTGCCATGCAGCAGCTTGACCTTGTGACACCGTGACGAACATCATGCTGCACCTGGCGTGGCACACCCCCGGGGGGTGTGGCTGCTCCGGATCAGCCCTGCCCAAAGCAGCACCTGGGCCCAGAGGCGACGCGAGCGATCGCCGATGAGCTCAGGAAGACATCAGCTCTACCGAGAAGGGATTGCCACAATGTCTGGGCGCGACACCCGAGTTGAACGGGATGAAGGAGCAGGCCACCGCTTCGTGGAGATGGTGTACGAGGAGGCTCTGATGTATGCGAGTAGGTACCCGGACGAGCTGGATACCTTGCGCCGAGCGATTTTGACGCACCGTCACCAGGGTAGGAATGCCTGCTCAAGGTGTCCCGACATCAGGGTGAGCCCCGTACTGGTCGATCGACGGTGCAGGGTCCTGCATGTATCCCATGCTCCAGGAGACCCCTGGACGGTACCGACGAGCCTCCTGTGAGCAATTGTCAAATCCTGTGGATCGGCGGGTTGTTCATGCAGCAGCGGGCTCGGGTCGTTCAACGAGGTGACCGCGTTCGAAGCGGGCTCCGGCTCGCACGAGGGCGACGAGGTGGGGTGCGTTCA
>NZ_JAINFC010000377.1 GCF_020740835.1 Streptomyces sp. UNOC14_S4
GGGTAGGTGTCGGGGTGGTCGAGGTGCATTTTCTCTCCGAGGGTCGGTGATGGATGGTGACGGTGCTTCAGCTGTGCTGGTCCGGGGGCTCCGCCCCCGGACCCCCGTTGCCGTGGTGCGGCCCGGTGGTCCGGTTGTGCCCACCCGTTCCGCCCCTAGCGGAACGCATGCCCACAACCAGCGGTAGGAGACAGGGGCGCGGGGAACTGCGCGACCAGCCACACACAACCCGCAGCCGCCCACCGGGCCCGGGTGGCAACCCAGTAGGCGCAGCCGACCACTACGTCGCGAACAGCCGCACCGGCCACTCCGCATGCTGCTCCGCCATGATGTCCAGCAACGGCGCCGCGCCCGCCGGAAGCGCGTCCACACCACCGTCGGCGGCCGCGGACGCCGCCGCGGCAGCCGCGCGCAGCGCGACCGCGTCGAGCTCGGGCGCCAGCCGCGCCAGAACCCCCGTCGCGTCGAACGGGTCGAGGCTGAGCAGCCGTACGACCGCTGTCGCCGGGCCGCTGACCGACTCGTAGACGGCGGCGTACGCGGCGTCCAGTGGGGAGAGCCCGGCGGCGCGGGCGGCGAGGCCGAGGACGATGGGCTGGTGGGCGCCGCGCGGGCGGGCCGCGGCCAGGGCGTCGAGTTCGGGCGAGGGCCACGTGGCCCGTACGGCACGGGTCAGCTGCCGTCCGAGCCGCCGCGCGGCGGCGCGCAGGGCCGGTGAGGGCGTACGGGCATCCGCGGCCTCGTCGAGCGCGAGCGGGTCGAGGCCCGCGGCCGCCGCGGCGGCGAGCCCCGCCGCGGTCAGCCCGGTGGTGTGCAGCCGCCCCCGGCAGAACTCCTCCAGGGTGCCCGCGTCCCGCACGCGGCCCGCCTTGACCGCCGCCTCGGCCCCGCCGGAGTGCGCGTGGCCCCCGGCGGGGAAGCGCCCGTCGGCGAGGACGAGAAGAGCGGCACGGGCGCCATGGGTGACGCCCATCAGAAGAGGAAGTAGCGCTGGGCCATCGGCAGTTCCGCCACCGGCTGCGGGTCGACGGCTTCGCCGTCGATGGTGACGGTGAACGTGTCGGGGTCGACCTCGACCCGTGGCCGGGCGTCGTTGTTGCGCATGTCCGCCTTGGTCACGCCGCGCGTGCTGCGTATCGGCACGAAGCGCTTGCCGAGCCCCAGCCGTTCGGGGAGGCCGTCGTCGAGTGCCCACTGGGTGACGAAGTTGAGGGAGTTGGCGGCGGGGGCGCGCCCCACGGCGCCGAACATGGGGCGGGGCAGGATCGGCTGCGGCGTGGGGATGGACGCGTTGGCGTCGCCCATCTGCGCGTACGCGATCTGACCGCCCTTGATGACGAGCAGTGGCTTGACGCCGAAGAACGCCGGTTCCCACAGCACGAGGTCGGCGAGCTTGCCGGATTCGACGGAGCCGATCTCGTGGTCGAGGCCCTGGGCGACGGCCGGGTTGATGGTGTACTTCGCGACGTAGCGCCTGGCCCGCCGGTTGTCGGCGGCCCCGTCCCCCGGCAGGGCGCCGCGCCGTCTCTTCATCACGTGCGCGGTCTGCCAGGTGCGCAGCACGACCTCACCGACGCGGCCCATCGCCTGGGAGTCGGAAGAGATGATCGAGATCGCGCCGAGGTCGTGCAGGACGTCCTCGGCGGCGATGGTGCTGGGGCGGATGCGGGACTCGGCGAAGGCGAGGTCCTCGGGCACCGCGGGGTTGAGGTGGTGACAGACCATCAGCATGTCGAGGTGTTCGTCGACGGTGTTGACGGTGTGCGGACGGGTGGGGTTGGTGGAGCTGGGGAGGACGTTGGCCTCGGAGACGACGGTGATGATGTCGGGCGCGTGCCCGCCGCCCGCGCCCTCGGTGTGGTACGCGTGGATGGAGCGCCCGGCGATGGCGGCGAGGGTGTCGCCGACGAACCCGGCCTCGTTGAGGGTGTCGGTGTGGATGGCGAGCTGGGCGCCGCTCTCCTCGCAGACGTTCAGGCAGGCGTCGATGACGGCGGGGGTGGCCCCCCAGTCCTCGTGGATCTTGAAGCCCAGGGCACCGGCGCGCAGCTGGGCGCGCATGGCGTCGTAGGAGACGGTGTTGCCCTTGCCGAGGAGGCCGATGTTCAGGGGATAGCCCTCCATCGACTCGAACATCCGGGCGAGGTGCCAGGAGCCGGGGGTGATGGTGGTGGCCTTGGTGCCCTCGGCGGGACCCGTGCCGCCGCCGACGAGGGTGGTGATGCCGGAGGCGAGCGCCTCGTCCGCGAGTTGCGGGCAGATGAAGTGGACGTGGGCGTCGATGGCCCCGGCGGTGAGGATCCTGCCGTTGCCCGCGATGATCTCGGTCTCGGGGCCGATGACCAGGTCGGGGTGGACCCCGTCCATGGTGTCGGGGTTGCCCGCCTTGCCGATGCCGGTGATCCGGCCGTCGCGGATGCCGATGTCCGCCTTGACGATGCCCCAGTGGTCGAGGACGACGGCACCGGTGATGACGGTGTCGGGGGCGCCCTCGGCGCGGGTGACGCGGGACTGGCCCATGGACTCGCGGATGACCTTGCCGCCGCCGAAGACGGCCTCGTCACCGGCGTGGCCGGGGCCGCCGCTGCGGTCCTCCTCGATCTCTATCAGGAGGTCGGTGTCGGCGAGGCGGATGCGGTCGCCCGTCGTGGGGCCGAACAGCTCGGCGTACGCGGCGCGGTGGAGCTCAGTCATCGAGCGGTCCTCCGCACTCGCCCCGCAGGCCCTCGACGACACGCTTGCCGCCGATCGGCACCAGGGAGACCTCGACGGGGATGCCGGGCTCGAAGCGCACGGCGGTGCCGGCGGCGATGTCGAGCCGCTTGCCGCGCGCCGCGGCGCGGTCGAAGTCGAGAGCCGGGTTGGCCTCGGCGAAGTGGTAGTGGGAGCCGACCTGGACAGGCCGGTCGGCGGCGTTGAGCACGGTGAGCCGGGTGCGGTGGAGCCCCTGGTTGAGGAGCACGGGCGCGTCGGCGAGGAGGATCTCTCCGGGAATCATGGTGTCCTGTCCCCCCGTCAGCCGATGGGCTCGTGGACGGTGACGAGCTTGGTGCCGTCCGGGAAGGTCGCCTCGACCTGCACCTCGCGGAGCATTTCGGGGATGCCCTCCATGACCTCGGCGCGGGTGAGCACCGTACGCCCGGAGGACATCAGCTCGGCCACGGTCCGGCCGTCGCGGGCGCCTTCGAGGATGTGCACGGTGATGAGGGCCACCGCCTCCGGATGGTTGAGCAGCAGACCACGGGCCCGGCGCTTCTCCGCGACGTCGGCGGCCACATGGATCAGCAGGCGCTCCTGCTCATGCGGTGTTAGTTGCATGCGTCCACCTCACTGACGAACCAGGCCCCATAGCCGAACCCATCGGGGGCACACAAGAGTTCTACACACTCTTGACCTGGGGTTCTTCAGGGGGCAGCCAGGGATTGCAGATTAAGGCGGAAGCTTTTCCAACGCGTTAACTCACTCTTTGCGCATCCATGGCCAGCGGTCGCGGGAGGTGCCCGGCCGACGGCCGGACCGGACACTCAAGGCTGCTGACCAGGGCGGCTGACCAGGACCGCCGCTCAGGACAGCTGCCCAGGACGACCGCTCAGGACGGCTGCTCAGGACCCCGGTGCCGCGCCGCGATGCCGAAGCGCCGCTGTTCGCCCGCAGCGGACGGCAGCGGGCGCACCGTCGAGACCGTGCTGATCGCCTGCTCCTCGGCGGCCTCCGCAGGTTCCGCGGCCTCCGCACCGACCACGCCCTCTTCGAGTCTCCGCAGGTCGGCGGCCGACACCAGGGCGACGAGCGGTTTCCCGTGGCGCGTGACGACCACCCGCTCACCGCCGTAGACGACACGGTTGATCAGGTCCGCGAGCTCGGCTCGGGCTTGCGTCACAGGAATTTCGTAGGCCATGCTCACATTCTAACCGTCTGTACGTCCTGTACATTTTTTACAGAGATGAAGAGAGACAGAGACGAAGAGAGACGAAGGAGGCACGCCATGACCCGACCCATCGCCCGGCACGTCCTGCCGGAGCTCACGGAGCGTGACGGTGCGACGACCCGCACCATGGACCCCTACTCCAAGCTGCTGTCCGAGCGCATCGTCTTCCTCGGCACGCCGGTCGACGACGTCTGCGCGAACGACGTGATCGCGCAGCTCGTGCACCTGGAGCACGCGGGCCCGGACCGGGACGTGTCGCTCTACATCAACTCCCCGGGCGGCTCGACGACCGCCATGTCCGCGATCTACGACACGATGCGCTTCATCACCTGCGACGTGGAGACGGTCTGCCTGGGACAGGCCGGCTCGTCCGCCGCCGTGCTGCTGGCGGCGGGCACCCCCGGCAAGCGGCTCGCGCTGCCGAACGCCCGGGTCGTCATCCACCAGCCCTCGCTCGACGGGACCGCCGAGGGACAGGTGGCGGATTTGGCGATCCACGCCACGGAACTGCTGCGCACACGGGACACTCTTGTGGAGATGCTGGTCCGGCACACCGGGCAGAGCGCCGAACGGATCCGCCGCGACATCGAGCGCGACAAGGTCTTCGACGCCGAGGGTGCGCTGGCCTACGGGCTGATCGACCAGGTCACCGAGAGCCGCAAGCTGCGGGGCACATCGCGCCCCGGGGCCCGGTGACCGCCATGTGGCCTCCGCAGCCGCCGCCCCTGCCCGCCCTGACCCGGGCCGAGGGCGAAGTGATCGACTGCTATCTGCGGGTACTGGATCTGCTGGGCCGGATCAACCCGGCCCGGCCGCACGACACGTACGGCGCGCTACGGGCGGCGCAGACCTTGGTCGTCGCCGCGACGGGGCTGCGGGACGCTCTCGCAGTGATGTTCGAGCGAGGTGAGCGGGAGTTGCACGGGGGCACCCTGACGCGGGCGATGCTGATCCTCGACGGGGAGCGGCGGGCGCACCGGGTCGCTCTCCCGCTCACGCTCCCGCCCGCGCCCAGGGATTCCGGGTCGGCGGGCGGATAAACACCGCTCCCCCCGTCGCCGGACGGTGTCGTAGACGACGCGCGGTGATCGATTTCAACCGGATCCGCATGCCGCGCCCAAACCTCCCTGCCCAGCCGCAGGCCAGCGGCTCGTCAGGGCACTGCCGAACCGGGCAATTCCCGTCGCGTCCAGCGGAATTGCCCAGAAGTGATCAGCCTCACATACCCCTGATTCCGCTCGGAATCCGTACCGGCGCTGCGCCAAGATCCCGGTCACGACAAGACCCCGCCACCCCGGCGGGGCGGTCCGGGCGGACGCCGAACCCCACCGCCGTCCGGATGTCGGGTCGAGCGAATGCACCGGTGGGGATGGAGGACCCGAGCACGGTGGGACGACCAGAGTAGTGCGGTCGGCCCTTGGGGTGAAGCCGCTTGCGCGGCCGGGCATTCTTCGCCTGCCCGAACCCGACAGGTCATCCTTCACAGGCGGCTGACGAAGGGTTGACACATGGGCGCGCACAAACGTCCGTCGATGATGTCCAGGGCCGGAGCCGCCTCGGCCCTCACGCTCGCCGCCGTCGGCGCCACGGTGCTGATGCCGGGCGGCGCACAGGGGGCGGAGGCCTCCACCGTCGCCACCAACGCGCTGCGCATCGCCGCCTCGAAGGCCGGCTCCCCCTACCAGTGGGGCGCCACCGGACCGTACCGCTTCGACTGCTCGGGCCTGACGCTCTACTCGTTCAAACGGGCGGGCAAGTCCCTGCCCCGTACCGCCGAGGAGCAGTACAACTCGACCACCCATATCTCCCGGGCCGCGCGGGAACGGGGTGACCTGGTGTTCTTCGTATCCGGCCGGGGCGTCTACCACGTGGGCATATACGCGGGGGACGGCAAGATCTGGCACGCGCCCAAGACCGGCGCCGTCGTCCGCCTGGAGCGGATCTGGACCAACAGCGTCCTGTACGGCCGGGTGGACTGACCCTCCGGTCCCACACCTCCGGTCCCACAGGGCCGGGCCCCGCACCGCGGGCGGGGCCCGGCCCGCGACTCAGCGCTCGACGCTCAGGGCGTGCACGTGCCAGGGCAGCGAGATCCAGACCGTCTTGCCGCCTTCCGGGGTCGGGGTGAAGAAGAGCCGCCCGCCGCGCTCCGCCGCCAGGCAGCGGACGATGACCATGCCCCGCCCGTTGTCCTGCTGCACCGCGGCGGGCAGCCGCCGGGGGAAGCGCGGGTGGCTGTCCGTGACCCCGATCCGCAACTGCCGGTCGCGGTCCAGCAGCAGCTCGACGGTGAAGGTGGGCGACTGGCCGCGGGTGTGCTGCACGGCGTTGGTGGCGAGCTCGGAGACGATCAGCCGTACCGTTTCAGCAAGTCCCGTGCCTCCCGGCAGCCCCCAGTCCGCGAGCACACCGGCCACATAGCGGCGTGCCGTGGAGACCGAGGCGGGGGCGCTCGGCAGGGTGACAGTGGCTTCTTGGTGGTCTGCCATGACGCTGTCCCTTTCCCGCCGAGACCGGACCGCGGGCGCAATGCATCCCGAAGTCGAGAGCGCTCTCGGGCGGCTCTTCGCGACAGCCTGCCACTGAAAAGGGCCGTGTTGCGTGCGTTCCCCCGAGATATGCATATATCTGTCGCTCGAAGCGGTGAACTCTACGACGGAAGACCGGATTTGGACGGCACACTGTCCATCGTCGGAAGTCCATCGTCGGGAAACACCACACCCCCCGCGCGCGAGAGACGGACCAGCCATGCGATACGGACCCGCGGTACGCCGCCGCAAACTCGGCGGGGAACTGCGCCGCCAGCGCGAACTGGCCGGAATGACGAGCCTGGAGGCGGCGCGCGCGGTGGGCTGGCACCAGTCGAAGGTCAGCCGGATCGAGACGGGCAGCAGCGGGGTGCGGTCCTCGGACGTGGCGCTGCTGCTGGACGCCTACGGGGTGACGGACCCGGAGCTGCGGGCCCTGCTGGGGGCGCTGTGCGGGGCGGACGACGCCGACGGGGAGGGCGCCCGCCGGGGCTGGTGGTACGCCTACCGCAATCTGCTCCCCGCCGCCTACCTGGACTTCATCAGCCTGGAGTCGGAGGCCTCGCGGTTACGGACCCTGGAGACCACCGTGGTGCCGGGGCTGCTCCAGACCCCGGCCTACGCCCGTGCCGTGACGCGGGCCGCGCTCAACGACCCGCCGCCGGAACAGGTGGAGAAGCTGGTGCGGGTGCGCATGGCGCGGCAGTCGGTGCTCCGCGGCGAGCGGCCGCTGGAGCTGTGCGCCGTGCTGGACGAGGCCGTGCTGCGGCATCAGGTCGGCGGTCCCGAGGTCATGGCCGGGCAGTTGCGGCACCTGGTGGAAACGGGTTCCCTGCGCCATGTGCGCCTGCATGTACTGCCGTTCTCCAGCAGCGGTCATATCGGCATCACGGGGCCTTTTGTTATCTTCTCTTTTCCGCGCATCGCTGATCTGGACGTGGTTGTTCTCGACCATTTGACGAGTAGCCTCTACTTGGAGCGCAAAGAAGACCTCCTGGCGTACAGCGCGGCATTCACCGCGCTCCGGGCGCACGCCCTCCCGCACGAGAAGTCGCTGGAATTCATCGCCAGGGTCAATGACGGCGCGTAGGGAGGCACCATGTCCGCAATGCCTCGGTACGTTCCCTCTCTGTCCCCCATCGTCCCCCCGCCCC
>NZ_JAINFC010000378.1 GCF_020740835.1 Streptomyces sp. UNOC14_S4
CTCCAGCGCCCACGGTCCGGAGAGGTCCGTGGTGGAGTGCGACCACACGCCGCGGCTGGTGGCCGCCCACACGGTGTCACCGGCGAAACGCAGGGCATGGATGACCGTGCTCTCCAGCTCCGGTCCGCCGACCCGGCCGCCGGGCCGGAAGGTGCCGTGCCGGGGATCGGCGAGTACGTAGACGCCGGTGCCGACGAAGGAAGTCGCCCCGGTGTTGGATTCGCCGGTGGCGTACCAGAGACGCCCGGGGTGGTCGAGGGCGAGCGTACCCGTGGAGAGGGAGGGCAGGCTGTCGGCGATGGGCTGCCAATGCCCACCACCCGTACGGGAGCGGAAGACGCCGCCATTGGCACCGCCCGCGTAGACATAGCCCCGGTCATCGGCGGCGACACCGGTGATGCGGCCGGTGACGTAGCCGGCGCCGCCGCTGGAGTTGGAGTTGATGTCGCGGTAGCGGGGGTCGTCGGAGTCGTAAGGGCGCTGGGTGACATGCGACCAGCCGCCGTCGGTGCGGGGCATGGACTGCAACTGCCGCCAGGCGGCCCCGTAGGCACCGGGCGCCACCACGCCGGGCGCGGTGCGCGCCTCGGTGAACTGGGCGGATGCCTCGGCCGAGTTCCCGGCCTCGTCGGAACCGCCGTCCCCTCCGGGGGATCCGGTCCCCGGCCTCAGTGCGGCCGCCCCGTGTCCGGAGTGGACGAGGCGGCTGTGCTGCCGCCCGATGTCGGCCTGGTGGCGTGCGTGCCAGGGCCTGGGTCTGTGCTGGGGGTCGGTTGCTGCGTGGGACTGGGTGCTGACCAGCGCGAACGCTGCGCTCAGGACCGCGCAGGCCGCGTATCTCCGCCGATGTCTTCGATACCGCTGAGGTGTCATGCCTGTCCCTCCCTGCGGCGGCCGCCGGTGCGGCCGGGCCGAGGAGAGAGATTCTGGCGTGACCACGTCAGACAGGGAAGGTGGCCGCAGTACCGAGCCACTGCTTGCCCGGGCCTCTCGTACCTGCGCGGCCGCGGCCACGCACATCGGCCGGGCGACGACGGACGACGCCTGCCCTGCCGCTCGAAGGAACGGCTCCGCTGCGTTCGCGGTCATCTGCGGTGCGGTCGGTCGGGTGGCCGGGCAGGCGGGCGGCTGCCGACGGTGCGGGCTGAGACGCGTAGGATCCCGGCAACTGCCCTTCCCTGACGGCTCGTCCGAGGCGAAGGCCGTGATGTGCCCGGCTCCCTGCTGCGCAACCGATCCGCACGTGGCCCATGCCAGGCACCCCCGTATCCTCGGAACCGCCGACCGGTCCACCCGCCTACCCGGAGGTACCCGATGACCAGCCCAGACACACCGGACCAGCTCGTCCCGCAGGCCGACACGGCCGCAGCCCTGATGGAGCGCCTGGCCGAACAGCTCGGTAGCCGGGCCTCGGCGTCGGCCGTCTTCGGCGAACCCGTCACCAGCGGCGGAATCACCGTCATTCCGGTCGCCGAAATCGGCTTCGGATTCGCCGGGGGCACGGGCCCCGAAGCCGGAGCCGCCGGCACCGGCCAGGGAGGGGGCGGAGCCGGCGCCCGCCCCCGCGGCTACATCGAGATCAAAGACGGCACCGCTACCTACAAACCCCTCCGGGCCCCCTGGGTGAATGTCGCCGTACCGCTCACCACCCTCCTGGCAGGAACCGTCATCCCCCTGCTCGTTCGCCGCCTCGCCAAGCGCCGCTCTCGCTGAACAACCGCAACGGCGCACCAGGCATCGACTCGCGTACCGCCCTCTCGGGCGATCGGCTCACCACGCGGCGCCTGCCTCGCACTCCCCCGGTGCCGCTGGGCGCAGCGTACGGTCCGCCGACCGCTGGGGGCCGGTGCGTTGCGGCGCCCCGCAGGGCCCAGGGATGCCTCTACTGGCCCGGCAACGGCACGGCCGAGGACCTCGGCCACGCGTCCGGCACACGCCTCTGCCGGGTCCTGCTGTGGCGAGGAGGCAACCGTCCGGGCCGGAGGTCACGGCCCAGGTGGTGGCCGCCTGTCCGCCGGGGAAGGTTGCGATGACGCGGTAGGGGTGTCGGCCGGTCAGCGCGAACCGGTGGGAACCCGGCCGGACCAGATGTCGATCACCACCTGGTGGTGATGCGGGCGCACCGCCTGCGCGCCCGCGGCGTAGTTCCTGTCGACCTGCGCCGCCTCGGCCGCGTCCGGTTTGGCGTTCGTGCAGGACGTGCCGGGGCCGTGGCCGGACATGAGCTCCGTGCACGGACCGCTGTAGTCGTCGAGCAGCCCGAGGATGTGCCCGGTTTCGTGCGCCGCGATCCGGGTCGCGTCGTATCCCTCGTCCAGCGCTTGCCGGCCCAGTTGCACGTCACCGTTGCCACCGGGGAAGACCGGCCCCAACGTGCTCTGCGGCCAGCCGCTGGTCGCCCGGTAGATGTAGTCGGCCGAGCCTGGGGTGTTCGTCGGCTCCAGGCGCACGTTGTGCACTGCGTCGTTCCAGTTCTGCGCGGCCTGCTTGATCGCGCCCGCCCACTGACCGGCATCGCCGACGTCGTAGGTCAGGGTGATCACAGCCGGGGTCGCGCGTGGCGCGGAGTGCGCCGGAGCGACGCCGACCGTGGTGCTCAGCATGGCCGGGATGAGTGCCGTCAGGACGGCCATTCGCTTGATCATGAGACTGGTGCGCCTCCTTGGGTCTCGGCTGCTGCCCGCAGTAAACGAATACGTCGCGGACATGACAACCTCTCCGTCGGAGATCGGGCCCCGGCAGATGTCAAGTTGGCCTGAAACACACAGGAGTCGGCAGCGGATCGGGGGGAGGAGGGTGTTCTTCGACGGTCGTGAGACCGGACCGCTGATGCTGTCGCGGCTCTGGGTCTTCAAGGGCTCCGAGGACGATCCGGCCGTTCTCAGCGATCTCACCACCGGCGACCTGACCGATGCCGAACTCACCGGCATCGGCGTCCTGCTCCTCGCGGCGGGGCTGGACACCGCGGCCAACATGATCGCGGTGGGAACCTTTGCATTGCCGCGCCACCCGGACCAGTGGGCGTTGCTGTGTGCGGAGCCGGACCCGGCCGATTCGGCGGTCGAGGGGCTGATGCGCTACCTCACCATCGTGCCCAGCCTGCTGAGGGTGGCACTGGAAGACATCGAACTCGACGGCCACCTGGTGAAGGCCGGATCAACCGTGCCGCTGGCGTCATCGGCGGCCAACCGCGACCCGGCGATATTCGCCGATCCGCACACCTCCAGCAGCCTCGCGATCTCGTTGGCCGCCGTGCGGCCTGCCCGGTTGGCGCCGATGGTGCTGGCCGACGGGCCGTAGCCGACCAGGTGGATGCGCCGGTCGACAGCGGCGCGGGTGCCGTCCATCCGGATTCCGCCGCCCGGGCCGCGCAGGCCCAGCGGGGCCAGATGGGCGATCTCCGGGCGGAAGCCGGTGGCCCAGATGATCGCGTCCACCGGCAGTTCCCGATGACCCCAGGCCACCCCGTGCTCGGTGAGCCGGTCGAACATCGGACGGCGGTCCAGCGCCCCCAGCTCCTCGGCACGCTTGTACGCCACGCTCGGGCCCAGGCCTGTCACGCTCACCACACTGCGCACCGGCAGGCCCTGACGCACCCGTTCCTCGACCTTGGCCACCACGGCCCGGCCGTACTCGGGGGTGAACGGACCGTCGTGATAGACCGGCGGAGTCCGGGTCACCCATACGGTCTCCGCCACCTCGGCCACCTCCGACAGCACCTGGACCGCCGAGGCACCCCCGCCGACCACCACAACGCGCCGGCCGGTGAACGTCCGGGGACCCCGGTAGTCGGCGTAGTGCAGCTGACGTCCGGCGAAATGCCCGGGGTAGTGGGGAAGGAAGGGACGGGTCCAGGTACCGGTCGCGTTGATCAGCGCCCGCGCCGTCCAGTCACCTCGATCGGTCTCGACCCGCAGCCGGCCGTCGTCCAGCGAGCGCACCGCACGCACGCGGACGGGCCGGACCACCGGCAGACCGTGTCTGGCCTCGTACGCGGCGAAGTAGCCCGGCACCACATCGCGCGCGGAGGCGGCGGGGTCGGGCGCGGGCAGCTCGAAGTCGGGCAGGTCGTGGAAGCCGTGCACGGTCGCCATGCGCAGCGACGGCGAGCGGTGCGACCAGGCCCCGCCAGGCGCCGGGTCGGCGTCCAGTACGGCGAAGCCGTCGTACGGTGCGAAGCCACGCCGCCGCAGATGGTAGGCGGCGGACAGGCCGGCCTGCCCGGCGCCCACCACCACGACGTCGACATCACGATTGATTGCACCGTAAACAGTCATGCCGGTGAAACATCGGCCGATCACATCCTGTTCCCTCCCCCTTTCCTTCTCGGCCTGGTCGAGGCGATGCCGTCGGCCCTCGGGAGCTGATCCCGGCGCGACGGCGCTGCCTCGCGGTGCGCAGCGAGGGCGCGGCGGTAACCGACCGAGACGGTCTCCCGGGTCTTGGCCGGCCCGGTGGGCGCGACCGCCGTCTGCGGGTCCGCGCCGACGACAGCCGTTGCGGTGGGCGCGGCGAACTTCACCGCCTGGGCGTGTCCGGCGCGCTCGGGTGCGATGGCGGCTGCCGATCGAACCGGCGTCGGGTCTCGCCGTCGGCCGGCAGGAACGTCTCCAGGTGCAGCCCTTCCAGCGCGGCATCGGTGGCGGTGCTGAGAGTGGCGGAGGTACTGAAGAACCGGAGCGGGGTGCCGTCCATATCGATTTCGAGGGTGATCACCGGGCCTGTGCGGGGGGTGGCGGCATCGGATGTGTCGAGGTACCCGGCGATCTCTGCGGCAAGCTCGTGGTGGCGCTGGTCATGGGTGCGCTCGGCACGGTGGCTCACCTGCTGCAGCAGGTGGCTGCCCCACTCCGAGACATTGCCGATCCGGTCGGCCAGCCCGTCCGGATGCAGACAGACCCGGACCACATTGACCGGCGGCTCCAGCAGCTCCGGTGCACAACCGGCCAGCAACCGGTCGACGGCGGCGTTGGCGTCGACGATGTCCCAGTGATCGTCCAACAGCAGCGCGGGGTACGGCAGGTGGGCGTCGAGGAGTCGGCGCAGGCCGTCCATCACCACCGCGATCGATGCGTCGTCCAATCGGTGATCTTGGTAGCGCGGTGCGTAGCCGGCGGCGAGCAGGAGCCGGTTGCGATCCCGCAGCGGCACATCCAGGCTCTCGGAGAGGCGCATGAGCATCTCCGGTGTCGGGTGCGCCCTGCCGGTCTCCACCCGGCTGAGGTGCCTGGTGGAGACCCGCGACCGGTTGGACAGCTCCTGCTGGCTGAAACGGCGTCGTTCACGCCAGGTCCGCAGCAGTGCGCCGACCGGCGGGACTTCGGCTGCAACGCTCATGCCCGCGAGTCTAAGGGGCCGTGTCCGGGGTGCCATGACCTGTGAGGTCATGGACCGGGCGACCGGCCCGGGCCAGGATTCCGGACATCAGCCGATCGGGATGAACGGGAGAAATGATCATGAAGGACATCGTCCAGCAGTACCTGGCCACGTGGAACACGACCGGTGACGAGCGGGCGACATTGCTCTCCGAGCACTGGTCGCCCGAGGCGGCCTACACCGATCCGATGGCCGAGGTCTCCGGCCATGAGGGGATCGCGACGGTCGTCGACGGTGTCCAGGCGCAGTTTCCAGGGTTCGTGTTCTCCCAGATCGGTGAGGCCGACGCCCACCATCGCCAGGTGCGATTCCGCTGGGGCCTGGGTCCGGAGGGAGCCGAGCCGCTCGTGATCGGATTCGACGTCCTGGTGCTGGACGAGTCGGGCCTGATCCAGGACGTGCGCGGTTTCCTGGACAAGGTGCCGGCATGACGGCGCCGCGCGGGTACGTGATCGGCTACCTGAAGTACGGCCCCGCGCCCGCTCGGTCCGGCACCGGGCAATTCCTCCGATGCCCCGCGAGACACGGCGCGCCTCAGACATGATGCGCCCCGAGACCAGAACCGCCGGAAGGACACCCGTGGGCCTCAGTGACTCGGAGTACGAATCCCTCGCCGCCCTGCGCGACGGGCAACACCAGTATGAGCACGGGTGGGCCACCTACACCTCGCGTCTCACCCTGCGGGCTGTCGACCGTCTTCGATCGATGGGCCTGTGCGAGCTGGCCGACTTCGCCACCCGCGAGACCCTGCGCCCCGGACCGCCACAATGGGCAGCCCGTCTCACCCCGGAGGGCCACGACACCCTTGTCTACGTCCCCGAGCGCCGCGACACCCGCCCCGTACCGGCGGCCAACCACCCCGAAGGGACCCGGGAGATCACCCTCCGGCCGCAGGCCATGGACGCCGTACGGCTCTACCTCCGACTCGGCCCCCGTCTTCGCCAGCCCCCCGCACCCGGCCTGGAAGCAGCCGTCCGCGCGGCGCAGCGAGCCGACCACGGCAACATCTGGCACCTGCACGTCACCGAAGCCCAAGCAGCATCCATTGGCTACGCCCTGTGGCTGGAGACCCACGCGAAAACCGTGCGCTCGGCCCACTACCTCGCCCGCGAGCACGACGTACGGTACGAGCCCTTGAGACCTGGCGAGTAGTCAGGACGACGAAAGTCGAGGGGGCAGTCCCCCCGGGTCGGGCGCGGCAAACCCCCGCTCCCGTACGGGGGATGACCGGATGGGACAGGCGCGTGGTGCGCAGCAGAGTGGGGGTATGCGCCCTCGAATCCTTCGACGCGTGGCAGCCGCGTCAGCCGTGGCTGTTGCGGCGACTGCGCTGCTGACGGGCACCGCTGCCGCCGCCCCACCGGCTCCTGCGCCGGTCACGACCCGCTCCGTCTCCTTCACCGGCTCTGGCGGGCTCACCTTGCACGGCACCGTCTTCGCCCCCTCGGACTTCCCTGCCGAGGCGACCCGTAGACCCGGTCTGGTGATGGTCAGTGGTTCCACCAGCGCCGTGCACGCGACCCCCGCCACCACTGCCCTGCGCCCGGAGGCCGAGAGCTACGCCCGGCGCGGCGTCGTCACCCTCGTCTACGACAAGCGGACCGTCGGCTACTCGACCTTCCACCACGACTACGCCCAGCTGGGCGACGACGCGCTGGCCGCTCTGCGTGCCCTGGACCGGCAGCCTGGCGTCGACCCCGCGCGCAGCGGCCTGTGGGGGCTGAGCGAGGGGGCCTGGGCGGCGTCGCTGGCCGCCGCGAAGTCGCAGGATGTCCGGTTCGTCGTGACGATCGGCGCCGCCGGGCTGGACCCCGCCCGGCAGGCCGGCTGGGCCGACGAGCAGTTGTTCAGGCACGCGGGCATGTCCGGCTCCATGCCCGGCGCCGTGTCCCGTGCCCTGCGGCTGGTGTCGTCGGCGGGGCTGTACCCGGCGGCCGACTACGATCCGCTGCCCGCCTGGCGTCGGCTCCGCCAGCCGGTGCTGTTGCTGTGGGGCGACCGTGACCGGCGGGCGGTGCCGGCCGAGAGCAGTCGGCTGATCTCCGCGGCGCTCGCCCGGGGCGGCAACCGCCGGGTGACCGTCCGCTTCCTGCCCGGAAACCACGACCTGCACACGCCGGCCGACGACGGCTTCCCCCGCACCCCCACGCCGATCCCGGGCGCGGCCGACCTGGTGGCCGGCTGGATCAACGACCCCGCCCACAC
>NZ_JAINFC010000379.1 GCF_020740835.1 Streptomyces sp. UNOC14_S4
GCATCTCGCGGATGTTCTCTCGATCTGTGGATATGGAACCGTAGGAAGTCCCATCGTCCCAGTTCAAGGGGCATCCGCGTCTTCATGTCCAGGCCCTGGACCGGTCATCGCTCGGTGGATCAAGGCTTAGTGGCACGAACTCATCTGTCCAGGGCGCCTGATGGGCCTTGAAACCCACGTGAAACCTTCCGGTCACCGCGCCTCCGGGTAGATGGTCGTCACGTCGGCCCAGGGGTCAGCCAGGGGCGTCGAGGAAGCATCGCGTGCCGTCAGAAGTCCGATGCTGCGCGTCCCGTCCTGGGCCGACACCTGTCAACGACGTTGCCAAGGTCGTGGCCACGGCAGTTCGCCCGATGGCAGCGGGATCAACGGATCAGCAGGCCAGTTGGTCCATCCCTGTCGGCGGCGATTGCTCCGCCTACGCAGACAAGCGGTCGGCAAGTCAGGGAAGGCCCTGCCCTTGCCGCACCGCGCCTTGCCCGAGATGAGGAGAGCATGACGCTCCACGTTGACTACGACACGGAACCCGGGTGGCTCCACCTCGGGGGTCGGCTGTGAGTATCCCCGACACCATGTTGCCCGCCCACGCCATGCCGCCGACCGGCCTGCAGATGCCGAGTCGGGTGCATCTGACCGCCCCTTACATCACCGCGTGGAGTGGGGAGACCCGGAGGAAGGTGGCCATCGTCCCCCACCGGGCAGGCGCCGGGATCACGTTCGTGGGTGGGGAGAACGTTCAGGACCGTGACGAGCGCGGGGTCCTGTGGACCAACCGCGGCCTGGCGCCCGGCAAGGGGACGCCGCAGTTCGGCTATGTGCATTCGCAGCGTCAGCGCCGGTGCATGCGGCGCTGGCTCTGCCAGGTCTGCGGCGGGCCGGCCGACCGCACCGTCGACGGCACGCTGTGGCTCCTGGACACCGCAGGCGTCGAGGAGTCCTTCCCGCAGGCCGTGGAGCGCACCGTGCAGCCTCCGGTCTGCCGCCGGTGCGCGATCGAGGCCCCGCCCCTGTGCCCGGCCCTGCGCCGCAGCCACGCGCTGGTTCGCGTGCGGGATCACGCGGTTGCCGGGGTGTACGGCCATTTTTACGAGCTCTGCCGCAGCACGGGACAGGTCACCTCGGACAGGGAGGAGTATGTCTACTACGGGGACCCCGCGCAGCGGTGGGTCCTCGCCGGGCAGCTCTTCGCCCACCTGTCCGGTATCTCCCGTGTGCCCGAGGACGAGGTCGCCCGCTGGCGCGAGCGGAGAACGGCCGGGATTCACGAGGCCGATGCGGTCGGCCGCAACCATCGTGGGCAAGGGGGCACACCGTGACCCTCACCGAGGCCAATCCGGCTGGCAGCCTGCCGCCGGCCGGCACTCTCGTCCGCGACGAGGAGAGCGGTCGTACCGGTGTCCTCATGTACGCCGGGGACTGGCAGGACCCCTGCACGAGCCGCCACCACGACGCCGCCTTCCTCCGCCCGGTAGGGGGCGGGGTCGAGTGGATGACCAGCCCCCAAGCCGTTAGGCGCGTTCCTGGGGGAAGCCAGCTTCCCCTCGCACCTCGGCGCGTCAGCAGCATGCAGGAAAGGGAGAGCCCGGCACGTGATGAAAGCTGACCGGCCGGACCTCGACCAGGCATGGCGCTACGTGGTGACCACTCCCCATGGACATGGTCCGGGTCCAGGCAGCGTCGCCCCCGCTGGCGCCCCAGGCCCCTCCTGCCCGACCTGCTGCGTCATCGATGCCGCCCTGTGCCGTGCTGTCAGGGGCGGAGAAGCACAGGAGGAGGCACGGATCGCCCGGCAGCGCGTAGCCCACTGGCGTACCGCACACCGCATCCTCACCACCCGGTAGGCCTCGGGCCCCTAAGCTGCCGCCCCGCGCCTTGTCTTCTGGGCTGCGGGGCGGTGCACCACCGCACGGTCCTGTCCGTCTGAGAATGGAAAGGCATGCGATGTTCAGTTACGCCGACCGGTTCCCCACCGGAACACCGCTCCCCCAAGGGCATCAGACCCTCGCCCCGTGGGCGCTGCGCCGCATCGCCCCGTACCCGCCGTTCGAGGCCCACGAGTACAGCCGCGTCGAACTCGACGGCGACACCCAGACCTCCCGCTACCTCGATGCCTCGGGCGCGGTCGTCATGGCGCCTGGGCACGGAACGTCGTCCGGCACCAACCCGCCTACCGGAACCACCGGCCAGGGTGACAGGCACGGCGGCGACGCACCCGACAGCGACACTGGGAACGACACCGACCAGTGACCCCCGACCCTCGCCCGGTCGCGGTCGTCACCAACCTTGACGACCCGACCGCCGATCTGGTGATTGCCGAGCTGCACGACCGGGATACCTCGGTCGTGCGGTTCGACTCCGGTGACTTCCCCGCCACACTGTCGTGCTCCGCCTTCATCGGCGGCGGCGCGGAGCGGTGGCGTGGAAGCGTGCAGACCCCGACACGCACCGCCGATCTCGGCGCCGTCCGGTCCTTGTACTACCGGCGCCCCTCCGGATTCGCCTTTCCCCACCTCGACCACCAGGCCGCGCGCTTCGCCGCGGCCCAGGCCCGTTACGGCCTCGGCGGCATCCTCGCCTCGCTCCCCGGCTGCCTGTACGTCAATCATCCCCACCGCATTGGCGACGCCGAGTACAAACCCGCCGGCCTCGCCGCCGCAGCAGCGTGCGGCTTCATCGTCCCGCCCACACTGATCACCAACCGGCCCGACGACGCCCGCGCCTTCATCAAGCAGCACGGGCCCGTCATCTTCAAACCCATCTCCGTACCGCTCTACCTCGTCGACGGCAAGGCCCAGACCGTCCCCGTCGCCGCAGTCGAGGCCGACGAGATCGACGACTCCATCACCGGCACCATGCACCTCTTCCAAGCCCAGGTGGACAAGGCCGCGGACGTCCGCGTGACCGTGATGGGGGACCGGATATTCGCGGTGCGCATCGACTCCGGACTGCTCGACTGGCGCACCGACTACAGCACCCACACCTACACCCCTGTCACCCCACCGCCGGACGTGGAGCGCGCGCTTTACGCCTACCTCCGGCACTTCGGGCTCGTCTTCGGCGCATTCGACTTCGCCCTCTCCTATCGGGGCGAGTGGACGTTCATCGAATGCAACCCCTCGGGCCAATGGGCATGGTTGGAACCCCCCACGGGACTGCCCATGACCGCGGCCCTCGCTGACCTCCTGGAACGAGGCACCCATGGCACCTGACATCAACTCCACCGCAACCAGGCTGAGGCACCAGCTGTCCGCCCACCTCACCGACGACGGTTGGCTGCGCTCCCCGCAATGGCGCGCCGCCGTCGAATCCGTCCCCCGCCACGAGTTCGTGCTGTGCTTCTACCGTGAGACCGAAGCCCCCGGCCTGACGACGTGGACCCCCGTCACGGCCGACCTCGTCGGTGTTGAGGAGTGGCTGCGGCAGGCGTACGCCGACGACACCCTCATCACGCAGTTCGACGGCCGCGAAATCGACTGGACCGACCCGAAGCCCATCAGCGACGCGCACCCGACGTCCTCCTCGACGCTGCCGGCACTCGTCGTGCGCATGCTGGAAGAACTTCAGGTGCACGACGGCATGACCGTAATGGAGATCGGCACCGGAACCGGCTACTCGACCGCCCTCATGTGCCACCGTCTCAGCCCCGATCGGGTCACCTCCGTCGAGACGGACCCCGACGTCGCTGCCCGCGCCCGCGACGCACTCAACCGATCCGGATACACCCCACGTCTCATCGTCGGCGACGGCCTCGCCGGAGACCCCGAGGGCGCCACTCACGACCGGACGATCGCCACCTGCGGTGTGCGCCACATCCCTTACCCGTGGGTGCAGCAGTCCCGCCCCGGCGGAGTCATCCTCGCTACCCTCCGCGGCTGGATGCGCTCCCTCGGCCTGGTCCGCCTCACCGTCGACCACCACGGCCGCGCCGAGGGCCGGTTCATCGCCGACGACACAAGTTTCATGATCGCCCGGCAGCAGGACGCGCCCGCAAGCCTCGGCACGATCCCCGCGCCGGACGACGGCACCACACGCGGTACCCCGCACGGGCCCGGTCTGCTGTCCATGCCCGACAGCGGATTCCTGGCCCAGCTCGCCATGCCTGGCGCCCGCTTCTTCTCCATGCCCGCCGACGACGGCACCTCGACCACGTACGTACTGGACGCCACGAGCGAATCCTTCGCCGTCCTCACCCCCAAGGGCGATGACGGATGGAACGTCCGCCAAGGCGGCCCGGTCGCCCTCTGGGACGAACTCGAGAAGTCGCTCGCCCTCTGGCACGCCGCCGACTCCCCGGCACCGACGGACTTCGGGATCACGGTCACCCCGCAGCGGCAAAGCGTATGGCTCGGGTCACCCGACGGCCCGAGCTGGAGCCTGCCGACAGCAACGGAGGCTCCTGGCTGCCGCCCGTAGACAGACCTCCATCCCTCGGTCGAAAGCCAAACGGCCCGCCGTTCCGCCCCAGGTCAGTGGGGAGAACGGCGGGCCGTTTCAGCGCGTTTCCTGGGGAGTTCCTGGGGAGTACCAGGGGCTCCCGGGGAGCGTCCGGGGAGTGCGGGACCGATCAAGGACGCGACGTCGACAACGCCGTGAAACGCGCGTCGTCGCAGGTCGGCCCCGCTTCCGTCAGCACTCGATGACGTTCACCGCGAGACCGCCGCGCGCGGTCTCCTTGTACTTGACCTTCATGTCGGCGCCGGTCTCCTTCATGGTCTTGATGACCTTGTCGAGGGAGACGTGGTGGCGGCCGTCGCCGCGCAGCGCCATGCGGGCGGCGGTGACGGCCTTGGCGGCGGCCATGCCGTTGCGCTCGATGCAGGGGATCTGGACGAGGCCGCCGACCGGGTCGCAGGTGAGGCCCAGGTTGTGCTCCATGCCGATCTCGGCGGCGTTCTCGACCTGCTCCGGGGTGCCGCCGAGGACCTCGGCGAGGCCGCCGGAGGCCATCGAGCAGGCGGAGCCGACCTCGCCCTGGCAGCCGACCTCGGCGCCGGAGATCGAGGCGTTCTCCTTGAAGAGCATGCCGATCGCGCCCGCGGCGAGCAGGAAGCGGACGACGCCCTCCTCGTCCGCGCCGGGCACGAAGTTCATGTAGTAGTGCAGGACGGCCGGGATGATGCCCGCGGCGCCGTTCGTCGGGGCGGTGACCACGCGGCCGCCCGCGGCGTTCTCCTCGTTGACCGCCATGGCGTAGACCGTGATCCACTCCATCGCGCGGGCCTGCGCGTCGCCCTCGGCGCGCAGCTGGCGCGCGGTGCTCGCGGCGCGGCGGCGCACCTTGAGGCCGCCGGGGAGGATGCCCTCGCGGGACATGCCGCGCGAGACGCAGGCCTCCATCACGCGCCAGATCTCCAGCAGGCCCTCGCGGATCTCGTCCTCGGTGCGCCAGGCCTTCTCGTTCTCCAGCATCAGCGCGGAGATCGACAGGCCCGTCTCGCGGGAGAGGCGCAGCAGCTCGTCACCGGTGCGGAAGGGGTACTTCAGCACGGTGTCGTCCAGCACGATGCGGTCCTGGCCCACCGCGTCCTCGTCGACGACGAAGCCGCCGCCGACCGAGTAGTACGTCTTCTCCAGCAGGGGCGCGCCGGCCTCGTCGTAGGCGAAGAGGGTCATGCCGTTGGCGTGGTACGGCAGGGCGCGGCGGCGGTGCAGGATCAGCTGGGTCGAGTCGTCGAAGTCGATCTCGTGGGCCGAGCCGATCTCGGTGCCGAGGAGCCTGAGGCGCTTGGTGGTGCGGATGCGCTCCACCTCGTCGTCCGCGATCTCCACGTCGACCGTGCGCGGCGAGTGGCCCTCCAGGCCCAGCAGCACGGCCTTGGGCGTGCCGTGGCCGTGGCCGGTGGCGCCCAGGGAGCCGAAGAGCTCGGCGCGGACGGAGGCGGTGTGGGCCAGAAGGCCCTCGTTCTTCAGCCTTCCGACGAACATCCGCGCGGCACGCATCGGCCCCACCGTGTGGGAGCTGGACGGGCCTATGCCGATCGAGAAGAGATCGAAGACGGAGATGGCCACGGTGGCAGCTCCTTGTGGATCGAGGGTGGTACGGGGGAGTCCGCCGGTGAAGCGGGGGAGATCCCGCTCGTGGACGGGGGAGGCCCGCTCTTCAGTGTGCGTGATGCGGGCCGGTTTGTGCCGGGGGCCCGTGGTGACGAGGGGCACGTTCTCGGGCCCCGCACCACGGTCCGGTCACGGTACGGGGGCGTCGGCTCACCTGGAGTGTGCCCGACGCCCCCTACCGGCCGGTTAACCCGGGGTTATCACTCCGGGTTTCAGGGTTCTACTTCAGCCCGGGGTACAGCGGGAACTTGTCGGCCAGGGCCGTGACGCGGGCGCGCAGCGACTCCACGTCGTAGGACGGCTTCAGCGCCTCGGCGATGATGTCCGCGACCTCGCGGAAGTCCTCGGCCTGGAAACCGCGGGTGGCCAGGGCCGGGGTGCCGATCCGCAGGCCCGAGGTGACCATCGGGGGCCGCGGGTCGTTCGGGATGGCGTTGCGGTTGACCGTGATGCCGACCTCGTGGAGGCGGTCCTCGGCCTGCTGGCCGTCCAGCTGCGAGTTGCGCAGGTCCACCAGCACCAGGTGCACGTCCGTGCCGCCGGAGAGGACGGAGACGCCCACCTCGGTCACGTCCGGCTGCACCAGGCGCTCGGCCAGGATCTTCGCGCCCTCCAGCGTGCGCTGCTGGCGCTCCTTGAACTCCTCGCTCGCCGCGACCTTGAAGGACACCGCCTTCGCCGCGATCACGTGCTCCAGCGGACCACCCTGCTGACCGGGGAAGACGGCAGAGTTGATCTTCTTGGCCAGCTCGGCCGTGGAGAGGATCACACCACCGCGCGGACCGCCCAGGGTCTTGTGCGTGGTGGTGGTGACGACGTGCGCGTGCGGCACCGGGGAGGGGTGCAGCCCGGCGGCGACCAGGCCCGCGAAGTGGGCCATGTCGACCATCAGGTACGCGCCGACCTCGTCGGCGATCCGGCGGAAGGCCGCGAAGTCCAGCTGGCGCGGGTAGGCCGACCAGCCCGCGACGATCAGCTTCGGGCGGTGCTCCTTGGCGAGGCGCTCGACCTCGTCCATGTCGACCAGGTTGGTCTCGGTGTCGACGTGGTAGGCGACCACGTTGTAGAGCTTGCCGGAGAAGTTGATCTTCATGCCGTGGGTCAGGTGCCCGCCGTGGGCCAGGTTCAGACCCAGGATGGTGTCGCCGGGGCTGAGCAGCGCGAACATCGCGGCCGCGTTGGCCTGCGCACCGGAGTGCGGCTGGACGTTCGCGTGCTCGGCACCGAAGAGCGCCTTGATCCGGTCGATCGCGATCTGCTCGACGACGTCGACGTGCTCGCAGCCACCGTAGTAGCGGCGGCCCGGGTAGCCCTCGGCGTACTTGTTGGTGAGGACCGAGCCCTGGGCCTCCATGACCGCGACCGGAGCGAAGTTCTCCGAGGCGATCATCTCGAGGGTGGACTGCTGGCGGTGGAGTTCGGCGTCGACGGCGGCGGCGACGTCGGGGTCGAGCTCATGGAGGGAGCTGTTCAGAAGCGACATGAGTTCTTCCTGGACTTCCTGG
>NZ_JAINFC010000038.1 GCF_020740835.1 Streptomyces sp. UNOC14_S4
GCCGTGAGATGTCCACCATCTCCCGCAGCTCGGCCCGGGCCCGCCCGGCGTGCCCGTCCTGCCCGCCCCGGCCGTCCGACCCCTCGCGGATCAGGCGGTCCGTCAGCTCTCCCTTGAGCGTGATGGCGGAGAGGCTGTACCCGAGCAGGTCGTGCAGGTCCCTGGCGACCCGCAACCGCTCCTCCTGCACCGCGAGCCGGGCGATCTCGTCCCTGGCCCGCCGGAGCTCCACGCTCCAGGAGGCCAGCAGGGTCATCCCGTACACCATCAGGCCGTTCACCGTGCAGGAGAGCACCCCGATGCCGACGCCGAGCGGCTGCTGGCCGACCAGCCAGGCGTAGACCCCGGTGAAGGCGGCCGTGCCGCAGAACACCGCGGTCGAGAGCGGCGGTTCGAGGGTGAGCAGCATGGAGCCCGCCAGGAAGCCCGGCATCCCGCCCCAGGCGAGCCCCAGGACGGGCAGCAGGCCGTAGGTGAGCGCGGCCTGGAGGGCGAGCGCCCACCCTCCGGCGCGGGCCCGGAGCCGGGTCGCCCGGTCGGCGCAGTGCACACCCTGGAGCGACAGCATCATGACGAAGCCCCCGATGTACAGCGCCACATGGGAGGCCGGGGGACGGGCGGTCAGGAGGTTGAGGAAGCCGAGCGTGGCCACGGCGGACTGTACGGAGAGAATGATGCACGTGGCGAACCACGGCGGCGGTTCACCCTTGACTGCAACCACCATGCGACCTGCCCGTCCGAGCGAAGTTCCAGGGGGTTCTGCCGGTACGGGGAAAGTCGTCTCCCCGGAGGAGACCCGACTGTAACCCAGCCGCTTCCGGAGGGTGACCTCCCTCCGGAGGATTCCGGCACCTCGGAATTGTGAATTCCTCACACGCGCATGGTGATTTCACCGCCCATTCGATGACGCCCTCACTGTCCGGCGGCCGGTGCGCGGTGGGAGTCTCGGGGCCGAGACCCGATTCCACCCGATCGGAAGGCGTACATGGACATCGAAGTGCTGGGGGAGCTGGCGATGTACGAGAACGGGGTACCCATTGTGCCCAGTGCCGGAAAGCCGCGGCAGGTTCTCGCCCTGCTCTCCTTGTGGTCGGGACGCGTCGTACCCGTGACGACGCTGATGGAGGAGCTGTGGGGCGATGAGATCCCCCGCAGCGCCGCGACCACCTTGCAGACGTACATCCTGCAATTGCGGCGGCGGATAGGAGCCGCACTGCGGCAGCCGTCGGCCGCCGGTGACCGCTCGCCGAAGGACGTCCTGTCGACGGCCTACGGCGGATACCGCATGACGGTCACGCCGGGAAGCTGTGACTGGACCCAGTTCCAGCAGTGGGCGGCACAGGGCCACAGCGCCCTCGTGGCCGGGGACGCCCGTGCCGCCTCCGCGCATCTGACCCGCGCCCTCGCGCTGTGGCGGGGCCCCGCCCTCGTCGACGTCCCGGTCGGGCGGGTGCTGGGGCTGGAGACCCTCTACATGGAGGAGACCCGGATGCAGACGCTGGAGGAGCGCATCGAGGCCGACCTCCGGCTGGGCTATCACGCCGTGCTGCTGGGCGAGTTGCGCGCCCTGGTCGCCCGGCACCCGCTGCACGAGAACTTCTGCGCCCAGCTGATGACGGCGCTGTGCCGTTCGGGCAGCCCCTGGCGGGCCCTGCAGGAGTTCCGGGAACTGCGCGGGCGCCTCCGCGACGAGCTGGGCGTCGAGCCGTCGGCCCGCCTCCAGCGGCTCCACCGCGCGGTACTGTCCGGCGCCCCCGAACTCGACGGGGAGCGGACGTACGCGCCGGCCCGGCCCGCCTGAGGCCGGAGCCCCCGGGACGTCAGCCGAGGTGGTCGTGGAAGATGCTCCGGGACCGGGTGAGGACGCGGTCCCCGTCCAGTTCGAGGATGTCGTGCACGACACAGCTGGGGGCGATCTCCGGCTCCCGCCGTCCCGGCCGGACGGTGATCACCAGCGCGTACACCGTCGAGCGGATGCTGCCGTCCGGCCGGGGGGTCAGGGCGACGTGGTTGAACCAGTGGCGCCGCCGTACCGGGTCCCCGGCGAACCGCTCGTGGAAGGCGACCAGTTCCGCGACGATCGCCGCCCGGCCCCGGGCCGGCTCGACGCCGGGGGAGTGCTGGAAGCTGCCGTTCTCCGTGAAGGTCAGCGCGTACTCCTCGAACCGGCCCGCGTCCAGGGCCTGCATCTGATGTGCGTAGAAGTGCTGGATCCGTGAATGGACCTCGGTGTCGACGGCGGTCGCGCTCATCGGTGCTCCTCTGCGGTGGCGTGCGTGGTGTACGGGGCCGCCGCCCAGGCTGGCGGCGCGGCCTCGAAGCCCTCTGGAAGGGACGGACCCCGGGGCTCCACCCGGTTTCCACCTGCGTTCGAGGCGGGCTGCCGACCCTCGCCTCGGCAGGACCTGCCCGCCGACGAGGAGACGGGAGCGACAGACGCATGAGCCAGACGGACATGCCCGTGGACCGGGTGACCGGAGCGACGAGTGACATCGGCGAGGAGCCCGCCGCCCACCGGCGGACCCGGCGGGGAGCCCGCGTCGCCCTGGTGACCGGCTCCTCCTCGGGGATCGGCCGGGCCGTCGCCGCCCGGCTCGCCGCCGAGGGGATGCGGATCGTCGTCAACTCCGCCCGGTCCACCGAGGCCGGTGAGAAGGTCGCACGCTCCCTGCCGGACGCCGTCTACATCCGGGCCGACGTCTCCGACGAGGACGAGGCGCGCCGTCTGGTGTCCGCCGCGGTCGGGCACTACGGCCGCCTCGACCTCCTGGTCAACAACGCCGGTGCCACCCGCGTCATCCCCCACGCCGATCTGGAGGCGGCCACCCCCCGGGTGTGGCGGGAGATCTTCGGGCTCAATGTGTTCGGTACCTGGCAGACGACCGTGGCGGCCATGCCCCATCTGATGCGGACCGGGAACGGGGCGGTGGTCAACATCTCCTCCGTCGCGGGCAGCCGGCCCGCCGGCAGCTCCATCCCCTACGCGGTGAGCAAGGCGGCCGTCGAGCACATGACGCGTCTGCTGGCCCACACGGCGGGCCCCCGGGTCCGCGTCAACGCGGTCGCCCCCGGCCTGGTCGAGACCCCCTGGACCCGCGACGACGCGTTCTTCGCGCCGATCGCCGAGAAGGTGCGCGAGGCCACCCCGCTGCGCCGGGTCGGCCTGCCCGAGGACGTGGCCGAGGCCGTGCTGGCCCTGGCCGACGCCGCGTACACGACCGGGCAGGTACTGCTGGTCGACGGCGGCGCCCACCTGATCTGACGGATGCGACATCTGACGGACGCGACCCGTCGGGCGGCCCGGCGGAGAAACGGAGAAGGGCCATGCGGCTCGGCGCCACCATTCCCTACCAAGGGGCGGCTCGACTGGCCCGGGTGGCCGAGGACCTGGGCTACGACGTCCTGCTGGCGCCCGAGGGCTACCGGTCCGACGCCGTCAGCGTGCTGGGGCTCCTCGCCGGGGCCACCCGGCGCATCGGCCTCGCCTCGGGAGTCATGCAGATCCCGGCGCGCCCGCCCGGCGCGACGGCGCTCACCGCCGCCACCCTGGACGCCCTCAGCGGCGGCCGGTTCCGGCTGGGCCTGGGGGTGTCCGACCCCGCCGTCTCCCAGGGGTGGTACGGCGTGCCGTTCGACCGGCCGCTGGCCCGTACCCGGGAGTACGTCGACATCGTGCGGCGCGCGCTGGCAGGCGGGCCGGTGACCCACGACGGCGAGCACTACCGGCTGCCCGCCCCCGGAGGCGACGGCGCCGCGCCGCTGCACCTCCGTACCGAGCGGCCGCCGCACCGCATCCCCGTCTACCTGGCGGCCGTCGGTCCGCGCGCCTTGCGCCTGGCCGGTGAGATAGCGGACGGCTGGATCGGGGTGTTCGCCCCGCCCGAGTCGGTCGCCCGGGCGGTCGGCGCGATCCAGGAGGGGAGAAGGTCCGCCGGGCTGGACCCGGCGGGCTACGACGTGCTGCTGAGCCTGCCGGTCGCGGTCGCCGACGACGTGGGCACCGCGGTGGACATGCTCCGCGGCCAGTACACCTACCTGCTGGGGATCGGCGACCCCGAGCGGAACGTGCACTGCGGGCTGGCGCGGCGGCTCGGCTACGGGCCGGCCGTCCGCCTGCTCCGCGAGCGGCTCGCGGCCGGTGACCGCGCGGGTGCCGCGGCCGCCCTGCCGGAGGAGTTCGTCGACCGCACCGCCCTGGTGGGCCCCGTGCCCAGGCTGGCCGAGCGGATGCGCGGCTATGCCGAGGCGGGCGTCACCACGCTGGCGGTGATGGCGTCGGCGGCCGACACGACGCCGGACGGACGCGTCCGGATCCTGCGTGCGGCGGCCGCGGCGGCCGAACTGGCGGGCGGGGCGTCATGAACGCGGCCCCGCGGGCCTGGTCAGCGTCAGCACGGGGGACCGGTCGGGGTACCCCGTGACCGTGCCCCGCCTGCCGTCGGACCGCCGGGCCCAGCGGTAGCTCCACGCCGGGTCGTCGAACGACGACCCGGCGAGCCCCGTACGCACGACGGCACCACTGCCGTCGGCCCGCAGCGTCCACCGCAGCGCGGGGAGGGTGAACGGCGTGCCCGGACCGAACGGCCCGGGCGCGCGCAGGACGACGCCGTCGGCCGTCGGCTCGACGCGGGTGCCCGCCGCGGATCCGTCGCCGCCCGTGAGCGCGTACCCCACCACCCGGGCCCCGGTCGGCGCGGCGAAACGGAGCGTGATATCGCCGATGCCGCTGCTGAGCCGGGGGCTGAAGGTGATCGGTTCCGGCGCCAGGACGACACCGAACTCCTCGTCCCCGGCGACCGACCGGGGCGCGACGGCGGTGAAGCGCAGGGTGTAGGGGATCGTGTGGTCGTCCCCGTCCGGCTCGGTGTGCACCCGGCAGGTCAGGGAGAGCGCGAGGCCCGACGGCACGGTCAGGCCTCCCGGACGGCCGAGGCCAGCCCGCTGGGCCGGTCCGCCTCCCGCGCGGGCGCCGCGCCACCGCGGCCGTAGCGCTGCAGGAGCGCTGTCCGGGCCGGGGCGTCCCGCACGGTCCAGCCGTGGCCCGCCAGCCAGCCGGCCGGGTCGTCGAGCGTGGACAGCCAGGAGGCCCCCAGCGCGTCGAGCGCGTCGGACGTCCCGGCCAGGCTGCCCCGCCTGGTCTCCGAGTCCAGGTGGTCCAGCGCCAGTTCGGAGCCGGTGGCGGAGAGCCGCCCGATGCGGTCGGCCAGCAGGTCGTTGTCCGCCGTCGAGAGGTAGGGCAGCAGCCCTTCGGCCAGCCATGCCGTGGGCACCGCCGGGTCGAAGCCCGCCGCGCGCAGCGCCGGGGCCCAGTCCTCGCGCAGGTCGGCGGCGAGCGCCGTGCGCCGGCAGGAGGCGGTCGCTCCCTCGCGGGCGAGCACGTCCTCCTTGAAGGCCAGCAGCGCCGGCAGGTCCAGCTCGAAGAGGTGCGTCCCGGGCGGCCAGGGCAGCCGGAACGCGCGGGTGTCCAGCCCGGCGGCGAGGAGCACCACCTGCCGTCGGCCGCGCCGGGCCGCGCCCAGCAGGTAGTCGTCGAAGAAGCGGGTGCGGATGGCGACGTACCCGCTGAAGGCCCCCATGCCGGCCACGGCGCCCGCCCCGCACGCGTCCACGAAGGCCCGCGCGTGGCGGTCCCTGAACAGCGCGTCCGCGCGGTCGCTCTCCACGGCCCGGCCGACGGCGATGCCGACGGCCGTCAGGCTGACACCGGTGGGCAGTTCGCTTCCGGCGGTGCTCCCGGTGGTGCTCCCTGTCATCCGAGCTCCCCTTTCCCGTTATCCCGTTCTCTCCCGCGCTGTCCCGTTCCTCCCCGCCGTGCGCAGGGGCGGGTGCCGCGCATGCTGGTGCGGTCCGCTGGAGCGGGGCTGGAAGTTCCCTGGAGGCCGGACGGCCGTCCGGACAGTGCCCCGAACCCGGTGGCGGGCCGTCCCCGCCGGTGTCATCGTGGACCGGTGCCGCGTGGCAAGTGCCATGATTTTCACGGAGGTTGACAACATGGAAAGTCCGCTCAGGGTCGGTGGCGACCTGCCGTATTTCGGGACCCGTCAGGAACTCCACGACTATGTCCAGGCGTTCGAGGAACTGGGCTACCGGCATCTCGCGTTCGGCGAGCACGTGCTGCCCGCCCGGGCGCCGAACTGGCCGTCGGACCTGCCCCCGTGCGACCCCTGGCACGAGGCGTTCACCCATGCCGCCTTCGTGGCGGCGCTCACCTCGCGGGTCGAGGTCGCACCGTCGGTGCTGCTGCCGCTGCGCTCGGCGGGGATGGCGGCCAAGCAGGCCGCCGAGATCGACCTGTTCTCGGGCGGGCGGCTCCGGCTCTGCGTCAGCGTGGGCTGGAACCGCGAGGAGGTCCGCGCCCTGGGTGCCGACCCGGCGACCCGTGGCCGCCTGCTCGAGGAGCAGGTGGAGGTGATGCGGCTGCTGTGGACCGAGCCGTTCCTCACCTACCGGGGCGAGCTGATCGAGATCGAGGACGTGGCCGTCAACCCCCGCCCGGAGCGGCCGGTCCCGGTGTGGATGGGGGGCGGCGACTTCGAGGGCGGCGGGGTGCCCCGGCCGGTCGTCCTCGATCGGATGGCCCGGATCGCCGACGGTTACCGGATGTTCGGCCCGCTGATGCGGGACGTCGACGCCGGGCTCGAAGTGATCCGGCGGCTGAGGGAGCTCGTGGCGAAACACGGCAGGGACCCCGAGGGGTTCGGTATCGAGGCACGCGTCCCGCTGCAACTGCTGCCCGAGGACGCCTGGGTGGAGCGGGTGGAGACCTGGCGGCGCGCCGGGGCCTCGCACATCACGCTCTCCAACCGGCGCGGGGCGGGCGGGGCGGACGCGGAGATCGCCCGTCTCACCCGCTTCCGCGAGCTGACCCGGGGGCTGTGGTAGCCGGGCGGCCGCGCCGGCCGGTGCGGGCGGAGGCGTCCGTCGCGTCGCCCGCGCCGGCCTCCTCCGGTCCGGGCTGTCCGGACTCCTTCGGGCCGGCCTGCCCGGCCGTGGTCAGCTGCCGCAGCAGCAGGCGGATCTGCTCGCCGTAGAGCTCCCGGAACTCGGGTGAGCGGGGGTCGAGCCCGGTCGCCTCCCGCGCGGTGTGCGGCATCACGATGGGGGCCATCACCATGCCCATGACCGCGAGCCGCAGGAAACCGGGGTCCAGGTCGGCGGAGATCTCGCCGCGCTCCCGGGCCCGCCGCAGCCGCTCCAGGTCGGTGCCGATCGCCGACGCCTCCTCCGGGGTGTGCTGCTCGTCGCCCGCGAGCCCGCGCCAGATGGCCAGCCTGGCCGGCCTGGGGTCGGCCAGGCCGCGCTCGAGGTAATGGACGGCGACCTCCTCGAACGGCGTGGTCTCCTCCGCGAACAGGGCCTCCCGCTCGGCCCACTCGCGCTGCAGCTCGCGGTAGAGGCCGTCCTTGCCGCCGAAGTAGTAGCTGATCAGCTGCTTGTTGACGCCCGCGCGGGCGGCGATGTCCTGCACCCGGGCGCCCGCCAGCCCGTGCCGGGCGAACTCCTCCAGCGCCGCGTCGAGCAGCAGCGCGCGGGACCGCTCGGCGTCGCGCTGCCGCTCCTCGGCCCGGGGGGCGCGGCGCGGCCGGGGTCGTGCCGCGGAGGCGTCCTCGGCGGCTGTCGCGGATGCGGGGGTATCGGCCTTCTTCGTCGTCATGAGGACACTGTAATCAATCATCCGGATGGTTGACAGAGTCAGGCGTGGGGTTGAGTATGAGGGCATGGCTGCACATGATGAGCAGACGCAAGCCCCCGGGCTCAGTCGCGAGGCACGCCAGGCGGTGCTCGTGGTCCTGCTCGGCGCGATCCTCGCCTTCCTCGATTCGACCGTCGTCAATGTCGCCCTGCGGCACCTCTCCCTCGACTTCGACACCTCGCTGGACACCGTCCAATGGGTCGTCACCAGCTATCTGCTGGCCCTCGCCGCGGTGACGCCGATATCGGCCTGGGCCGCCAGGCGGTGGGGCTCCCGCACCCTCTACGCCGTGGCGCTCACCGTGTTCACGGTCGCCTCCGCGCTGTGCGGCATGGCCGGTTCGGCCGAGCAGCTGATCGCCTTCCGGGTGCTCCAGGGCATCGGGGGCGGCCTGATGATGCCCGTGGGCCAGGCGATCCTGGTGCGGGCCGCCGGGCCCCAGGGGCTGGCCCGGGTGATGAGCGCGATCGGGGTGCCGATGGTGCTCACACCGGTCTTCGGCCCGACCGTCGGCGGGCTGCTCCTCGACCACGCCGGCTGGCAGTGGATCTTCTGGATCAACCTGCCGGTCGGCGTGGCGGCCCTGTATCTGACCCTGCGACTGCTCCCGCGCGACCGGAGGGAGGAGGCGGGCCCGCTGGACGCGATCGGCTTCCTCCTCGTCTCCACGGGGGTCGTGGGGATCACCTACGGACTGGCCCAGGCGGGCCAGCGCGGCGACCTGCTCGACGCCCAGGTCGTGGTGCCCTTCCTCGCCGGTCTCGCCCTCGCCGCCGCCTTCGTGCTGCGCTCCGTCCGGGTCGAGCGCCCCCTGCTGGACCTGCGCCTCTACGGCAACCGGATGTTCGCCGCGTCCTCCTTCGCCACCTTCGCCATGGGCGCGGCCATCTTCGGCGGCATGGTGCTGATGCCGCTGTACTACCAGGTGGTCCGGCACGAGGACGCCGTGCACACCGGCCTGCTGCTGGCCCCGCAGGGGCTGGGCGCGGCGGTCGCCATGTGGCTCTCCGGGCGGCTCTTCGAGAAGATCGGCACGCTCACCGCCGTCATCGGTGGCGTCGTCTGCGTCGCCGCCACCGTGCCCTTCGTGCTGATCGGGGCCACCACCTCCTACTGGCTGCTGAGCCTGGCCATGGTCGTCCGCGGGTTCGGCATCGGCCTGGCCGGCATGCCCGCCATGACGGCGGCCTTCCGTGCGCTGCGGCCCGAGCAGGTCGGCGATGCCACGCCGCAGCTCAACATGCTGCAGCGGGTGGGGGGTTCCATGGGCACCGCCCTGTTCGTCGTGGTGCTCCAGCAGCACCTCGACGACGCCGCGGGCCGTCCGGGCGAGCAGGCATCCGGCTTCGGTACCACCTTCGTCTGGGTGCTCGCCTCGGCCCTGGTCGCGATCCTGCCGGCCGTGCTGATGACGACGCTGGAGCGGCGTGCGGCATCCGCCCCGGCCCTGGAGGAGGCCGAAGCGGATGCCCGCGGTGCGTCCGCTGTCTGAAGGTCAGTTGCCTGAAGGTCAGTTGTCTGAAGGCCGGTTGCCTGACGGGCTGGTGCCCGGCCGGGCCGCAGTACCGATGCCTGGCCGGGCCGCGGTGCTGTGTCCGGCCGGGCCGCGGTCAGGCCACGGCCTCGATGAGGGCCTCGGTGCGGGGGCTGGTGGGCATCGCCTCCGGTCCCCGCACCGTCCTGATCGTGAGCCCGGCGCGCCGCAGCAGCTCGCGGAACTCCTCGATCGTCCGTTCCCGCCCGCCGAGCACCACCAGCATCTGGAGGTCGGAGAACTTGCCAGGGTGGAACCCGTCGCCCGCGGGGATCACCTGGTCGACGACGAGGAGCCGGGAGCCCCGGCCCATCGCCTCCCGGACCCCGCCCAGGATGCGCAGCGCCTGTTCGTCGTCCCAGTCGTGCAGCACCCGCGAGAGCACATAGGTGCTGCCCCCCGGCGCCACTGCCTCGAAGAAGCTCCGCCCCACGACCTCCACCCGGTCGGCCACGCCCTCGCGGCGGAGCACCTCGGGTGCCCCGTCCACCACGGTGGGCAGGTCCTGGAGGACTCCCCGCAACCCCGGGTTGGCGCGCAGCACATGGGCGACCAGCGTTCCGACGCTGCCGCCGAGGTCCACCACGGTGGTGTCGGAGGAGAAGTCGCAGAGGTCGATGGCGGGCGGCACGGTGCCCCGGCCGACCATCGTGTGGAGCACCGTGCGCATCTCCTCGTTCCGGTCGAGGAAGTCGAAGGCGGGCATGTGGAAGATCTGGTCGAAGGCGGGCTTCCCGGTCCGCACGCTGTACAGGACGTCCGCCCAGGCGCGGAAGTTCTCCGCGCCGTTGAGGACGACGAAGTGGGCCAGCCCGCCGGTGCGGAAGGCATCGCCGAGAGGGGTGAGCCCGAAGACCCGCCCGGGGTGCTCGTGGAAGAGCTCCAGGGCGGCCGCCGCGCGGCAGAAGCGGTAGAGGGCGTCCGGGTGGCTCCCGGTGGCGGCGGCGAGTTCGTCGCTGCCGCGCGGGCCGTCGGCCAGCAGGTCGGCCAGGCCCAGCCGGGCCACCACATAGAGGGTCTGATGTGTCCAGGGGGCGCTGTTGAAGGCCAGTTGGAACAGCCGGTCGTGCGCGGAGGGGCCGTTTTCTCCGCTCTCTCCGCTCTCTCCGGTCTTTCCGGTGTCTCCGGCTTCTCCGTTTTTTCCGGTGGAGCTCACGACAATTCACCCACTTCCAGGAGGAGAGGCCGGTGCCTGCGGCTCCACTTGCGCATGACCGGCAGCTCGACACCGCGGTAGAGCAGCCAGGCGAGCGTCAGCGCGCCGCCGAGCACCGGCAGCGAAAGGGCCGCGGCCGACCAGCTGTTCAGGCTGTGGGCGGCATTGATGCCCAGCCGGCGCGCGACCTCGTCGATCAGGAGCTGATGCACCATGTACAGGGCGAAGGACACCTCGCCCAGCCACACCATCGCCGGGCGGCGCAGCACCGACGGGCGTCCGCCGGCATCGGCGACGGCGCCGGACGCGATCAGCAGGCCGAGCGGCGCCACGCACACGGCGACCGTCCCGTACTGCCCGGGCGCGTACAGCGCCGCCACGTACGCCCCGGCCACGAGCGCCCCGGCCGGGACGAGCGGCACCCGGGGGAAGCGGCCGTCGGCGACCAGCCGCGCCAGCACCATGCCCAGCAGGAACTCCAGGCACCGGGTGACGGGGAAGAAGTAGACGAACCACAGCTGGACCTCCGAGTACGGCATGCGCGGCGAGAGCACCGGATCGCCCGGCAACAGCAGCCGGGCCACCAGTGGCACGCACCACACCAGCGCCACCAGACCCCCGGCGCACCACCACAGCCGCCGCTCCGGCACCGCCCTCAGCGCCCGCGACAGCAGAGGGAAGGAAAGGTAGAAGAAGGCCTCGCAGCACAGCGACCAGCTCACCGTGTTGACCCCGGTCAGCACGGAGCCGACGGGCAGCCAGGTGTGCAGCAGCGCGAGGTTGGGCAGCAGCTGCCGGGCGGACACGGTGCCGCCGTGCGAGACGATCAGCAGGACCGCGGCCGCCGCCGTGACGAGGTGGTTGGGGTAGATCTTGCAGGCCCGCCGGCGCCAGAAGGCCCGGGCGGGCTCGTCCGCCCGGGCCGACCAGGTGAGCACGAAGCCGCTGAGGACGAAGAAGAAGGAGACCCCGGCCGACCCGGCCTTGCTCCAGAAGAACCCCGTTCCGGTGTCCGATCCCCAGCTGCTCGGCACGAACTGGAAGAAGGAGTGCGAGAAGAAGACCGCGGCGGCGGCCAGGAAGCGCATCCCGGTGAGCGAGGGGAGCGCGGGGCGGCGTCCCGCCGCCTCCGCGGGGGTCACCGAGGTCCCTGGGGCGTCCATCCGGACTGGCGCAGGAACGCGTCGAAGGTCAGCAGGCCGGGATGGGCGGAGCGCAGCGCGGGGATGTCCGCCCGGTAGCCGACCTCGTTGAACCAGACGAACGTCTTGGCCATCCACTCGTTCTGCCGGGCGATCTCCTCGATGGGCACCGGGACGTAGCGGGCCGGGCGGCCGGTGTGCCGCCCGAAGGCCGCGGCGATCTGCGGTCCCGTCAACTCGTCACCGGCGACCTCCAGTTCCCGGCCGATGAAGCGGGCCGGGTCGCCGAAGGCGTCGGCGGCGAACCAGCCGATGTCCCGGGACGCGATCATCTGCAGCGTCGTGGCGGGCAGCAGACCGCGGCTGAGCACCAGCCCGCCCTCCGCGTCCAGGACGGGCGGCAGGTCCAGGAAGTTCTCCATGTAGTAGACGGCGCGCAGGAACGTCGTCGGCAGCCCCGCCGCGCGCACGGTCCGCTCGACCTTCAGCTTGGTCTCCCGCCACCCCACGCCGCCGGGGTTCTCCACGCCGCCGACCGAGCTGTGCACCAGGTGGGCCACCCCGGACTCCCGGGCGGCCTCGGCGACCAGGGCCGCGTGCCGTTCCTCGCCGTCCAGCCCGTTGCCGTGGGTGGGGGTGAAGACGGTGAACACGCCGTACGCGCCCGCCAGCGCCTTGCGTACGGAGGCCGGGTCGTCGAGCGAGCCCTGGACGAGCACCGCCCCCCGCGAGGCCAGCTCCCGGGCGCCCGGACCGCCCGGATCGCGCACGAACGCGTGGACCGCCCAGCCCCGTTCGAGCAGGTGACGGGCGACCGTCCCGCCCTGCCGGCCCGTCGCCCCCAGCACCAGGATCCAGCGCTCCGCGCCGTTGCCGCCGACTGCCATCGCATGCCTCCCCATCGCTCGTTCCGGCGGCCCACGGTCGGGGGGCCGCCTGGAATCCGGCTGGAGAAGAGGTCGAGCCGTCCGTCCACCGCGGGTCCAGCATCCTTCGAGCCCCGGCCGCCAGCCTCCGGACACCGACACGCGGCACGGCCGCCTGACACGTTACGGAGCACGATGACGACGCACCGGGCGACACGGACCACGCTGTTCGACTGGCACGGCGCGGCCGGCTTCCGCACCGCCGGTCCGCGCCCCGACTGGCAGCTCAGGCCCGTAGGCCCCCTGCCCCGCGGCGACGCGACCGTGCGCACTACCCCTGCGGGGCTGGTCGTCGAGCCGGAGGCCACGGACCCGGGGACCGGCACCCCGGCCTTCCGGCGCACCGCCGGGCCCGGGGGCGACGACCACCTCAAGTGGTGCGCCCTGGCCGCGCGCACGGCCTCCACCGGCCTGCCCGGCTTCGACGCGCCCGCCACCGGTGAGCTGACCGTCCGGGGAGAGCTGGCGGCACGCGTCTTCAACGCCCGCCGCCACCCCTTCGGCGACCAGGTGGCCGACGCGGAGGGCGACCCCAGGCTCGGGGCCGGGGCGCTGGTGACCGTCGACCGGGAAACCGGCCTGGTCTTCGACTTCTTCGTCTCCAACCGGCGGATCCACGCCGTCTACGAGCGGATGCGCCCGCCGGGCGCGCGGTGTGCCGCGTTCACCTGCCTGGTGCCGGTCGCCGACCGGTCCCCCGACCGCACGCACCTGCTGGAGATCGGCCTCGACCGGTCCCGCGGCACGGTCCGCTGGCGCGTGGACGGCCGGGTGGTGCTGTCCGTCGGCGACCTGGGTGCCCCGCTCCGCGACCACCTGGCGATCGACCACGGCGGCCCGGCCGGACGCGCGACGCCCCGGCAGCTCGCCTGCGGCCTCGGACTCTTCACGCTGCTCGACGCGGCGGGCCCGGACGGCCGGGCGCTGACGCGGGACGCCCACGGCCGCCACGCACACCGGCTCTGGGGTCAGGGGGTACGCCTGACCGTCCGCCGGATCACCGTCACCACGGAGGAAGGGGAAACATGAGGACGGCAGAGAAGACCGTACGCGGCCTGGCCCGGCCGTTGCTGGCCGCCAGCTTCGTCACCGGCGGCTACAGCGTGCTGCGCGACCCCGGGCCGCTGCCCGCGCTGGCCGAGCGCCACGGGATCCCGCTGCCGGAGGCCGCGACCCGTTGCGCGGCGGCCGGCATGCTCGTCGGCGGGGTGGCGCTCGGGGCCGGGTTCCGGCCCCCGCTCAGCGGCGGCCTGCTGGCCGCGTGCCTGATCCCGACGACCGTGACCGTGCACGACTTCTGGCGGCAGCAGGACCCCGCCCGCCGGCACGTCCAGCGCAACGAGTTCTTCAAGAACCTCAGCCTGCTCGGCGCGCTCGCGCTCGCCGCCGTCGACGCCCTCACGGCGGGCAAGGAGCCGAAGCGATGACACGGACCGGCGCGGCCGGTCCGACGGGCAGCCGACTCGCCGACGGCCGGGCCGGACTGGCGGTGCGGGCGGTGGACGTCGCCAGGATCGCCGCGGAACACGCCGAGACCATGGACCGGGACCGCAGGCCCCACCCCGACGTCGTCCGCGCCGTCGTGGACGCCGGCTTCGCCCGGCACTTCGTCCCGGCCCGCTGGGGCGGCGACGCCGGCACTTTCGCCGGACTCGTCGACGCGGTCACCACGGCCGGCACCGGCTGCGCGGCCGCCGCGTGGGTGGCCTCGCTCAGCGCGTTCGTCTCCCGGATGGCCGCCCATCTGCCCGAGGACGGCCAGCGGGAGGTGTGGGCGGACGGCCCGGACGTCCTGTTCGTGGGAGCGCTCATGCCCGTCGGCCGGGCCGAGCCGGTGCCCGGCGGCTGGCGGCTGACCGGCACGTGGTCGTTCATCAGCGCCGTCGACTTCGCCCGGTGGGTGCTGGTCTGCGCGACCACGCGGACGGCGGACGGCGGCGCACCGCACGCCCGCTACTTCGCCGTGCCCCGTTCCGCCTGCGCCGTGCTGGACACCTGGTTCTCCGTCGGCATGCGCGGCACAGGCAGCAACACCCTCGTGCTGGACGGCGTGTTCGTACCCGCCCGCATGTCGTTCGACCGGGACCGGGCGATGGACGGCACCGGGGCCGTGTCCCCCGCCCGCTGCCACCGGGTGCCGCTGAAGGCGGTCAACGGGCTGTCCTTCGTCGCCCCCGTGCTGGGCGCGGCACGCGGCATGCTGGCCGAGTGGACCGGCTGGGGAGCGGCCAGGGCGGCGGGCGGGGGTGACGTCACGAAGGCCGCGCTCGACGCGGGCTTCCGCGACGTGCTGGCCCGCACCGCGGGCGAACTGGACGCCGCCGAGCTGCTGGTGCACCGGGTCGCCGCCACCGCGGACGAAGGCGCGGTCACCGGGCTGCTCACCGCGCGCGGCGCCCGGGACTGCGCCCTCGCCTCGGAGATGCTGCTGACCGCCGTCAACCGCGTCTTCCGCGCGACCGGCACCTCCGGCCAGACGGCGGGCGGCCCGTTCGAGCGCGCCTGGCGCGACGTCAACTCGGCCACCAGCCACCTGGTGCTGCGCATGGACCCGGCGGCCGCCGCCTACGCGGAGCAGGTGCTCTCGCACCCGCACAGCTGACGGGAGGTGACGAGGGGGCCCGCCGGGCACATGCCCGGCGGGCCCCCTCGTGCGTGGGCGGCACGCTCAGCGCCGCGGGCTCCCCACCCCCGCCCCGGCCGCCAGGGCCAGGGTGGCGCGGCTGTTGGCGCCCAGCGCCGTACGGACGCGGTCGCGGGCCTCGGCCGCCGTGGTGCCCTCACCGAACACCGAGGCCACCGCGGCGGGATCGATCACGGCCGTGTGCCGGGCCGTCACCCGCGCCCCCGACGGGCCGTCACCGAAGGTCCACAGCCCACTGTGGCCCGCCAGGGGCCGGGGCAGGACCCGTTGCTTGAACGCGATCCAGCCCTCCCCGCACACCCGCACCGAACGTGTGGTGTGCGAGGCGCCGTCCGGGGTGACGGTCTCCATGGCCAGCTCCTGGACGCCCGGGGCGGTTTCGGTCAGCGTGCTCCGGCGGACGTGCGGCAGCCGGTCGGCCCAGAGCCCGGCCTCCGCCACGAAGTCGTACGCGTCCCGGGCGGGGCGCGCCAGCTCCACCGAGTCCTCGAACGTGACCACCACGTCCCGTACCGGGTGCCCGGAGCCCGCCACCCGGGACAGCGCCGCCAGCTCCGCCCGGCTGTTGCGGTCGAGGGCCTGCGACAGCGCGGCCAGGGAGGCGGGGTCGTCGTCGGCCGTGGCGAAGCGGTGGCGCAGCACCACCTCGGTGCGGCGGCCGGGCCGCGGCCGCAGCAGCCACGCGCCGCTCATCGCGGTGACGGGCGGCGCGGAGCGTTCCTGCCGGAAGCGGACACACAGCCGGGCGGGGTCGAGGGTGCGGCGCGAAGTCCACTGCTGGACCCGCCCGTTCACCTCGGCCCACAGCGTGAAGCGTTCCTCGCGCGACGAGCGCTCCAGGTGCCTGACGTGGACGCAGGGGCCGAAGACCGCGGGCCAGGAGGCGGTGTCCGCGACGACCGCGAAGACCTCCGCCGCGGGGGCCGCGACGACCAGGGAGTGGTCCGTGCGGTGCAGGAGCGTACCGGCGGCGCCGCTCATGCGACCCCCACCTCCTCCCGGGGCCCGCCCCGCGCGGCGAGTGAGCTGTTCACCAGGTCGAGCAGGGCGCGGGGTGTCCGCAGCTCGGCCAGCAGGTCGTCGGAGACGTCGCACCCGTAGTCCTGCTTGATGCGGGCCGCGCTCTCCATCAGGGCGAGCGAGTCGTAGCCGAGGTCCTCGAACGGTACGTCCAGGATGTCGCCGTGCGGGTCGGTGCTCTCGTCCTCACCCGCGCAGTCCGCGAGGATGCGGCGCAGGGTGTCGATGTCCATGGGGGCGTTCATCGATGCTGTCATGGTCGGTTCCCAGCGAGGTCGGCCGGCCCCGAGGGGCCGGGGTGGAAGGGGGAAGCCGTTCGTCGGCTGACGGTCCATCGGCTGTCGGACCGTCAGGTATTTCGCGTCATCAGATATTTCGCGTCATCAGGTGTCGGATCGTCAGAAGTCGGGTCGGGTGACCACCAGGGCCGAGTTGAAGCCGCCGCGGCCGCGCGCGAGCACCAGGGCGGCGCGGAGGGACGCTCGGCGCGGTCGGCCGCGCACCAGGTCGAGCTCGTACTCCTCGGGGACGTGCGTGGTGTGCGCGGTGTGCGGGATCACCCCGTCGCGCAGGGACAGCAGCGCGCACACCACGTCGACCGGACCGCCGCCGCCGTACAGTCGGCCCGTCAGCGCCTTGGGGGCGGTGACCGGCACGCCGTGCGGGCCGAAGAGACCGCTCAGCGCCTCGGCCTCGGCCCGGTCGAGATCGGGCACGCCGACGGCGTCGGCGAACACCACGTCGATGTCGGTGGCCGCCAGTCCGGCCTGGTCCAGGGCGAGTTCGGCCGCGCGGCGCAGTCCGGGCGGCCGTCCGCTGCCGGGCGCGGGGTCGAAGGTCGAGGCGTGGCCCGCGATGCGTCCGTGCACCCGGGGTGCCCCGCGTTCACGGGCCGACGCGGCGTCCTCCACCACGAGGACGGCCCCGCCCTCCCCGGGTGTGTGGCCGTGCGCGTCGCGGTCGAAGGGCAAGTAGGCGCGCGTCGGGTCGACGGCCCGGCTGATCCGTCCTCCGGCCAGCTGCGAGGCCCAGCCCCAGGGGTCCAGGGCGGAGTCCACACCGCCGCCGAGCACCAGCCGGGTGCCGCGCCGTACGGTGCGGCAGGCGTGCCCGAGCGCGTCCAGCCCGCCGGCCTGCTCCGCGACGAGGGCGGCGCTCGGGCCGCGCATCCCGTGCCTGATGGAGATCTGGCCCGTGTCGACCGCGTAGAACCAGGCGAACGACTCGTAGACGCTGACGTATTCCGGCCCGCGGCTCCACAGCTTGCGGAACTCCCGGTGGGTGAAGTCGAAGCCGCCTTCGGCGGTGGAGACGACGACTCCCATGTCGTAGTCGGCCAGGCCGTGGCCGGGCGCGGCCCCGGGCCCCAGACCGGCGTCCTCCAGCGCCCACGCGGCGATCGCCAGCGCGTAGCGCGTCGAGACGTCGGTCTGCGGCAGCAGCCGCCCCGGCAGATGGTCGGCGGCCTCGAAGTCCCGGATGAGACCCGCGAGCCGGGCGGGGTAGCGGGAGGCGTCGAAGCGGTCGATCTCCCCGATCCCGTGCCGCCCGGCCAGCACGGCCCGCCAGTAGTTCTCGGTGCCGAGGCCGTTGGGCGCGGCCACCGACATGCCCGTCACCACGACGCGCCGCTCCGTCGTCGCCGTGGCCGTTGTCCCCGCTGTCGCCGTCATCGCCGTTGTCGGTGTCGTCGGTGTCACAGCCGTCATCGGTCCGTCGCCCCCAGCCCGTGAAGGACCATCGCGCTCTGGAAGCCGCCGAATCCGCTGCCCACCGAGAGCACGGTGCCGACCCGCTGTTCCCGGGCCGTGAGGGGGACGTAGTCGAGGTCGCACTCGGGGTCGGGCGTGCGCAGGTTCGCCGTCGGCGGTACCACGTCGTGCCGGATCGCCAGGGCACAGGCCGCGATCTCGATGGAGCCGATGGCGCCGAGCGAGTGGCCGACCATCGACTTGATCGAGCTGACCGGCACCCGGCGGGCGTGGTCACCGAGGGCGCGCTTGAAGGCGGCCGTCTCGTGGCGGTCGTTCTGCGTCGTGCCCGAGCCGTGCGCGTTGACGTAGTCCACCGCCGTCGGGTCGAGACGTGCCTCGTCCAGCGCCGCCCGGATCGCCTCCGCCATCTCCCGCCCGTCCTTCTTCAGCCCCGTCATGTGGTACGCGTTGCAGCGCGTGGCGTACCCGCCGACCTCGGCCCAGACGGGCGCGTCCCGCCTGCGCGCGGACTCGTACTCCTCCAGCACGAACATCGCCGCCCCCTCGGCGAGCACGAAGCCGTTGCGCGTGCCGTCGAACGGCCGGGAGGCGCGGGCGGGGTCGTCGTCCCGCGGTGTGGTGGCCTTGATGGCGTCGAAGCACGCGACGACGATGGGGGAGACCGGGGTGTCGGTGGCACCCGCGACGGCGGCGTCCACCGTGCCCTCCCGGATCAGCTGGACCGCGTACCCCACCGCGTCCAGCCCCGAGGTGCAGCCGTCGGACACCATCGTCACCGGCCCCTCGGCGCCGACGGCCCAGGCCACTTCGGCGGCCATCACCCCAGGGCTGTGGTAGTCGAACATGTAGGGCGAGAGATGGCCGGGGTCGACCAGCCATTCCCGTCCGGCGTCCGACATGACCAGGTACTCGTTCTCCAGGCTGGTCGCCGAGGCGACCGCGGTGCCGAGCACGACGGCCGTGCGGTGCGGCGGCAGCGCCCCCGGCGTCAGGCCGCTGTCGGCGAGCGCGTCGCGGGTGCAGGCGACCGCGAACTGCGTGGCCCGGTCCATCCTGCGGATCTCACGAGGGGAGAACCCCTCGGCGCGGGCGTCGAAGTCCACCTCCCCGGCGACCCTGGAACGAAAGGGCGACGGGTCGAAGAAGGAGATCCGCCGCGTGGCCGTCCGGCCGTCCGCGAGCAGCTCCCAGAACTCCTTCACCCCGGTGCCCCCGGGGGCACGCACCCCCATGCCGGTGATCACCACACGTCGCATGCCCATCCTCGACCCCCCTCTCCCGCGCCCGGTCCGGGCGCCGTCGCCGTCCCGTCGAGGCACCGCACGGGACTGCCGAGCAGGCTCCGCGCACCGCCTCGACCTCCGCTGGAGCGCTGCTCGGAAACGGCTCGCCCTCCGGGGGCCGCGACCGGGGGCGGGACCGGTCACCGGGAGGCGGCCGGACCGGTGCCCCGGTGGGCGGAGCCCAGGTACGCGGACGCGCCCAGGAGCAGCGTGACGGCCGCCAGGGCCAGCACCGGGAACAGCGGCAGCAGGGAGTGGGCCGTGCGGGCGGAGCCGATGTGCAGGGTGAGGGTGATGACGGCGATGCCGAGGGAGACGCCGATGGACCGGCTCGTGTTGAGCAGTCCGCCGCCGGTGGCGGCGAGTTCCCTGGGCACCCGGGACATCGTCATCGCGTTGTTGGCGGGGGTGAACACGCCGAGCCCCGCCCCGAGCAGGGCCAGCCAGAGGACCAGCCACACGTCCTCCGGGCAGTAGGCCGCCGCCCCGGCCAGCACCACGAGCGCGAGCAGACCCCCGGTCGCGCAGCGCAGGCGGCTGCTCCAGCGCCGGGGGAGCAGGGCGTCCTGGAGGTTCGCCGCGAGGGCGAAGCCCGCGGGCAGGGCGGTGAGCAGCAGCCCGGCCCGCAGTTCGGTCTCCCCGCGGTCGGTGAGCGTCAGGGGGACCAGGACGAGCGGGCCGAACAGGACCAGGTTTCCGGCCCACGCCCCGAGGAGACCCCAGACGATCCGGGGGTCGCGCAGCAGCGCCGGTGGCACCAGGGGCTCGCGGGCGGCCTGTTCGCACCGCAGGAAGCACCGGGCGAGGACGGCGGACGCGGCCAGCAGCAGGGCCCCGGCCCAGCCGGGCACCGGCAGTCCGGAGAGCATGGACAGGCCACCGAGCAGGGTCGCGACCGACGCGGCCAGCCACCCCGTGCCCGCCAGGTCGAAGTGCCGGGCGTCCGCCGTCCCGGTCGACTCCGGGAGCAGGAAGCGGCCGACGACGTGGGCGGCGATCCCGACCGGCACATTGATCCAGAACACCGAGCGCCACCCGGCCGTCGTGACCAGCACTCCGCCCAGGGTCGGGCCCAGCGCCAGGCCCAGGGCCTGGCCCGCCGCCTGCATGCCCAGCGCGCCGCGCAGCTTCTCCGGCGGGGCCACGATGTAGACCAGCGCCAGGCTGTTGGAGGCCAGCATCGAGGCTGCCAGCGCCTGGACGGCCCGGAAGCCGATGAGCGCGCCGAGGCCGGGGGCGAGGCTGCACGCGGCCGAGGAGACGGCGAACAGGACGAAGCCCCACAGGTAGACCCGCTTGCGCCCCAGCATGTCCGACAGGTGCCCGACGGCGACCATCACGGCGGCCAGGACGAGCAGATAGGCCAGCGACACCCACTCCACGGCGGCCAGCGGCGCGTGGAACTCCCGCCGCAGACTGGGGTACGTCAGCGTGACGATGCTCGCGTCGAGCTGACTCATGAACGCGCCGAAGCACACCGTGACCACGGCCGGCCGCCAGCCGTACGGCGAGTCCACGGTCTGCTGCGTCCGCCGCTGCACGGGCCGCGGCCTCACGACAGGAGTCCCGGACCCGGAAGGCTCACATCCGCCATCATGACCCGCCCCGACCGCACCGGCACGCCGGGACGGTGGGACGGTGGGGGCCGGGATCGCCGAGGGGCCGGACCGGCGCGCGCATTGCCGTATCCGGTGATCGGGGCGGACTTGTCCCCTCGTGGCGCTTTTCCTCCTGTGCGAACGTCAGTTGGGTTGTCGAAAGGGCTGGGATAGGCGGATGACCAGTACGATGACCCACTACTTGCCGACCTGTACCGGTGGGGGCCCGCGGACCGGCAGGCGGGGACAGCGCATGGGGTGCCATGGGGGGACTGTGGAAATTCTGATGTTCGGGGCCATGACCATCCAGGTCGGCGGGACCGGGGTGCGTTGCGGGTCGCCGCAGCAGCAGGCGACGCTCGCGGTGCTGGCGCTGCGGCCCGGTCATGTGGTCCCGCTGCACGAGCTGGTCGGGGCCGTGTGGGGCGAGGACGCGCCGGACTCGGCCGCGTCGGTTCTGCGGACCTACGTGTGGCGGCTGCGCAAGCTGCTCGCGGCCGCCGGCTGCGATCCGCATCTGCTCGACTCCGCGGGTGACGGCTACCAGCTGGCCGTATCACCCTCGGCCGTGGACGCGCTCCAGGCCGAGCGGGGCGCCGCGGCCGCGGCGCGGGCGCGTGCGGCGGGGCGGTACGACGAGTGCGCCGACGTCCTGACCAAGGCCCTGGCGCTGTGGCGCGGGGAGCCCCTGGCGGGGGTGCCGGGGCCGTTCGCCGCCAATGAGCGCTCCCGGCTGGCCGAACTGCGCCTGACGCTCCTGGAGGAACGATTCGACCTGGACCTGCTGCGCGGGCGGCACGCCCAGGTCATACCGGAGCTCACCGCCCTCACCCATGAGCAGCCGCTGCGCGAGCGGCTCCACGGGTTCCTGATGCGGGCCCTGTACGCCACCGGGCGCCAGGCGGATGCCCTGGCGGTGTTCGGCAAGGCCCGTACCGTGCTCGCCCAGGAGCTCGGCCTGGACCCGGGGCCCGAGCTGCGGAAGCTGCACGAGCGCATACTCGCCGCCGACCCGACCCTGCTCCTGGCCGTACCGGCCGCCGGTGCCGGAACCGACACCGTGTCCGGCACTGTGTCCGACACCGCGCCCGCCGGGCCCCCGGCCGTTCCCGTCCGGCCCGCGCAGCTGCCGCCGGACGTCCCCGACTTCACCGGCCGCGACGACGCCGTCGCCGAGCTGCGCCGGGCGCTGACCGACCCGTCCCGTACCGGGCCCGCGGTCGTCGCCGTCAGCGGGATGGGCGGCATGGGCAAGAGCGCGCTCGCCCTGCGGGTCGCGCACCACGTCAAGGAGGACTTCCCCGACGGGCAGCTCTACGCGGAACTGCGCGGCACCGGTACGGGCGCGGCCGACCCGGACGCGGTGCTGGCCAGCTTCCTCACCGCCCTGGGGGTCCCGCGGCAGGAGATCCCGGCCTCGCTGGAGGACCGGGCCCGGCTCTTCCGCACCGTTCTCGACGGGCGCCGGGTGCTGCTCGTCCTCGACGACGTCCGCGACACGGGACAGATCAGGCCGCTGCTGCCGGGGAGCGCCCCCTGCGCGGTGGTACTGACCAGCCGGGCCCATCTGGCCGGGGTGCCCGCCAACGCCCACGTCAAGCTCGCGGAGTTCAGCGGCGCGGAAGCCCTCGACCTGGTACGTCGCATCGTGGGCGCGCGCCGTGTCGACGAGGAGGAGCCCGCGGCGGCGGCGCTCGTCGCCGCCTGCGCGCATCTGCCCCTCGCCGTGCGGATCGTGGCCGCCCGGCTGGCCGCCCGGCCGGGCTGGACGATGCGGCACCTGGTCGACCGCCTCGCCGACGAACGGCGCCGGCTCGCCGAACTGCAGGTCGGCGACCTGGCCGTGGCCGCCGCGTTCGAGCTCGGGCACCGCCAGCTGACCGGCCCGCAGGCGCGGGTGTTCCGGTCGCTGACGGACGTCGCCTCGGCCGGTATCGGCCTCGACGCGGCGGCCGCGGCCCTCGCGCTGCCGGAGAAGGAGGCGGACACGCTCCTGGAGTCGCTGGTGGACGCCGCGCTGCTCGAATCGCCCGCACCGGGCCGGTACCGCTACCACGACCTCGTACGGGACTACGCGCGTCAACTGCCCGCGCCGGAGGGCGAAACGCCGGACAGCGCGGACCTCGCCGTGGTGAGCCGGCTGCTGAACCATCTCCTGGAAGTGGCCGTCGAGGCGTTCCAGTGGATGATCCCCGGGGACCCGGTGCACAGCATGCTCCCCGCCGGGAGGCCCGGTCCGGGCCGGGCGCGGTTCACGGATCTGGCCGGGGCCCGGGCGTGGGTCGTCGGCGAGTTCGACTGCGCGATCCACACCGTCCAGCTCCTCGTCGGACGGTGGGGCGGCACCGAGCCCGCGCTGCTGACGGCCGCCGCCGACCTGCTGGTGGGCCTCGGCGCCTACGGCCAGGAGATCCCGTACGCGCAGATCGTCGCCGCCGCCGAGGCGCTGGGCGAAGCGGCCGCGCAGGGCGGGAACCACCGGGCCGCCGGGCGGGCCTATTTCATCTGCGGCAACGCGGCACTCCAGGCCACCCGGCTGGCCCGGGCCCGGCACTGCATCCAGCTGGCCGTCGAAGCGTGCCGCCGGGCCGACGACCCGGCCATCCTCCAGCAGACGTACAACGACCTGGGGGTCATCGCCCAGTTCGAGCAGCGCTACGACGAGGCCGCCGACTGCTTCGACCGGGCGCTGGCCATCGCCGTGGAACTGGGGCACCGGTCGGGCGAACTCATCATCATGCTCAACGCGGCCCTCGCCAGGGCCCGCGGCGGCCGGGCGGACGAGGCGCTGCCCGCCTGCGACACGGCACTGGCCGCGCTGCGCGAGGTGGCGGACCGGCGCGGCACCGCCTACGCGCTGTGCGTACGAGGACAGGCCCTGCACGAACTCGGCCGGTACGAGGACGCGCTGGCCGACTACGAGGAGTGCCTCGCCGTGAGCGCCTCGTCGGGGATCACCGGCCAGCAGGCGCAGGCGCACTACCGGCGCGCCGAGACGCTGCGCGTCCTCGGCCGGACGGGGGAGGCGCGGGAGAACGCGGAGCGGGCGGTGGCCTACTTCCGGACCGTGCTCGGCCGGGACCGGGACCGGGGCTACGCCCTGCTCGTGTACGCGCGCGTCCTGTTCGACGCCCGCGACGCCGAACAGGGGCGGGCCTGTGCCCGGGAGGCTCTGGAGGTCTTCACCCGGGCGGGGCTGCCCGAGGCCTCGCAGGCACAGCGCCTCGTCGACGGCATCGGATAGTCATCGGGTGGTCATCAGATGGTCTGCTGCTTCGGCGGGTCGCCCGCCGTCGAGTTGACCTCGTTCTGGTGCGGCAGGGGATGGTGGATCCCCGTCCCGGAGGTCGTTCCGGTGGTCGTTCCGGTGTCCGTCCCGTCGGCCGCGGCGGGGCCGGCGACGGCCATGACGGCGGCGACGGCGGCCGGGACGAGGAGAGCCATACGGCGGAGCCTGAGCGACTGCGACTTCTGCTTCTGCTGCTGCTTCTGCGGCACGGGAAACCCTGTCTTCTCGGAAGCGGTGCCATCCCTCCGGGGACCGGCCCCGGGGATGTGGTCCGGACTGGACCGACTATGGCCGGGCCCCATCTATGTTCGATATACATCCGTGTAATGGGTCTCCGGGGGCCCGTAAGGTGTGCGGGCCCGGCCGGTCGCCGCGTCCGGCGCGCTCGGCCGCGTCGATCACCCATGCCAGCGTCGCGGCCTCTTCCCGCCACGCCCTGTGCCGTCCCGACGGGCCCGCGTGCCCCGCTTCGAGCGCCGTCCTCAGCAGGAACGGGCCGCCCCGCGCGGTGGCGCGGAGCCGGGCGATCCACTTGGCGGGCTGGTGGTACGGGACCCGGGGATCGTCGAGCCCGGCGGTCGCCAGGACCGGCGGGTGCACGTCGTCGGTCACGTTCTCGTACGGCGAGTACGCCTTGACGCAGCGGTACACGGCGGGATCGGCGAGCGGGTCGCCCCACTCCTCCCGCTCGGCCGCGGTGAGCGGCCGCGCCGGGTCGAGCAGCGAGGCCAGCGGGTCCACAAAGGGCGCCTCCGCCACGATCCCCGCGAACAGGCCGGGAGCCAGCCTCGCCGCCGCCGCGACCAGCAGCCCTCCGGCCGCGCCGCCGCGGGCGACGATCCGCCCCCGCCGGGTCCACCCCGTGGCGGCCAGGTGCTCGGCGCACGCCACGAAGTCGGTGAAACCGTTGGGCTTGCGCAGCAGCCTGCCGCCCTCGTGCCAGCGGTGGCCGAGCTCGCCGCCGCCCCGCACATGGGCGACGGCGAAGACGAACCCCCGGTCGAGGAGGGACAGCCGGGACACCGAGAAGCACGGGTCGACGCTCGTCCCGTAGCTGCCGTACCCGGCCAGCAGGAGCGGCGCGCTGCCGTCCCGGGGGACGTCCGCGCGGGCGACCAGCGAGACCGGTACGCGCGTCCCGTCGGCGGCGACGGCCCATTCACGGCGCTGCACGTACCGGGCCGGGTCGAAGTCCCCGCGGACGGACCGGCGCCTGAGGGGGGTGAGCGCACCGGTGTCGAGGTCGCAGGAGTACACGGTGTCCGGGGTCGCCAGGGAGGCGTGACGCAGCCGGAAACTCCGCGTCCGGTACTCGGGATTCGCCTCCGGCGTCAGGGAGTGCAGCGGTTCGGGGAAGGCGACCTCCCACGGCTCTCCCGTGTCCGGCAGCACCATGAGCCCGCTGAGCCCGGAGCGGCGGAACGCGACCACCACGTGTTCCTCGAAGGCGTCGACGCCGGTCAGCAGGGTGTCCGCCCGGTGCTCGACCAGACGCCGGAGCCGGGTCGGGTCCTCCACCGGAGCCCAGTCGAGGACGAAGTCCTCCGCGTTTTCTGGGTCTTCCGCGTTCCCCGCCCCGTCGTTGTGCAGGACGAGGAAACGTCCGCCCTGGTGCTCCACCTGCCTCCGGACCCCCTCGCGTCGGCTGCCGCCGATCAGGCAGGGCCCTTGGCCGGGCCGGTCGGCCGGGACGTACCGGACCTCGTTGGTGGTCCTGCTGCGGGACTCGATCAGTACGTACTGCCCGGACCGGGTGAGCCCCAGGGACAGCCGGAAGCGCGGGTCCTTCTCTTCGAGGACCAGGACGTCCGGGGTGCCGCCGTCGAGGTGGCGCCGCCACACCCGGTGGGGTCGCCCGGTGCCGTCCAGCGCGACGTAGAACAGACTGCGGCGGTCACCGGACCAGGCGGCGTCGCCGGAGGTCCCGCGGATCTCGCCCGTCGGCGTGGCGCCGGTGACCAGGTTCCTCGTACGGAGCACGAACCGCTCCGCGCCCGTGTGGTCGGCGGCGTACACGAGCAGCGTGCCGTCCGCGCTCACCTCGAAGCCCCCGGGGGCGAAGAACCCGTACTCGTCGGCGACCGCGTTCTCGTCGAGGACCACGCACTCGCCCGCGGGCGGCGGGCGCCCCGGCCCGAGGTCGGGGGCCGCGCCGCCGTCGGTGGCCGGAACCCGGCAGTGGACCCGGTACGGCGCGCCGTCCTCGGACCGGCTGTAGTACCAGTAGCCGCCCTTGCGGACGGGCACGGACAGGTCCGCCGGCCGCGCCGCCGCCTTCAGCTCCGCGAACACCGCGTCGCGCAGCCCCTCCAGATGGGCGGTGGACCGCTCGGTCCGGACGTTCTCGGACCTGAGGTGCGCCAGCACCTCGGGACGGTCCCGCGCGGCCAGCCAGGCGAACTCGTCGACGAAGCGGTCACCGTGGACCGTACGCACGGACGCCGGGTGGCCCTCGCCGTTCCCGCGCGCGTCCGTCTCCGGCACTGTCCGCACCTCCGCCACCTCTTTCCCGCATGCCCCGTCCGCCCAGTGACGAAAAGACTCCACCGCGCGCGTCTACGGCGGGTCCACGGGTGATCGACGCCCGGGCGCACGGGGGGAGATACTGCTCCTGCCGTTCCACAGTCCATGCGAAAGGTGACGCGGATGACCGTCTACGCGATAGCCCAGCTCTCCATCAACGACCGCCCGCGCTACGAGCGCTACGTGGCCCGGTTCCTGCCGGTGCTCCAGCAGTACGGTGGCCGGCTGCTGGCGGCCGACGAGCAGGTGGAGGTGGTCGAGGGGGAGTGGGCGAAGGACAAGCTGATCATGGTGGCCTTCCCGGACCGCGACGCGTTCACCGCCTGGGCGGCCTCGCCCGAGTACGTGGAGATCGCCGAGGACCGCCTCGGGGCGACGGAGGGCCCCGTCCTCCTCGTCCACGGCGTGGCATAGCGGCCGATCACGGTGGCGGGGGGCGAGCGCGAGCCGTTTTGTATCAGTCGGGTATCGGGAAGCGCTTGACCGGCCATCGAAGCAGCGCGCCGGGTGGTGTGACGCACGTATCGCACCGGGCGTCTGTCATATCGTTCCTTCCGGGGCGCCGTCCCGGCCGCCGCCCGCCACCCCACCCGGCCGTCCGAACAGGAGCCGTCCCGCCCGTGTCCTCGCCCGC
>NZ_JAINFC010000380.1 GCF_020740835.1 Streptomyces sp. UNOC14_S4
GGGCTGGGGGTCCCCCCAGACTCCGTCCGGGGGGACCCCCAGCCCTTTGCGGAACGCATGCCCACAACCAGCGGTAGGAGGTAGGGGCGCGGGGAACTGCGCGACCAGCCCCCACCGGCCCGCAGCCGCACACCGGCCTCACGAGGCAGCCCAGTAGGCGCAGGGGTCCGGGGCGGAGCCCCGGGTCAGAGGAGAGCCGTGACGCGAGCCACGGCCTCGGACAGCGGCAGCTCCGTACGTTCACCCGTGCGGCGATCCTTCAGCTCCACCAAGCCGTCCGCGGCTCCCCTCCCCACGACAAGAATCGTCGGCACGCCGATCAGCTCCGCATCAGTGAACTTCACCCCCGGCGAAACCCCCGCCCGGTCGTCGACGAGGACACGGACGCCCGCCGCGCCCAGCTTCCCGGCGAGGGAGAGGGCCAGTTCCGTCTGCGCCGCCTTGCCCGCGGCGACGATGTGGACGTCGGCGGGAGCCACCTCGCGGGGCCAGCACAGGCCCGCCGCGTCGTGGGTCTGTTCGGCGAGCGCAGCCACGGCGCGGGAGATGCCGATGCCGTAGGAGCCCATGGTGACGCGGACCGGCTTGCCCTGGGGGCCGAGTACGTCGAGGCCGAACGCGTCGGCGTACTTCCTGCCGAGCTGGAAGATGTGGCCGATCTCGATGGCACGGCCGATCTCCAGGCCCGCCCCGCAGCGGGGGCAGGGGTCGCCGGGCTCGACCACGACGACGTCGAGGTACCGGTCGACCGTGAAGTCCCGGCCGCACACGACGTTCCGGGCGTGGGTGCCCTCCTTGTTGGCCCCGGTGATCCACGCGGTGCCGGGCGCCACGCGGGGGTCGGCGAGGTAGGGGATGCCGAGGCCCTGGGGGCCGACGTAGCCGCGGACGAGGTCGGGGCGGCCGGCGAAGTCCTCGGCCGTCACCAGCTCCACGACGGCGGGGGCCAGGTGCTCGCCCAGCTTGCCGAGGTCGACCTCGCGGTCGCCGGGCACGCCGATGGCCGTGATCTCGCCGTCGATCTTGACCAGGAGGTTCTTGAGGGTGGCCGAGGCGGGCACGCCGAGGTGGGCGGCGAGCGTCTCGATGGTGGGGGTGCCGGGGGTGTCGAGCTCCTCGACGAGACCGTGCGCGGCCGGGTCGGCGGGCGTGATCCGCGCGGTGACGGCCTCGGTGTTGGCGGCGTAGTCGCAGCCGGGGCAGTGCGCGAACGTGTCCTCGCCCGCCGCCGCGGGCGCGAGGAACTCCTCGGACGCGGAGCCGCCCATCGCGCCCGAGACGGCGGAGACGACGCGGTGGTCGAGGCCGAGCCGGGCGAAGATCCGGCAGTACGCCTCACGGTGCAGCCGGTAGGACTCGGCGAGCCCCTCGTCGGTGGTGTCGAAGGAGTACGCGTCCTTCATCTGGAACTCGCGGCCGCGCAGCACTCCGGCGCGGGGCCGCGCCTCGTCCCGGTACTTGGTCTGGATCTGATAGAGGATCACCGGCAGGTCCTTGTAGGACGTGCACTGGTCCTTGACGGTGAGGGTGAAGATCTCCTCGTGGGTGGGCCCGAGGAGGTACTCGGCGCCCTTGCGGTCCGTCAGCCGGAAGAGCTCGGCGCCGTACTCCTTCCAGCGGCCGCTCGTCTCGTACGGCTCCTTGGGCAGCAGCGCGGGCAGCAGGACCTCCTGGCCGCCGATGGCGTCCATCTCCTCGCGCACCACGCGGGCGACGTTGTCCAGCACCTTCTTGCCGAGCGGCAGCCACGTCCAGACCCCCGCGGACGAGCGGCGGACGTAACCGGCGCGGACCAGCAGCTTGTGGCTGGCGGTCTCCGCGTCGGCCGGGTCGTCGCGCAGCGTCTTGAGCAGCAACGTGGACATGCGCTGGACGTGGGCCATCGGAGGTCTCCTGCGTGCGTGGTGGGATTGTGCAGGAGGGTAGCGGCGGGCCCGGGCGGCGGGGAAACGGTTTACGGGGGGGTCAGCGCAGCAGCGGCAGGGGCGCGCCCATCACCGCGTACGGGCTCGGCGCGCTGGGGAAGACCACCTGACGGGCGAGGTCGCGGTAGCCCAGGCTGCGGTAGAGCGCGCGGGCCGGGCTCTCGACGTCGATGGCGGAGAGGATGCTGCGCGGCTCGGTGGCCGTCCCGGTGATGGCGGTGATGAGGGCCCGCCCGATGCCGCGCTTCTGATGGTCGGGGTGGACGTGCAGCTCGGTGATGACGAAGGAGTCGTCGAGCCAGGCCTCGGTGCCGGTGGCCCGCAGATACGGTTCGACGACACCGGACCACCAGTGGGCGCGGTCGTTCGGCATGCCGTAGACGAAGCCGACGAGCCGCCCGGTGTCCGTCGTCGCGCCGAAGGCCCGCGCGCCGGGCGAGCCGAGGTGCCGGAGCACGATGTGGCGCCGTACGGTCACCTCGTCCGGGGTGAGCCCAAAGGCCAGTGCCTGCACCGCGAGCGCCTCGTCCACGCGCGCGGCGAGGTCGAGCGGCCCGACCACGATGTCATCCATGCGGGGAGGCTACCTTGCCCGCTGTGCGCGGGGGCCGGGATCGGACGGGCCTGCTTCCGGTTGTCAGAAGAGCACGCTCATGAACGCGCCGACTTCCTGGAAGCCCACGCGCCGGTATGCGGCGCGAGCCGCCGTGTTGTAGTCGTTGACGTAGAGGCTGACGACCGGGGCGACCTCGGTCAGCGCGTACTTCAGGACGGCGGCCATGCCGGTCTCGGACAGGCCGCGGCCGCGGTGCTCCGGGGCGACCCAGACGCCCTGGATCTGGCAGGCGCGGCGGGTGGCGGCGCCGATCTCGGCCTTGAAGACGACCTTGCCGTCCTCGACGCGGGCGAAGGACCGGCCCGCTCCGACGAGTTCGGCGACCCGTGCCTGGTAGAGCAGCCCGCCGTCGCCCGCGAGGGGCGATACCCCGACCTCCTCGGTGAACATGGCCACGCACGCGGGCATGATCACGTCCATCTCGTCCTTGCGGATGCGGCGCACGAGCGGGTCGGGCGCGATGTCCGCGGGCATGCCGCGGGTCTCCATCAGCGGCTGGTGTGCGCGGACCTCGCGGGCCGGGCCCCAGTGCGGTTCGAGGAGGGACCACAGCTCGGCGGTGGCCTCGGCGGGGCCGACGATGGAGGAGCAGCGGCGGCCCGCGCGGCGGGCACGCTCGGCGAAGGCCCGTACGGCCTCGGGGCCCGCGCAGACGGGGACGAGGTTGGCGCCCGCGTAGCAGAGGGATTCGAGGCGGCCTCCGGCGTACCAGCCCCACATCTCGCCGCCGAGCCTCCAGGGGTCGAGTCCGGCGACCTGTACACGGGCGGCGACAAAGGCGTTGGCGACCGGGTCCCGGTCGAGGACGGCGAGGGCGGCGTCGAGCTCGCCGGGCTCCAGGACCTTGGTGGTGGTCGTCGTCAACACGTGTCGAAATGCCTCACCGTAGCGGGCCGGAGGCCAAGGGGAACAGGTCTTGGAACTGTACCTCTCTGATCCCCGGGACCGCGCCCTGTAAGGGGCGCGGGGAACTGCGCGACCAGCCGTACACGACCCGCACCCGCCGGACGACACAAGCCACCCGAGCTCATAGGCGCAGCCGACGACGGGACCGCACGCCTCGGCCGGTCTCAGCAGACTCAGCCGGCGACGCTGATCTCCGGTTCGCCGGAGGCAATACCATCGGCCTTCATCTGCTCGGCGATCTTGAGCGCCTCCTCGATGAGCGTCTCGACGATCTTCGACTCCGGCACGGTCTTGATGACCTCGCCCTTGACGAAGATCTGCCCCTTGCCGTTGCCGGAGGCGACACCGAGGTCCGCCTCGCGGGCCTCGCCCGGGCCGTTGACGACGCAGCCCATGACGGCGACGCGCAGCGGCACCTCCATGCCCTCCAGGCCCGCGCTCACCTGATCCGCGAGCTTGTAGACGTCGACCTGGGCGCGGCCGCAGGACGGGCAGGAGACGATCTCCAGGCGGCGCTGGCGGAGGTTGAGGGACTCCAGGATCTGGATGCCGACCTTGACCTCCTCCGCCGGCGGGGCCGAGAGGGAGACGCGGATGGTGTCGCCGATGCCCTCGGAGAGCAGGGCGCCGAAGGCGACGGCGGACTTGATGGTGCCCTGGAAGGCCGGGCCCGCCTCGGTCACACCGAGGTGCAGCGGGTAGTCGCACTGGGCGGCCAGCTGACGGTAGGCGTTGACCATCACGACCGGGTCGTTGTGCTTGACCGAGATCTTGATGTCACGGAACCCGTGCTCCTCGAAGAGCGACGCCTCCCACAGCGCCGACTCCACCAGCGCCTCCGGCGTCGCCTTGCCGTACTTCTGCAGCAGGCGCCGGTCCAGCGAACCCGCGTTGACGCCGATACGGATCGGCGTGCCCGCCTCCCCGGCCGCCTTGGCGATCTCCTTGACCTTGTCGTCGAACTGCTTGATGTTGCCCGGGTTCACCCGGACGGCGGCGCAGCCCGCGTCGATGGCGGCGAAGACGTACTTCGGCTGGAAGTGGATGTCGGCGATCACCGGGATCTGCGACTTCTTGGCGATCACGGCGAGCGCGTCGGCGTCGTCCTGCGTGGGGCAGGCGACGCGCACGATCTGGCAGCCCGAGGCCGTGAGCTCGGCGATCTGCTGGAGCGTGGCGCCGATGTCGGAGGTGCGGGTGGTGGTCATGGACTGCACCGACACCGGCGCGTCGCCGCCGACGGCCACGGAGCCGACCTGAATCCTGCGGCTGACCCTGCGGTCGGCGAGCTTGGTCGGAACGGAAGGCATTCCAAGCGAAATCGCGGTCATGTGGCGAGCAACCCCAAGGTCTGGATCGAGGGCCCGGGATCGGCGGGCTCCGGCCTTCGAGATTACGGCAAGGCCGGACGGGCTGGAAAACGCGGGTTCGCGCAATCCTGCCCGTCCGGCCAAGGGACACAAGGGCCACAGCCGTCCCGGCTATGTCAGGCGCACCGGGTTCACCACGTCCGCGATCAGCACCAGCAGGGTGAAGCAGACGAAGATCCCGGCCACCACGTACGCCACCGGCATCAGCTTGGCGACGTCGAAGGGGCCCGGGTCGGGGCGGCGGAAGACCCGGGCGAAGGCGCGCCGCACGGACTCCCACAGGGCGCCCGCGATGTGCCCGCCGTCCAGCGGCAGCAGCGGCAGCATGTTGAACAGGAACAGCGAGAGGTTGAACCCGGCGACCAGGAAGAGCATGGTCGCGATCTGCTGCGACGGCGGGATGTCGAGGTTGAAGACCTCGCCGCCGACGCGGGCCGCGCCCACGACGCCCATGGGCGAGTCGGCCTTGCGCTCGCCGCCGTCGAAGGCCGCGTTCCACAGGTCGGGGATCTTGCCGGGCAGGGCGACCAGCGACTCGACGCCGGACTGGACCATGTCGCCCATGCGGTCGACGGACTGCCCGAAGGACTGCGGCACCACTCCGGTCGCGGGGGTGAAGCCGAGGAAGCCCGCGGTGACGTACTGCCCCTTGAGGGGGTTGCCCTTGCCGTCGTACTTCTGGACCTGGTTGGAGATCAGGTCGGCCTGCAGGGTCTTGCGCTCGCCGTCCCGCAGGACGGTGAGGGTGGCCGGTCCGGTGGTCTTGCGGATCTCCCGCTGGAGGGTGCCCCAGTCGTCCGTCCGGTGGCCGTTGAACTCGACGATCTTGTCGCGCGGCTGGAGGCCGGCGGCCTTGGCCGGGGAGTCCTTGGCACCCTTGGGGCAGGCGTCGGTCTTGTCGGTGGCCTTGACCACACAGGCGGAGACGGTGGAGACCTGGGTGGTCTGGGTGCTGACGCCGAAGGACATCATCACGCCGAGGAAGATCACCACGGCCAGGACCAGGTTCATGAACGGCCCGGCGAACATGACGATCACGCGCTTCCACGGCTTGCGCGTGTAGAACAGCCGCGACTCGTCCCCCGGCTGGAGCTCCTCGAAGGCCGCCGAGCGGGCGTCCTCGATCATGCCGCGCCAGGGCGAGGTGGAGCGGGCGCTGATCTTCCCGTCCGCGCCGGGCGGGAACATGCCGATCATGCGGATGTACCCGCCGAGCGGGACGGCCTTGATGCCGTACTCGGTGTCGCCCTTCTTCCGCGAGAAGATCGTCGGGCCGAAGCCGACCATGTACTGCGGCACCCGGATGCCGAACATCTTCGCGGTCGAGAGGTGTCCCAGTTCGTGCCAGGCGATCGAGAAGAGCAGGCCCACCACGAAGACGACTATCCCGAGGACGGTCATCAGTGTCGTCATGCGCGGGCCTCCGAGGGTTCTGTCGCGGTACGGGCCGCCGGACCCGAGCGGCTCACGAGCTCACGGGCCCTGGCACGGGCCCAGGTCTCCGCCTCCAGGACGTCCGGGAGGGTGAGGGAAGTTCCCGCGGCGGGTGTGCCGTGCTCGGCCACGACCCGGGCGACGGTGTCGACGATGCCGTTGAACGGCAGCGTGCCGCCCAGGAACGCGTCCACGCACTCCTCGTTCGCCGCGTTGAAGACGGCGGGCGCCGTGCCACCGAGCGTACCGACGTGCCGGGCCAGGTTCACGGCGGGGAACGCCTCGTCGTCGAGCGGGAAGAACTCCCAGGTGGACGCCGTGGACCAGTCGAAGGCGGGGGCCGCGTCCGGGACGCGCTCGGGCCAGCCGAGGCCGATGGCGATGGGGCCGCGCATGTCCGGCGGGGTGGCCTGGGCGAGCGTGGAGCCGTCCGTGAACTCCACCATCGAGTGGACGTAGGACTGCGGATGGACGACGACCTCGATGCGCTCGAAGGGGATGTCGTAGAGCAGGTGTGCCTCGATGACCTCCAGGCCCTTGTTGACCAGGGTCGCGGAGTTGACGGTGATCACCGGGCCCATGGACCAGGTGGGGTGCGCGAGGGCGTCGGCGGGGGTGACGGAGGCCAGCTCGCCCTTCGTACGGCCCCGGAAGGGCCCGCCGGAGGCCGTGACGACGAGCTTGCGGACCTCGGCGCGGGAGCCGCCGAGCAGCGCCTGGAAGAGGGCCGCGTGCTCGGAGTCGACCGGGATGATCTGCCCCGGCTTGGCCAGCGCCTTGACCAGCGGGCCGCCGACGATCAGGGACTCCTTGTTGGCCAGGGCCAGGGTGCGGCCCGCCTCCAGGGCCGCGAGGGTGGGCGCGAGACCGATGGAGCCGGTGATGCCGTTGAGCACGGTGTGGCACTCGCTGCGGGCGAGCTCGGTGGCGGCGTCCGGCCCCGCCAGGATCTCGGGCAGGGGCTCGGAGCCGTACTGCGCGGCCAGCGCCTCGCGCAGCGCGGGCACCTTGTCGGCCTGGGCGACGGCCACCGTGCGCACCCGCAGCCGCCGCGCCTGCTCGGCGAGCAGGGCCACCCGGCCGCCCGCGGCGGACAGGCCCGTCACGGTGAAGCGGTCGGGATTGCGGAGCACGAGATCGATGGCCTGGGTGCCGACCGAGCCGGTGGAACCGAGGATCACGACCTCGCGCGGTCCGCCCGCGGCGGTGGGGGCGGAGTAGCGCAGGTGCGGGTCAGCAAGGGAGTCCGTCATGGACCCCATTGTTGCCTCTTCCGGCCGGAAGGCGGACAGGGATCCCC
>NZ_JAINFC010000381.1 GCF_020740835.1 Streptomyces sp. UNOC14_S4
ACAACTCACCGACCACACCCGCCGGCACCGGCCGCAAACCCTCATCCAGAACATAGGAACGGTGATTGGCGAGCGGCCGCCCGATCACCGGCCGCTCATGCTCATCCACACGGGCATACGTCGTATAGACGGTGCACTCGGTCGGACCGTACGTATTGAACGTGACCGTACCCGTCCCGGCCGCCTTGCCCAGATCAGCCCACAGAACCTCGTCCGCCGCCTCACCACCGATCTCCAGCAACACCGGCCGCGAAACCTGAGACGCATCCAGCAGGCCGAGCTCCAGAAGCTGACGGCAATACGTCGGCGTCATCTCCATATAGTCGATGCCCGCCTCCGCCGCATAAGCGACCAGCGCATCCGGAGCCCGACGAACATCATCACCCACAAGATGCAACTCATGCCCGGCCAGCATCCAGATCAACGGACTCCACGAAGCATCGAACGTCATCGCACCCGTCAACGCGGCACGCAACCGACGCCCGCCCAGAGCCGCGACCTCGGCGACATAGACGTCATCGGTGTGCGCATGGAACAGGTTCGTCAACGCCCGGTGCTCGACCAGCACACCCTTCGGACGACCCGTCGACCCGGAGGTATAGACGAGATACGCGGGGTGGCCAGGCAGCAGAGCCGTAGAACGATCGGCGTCGGTGACATCGGTATCCGCCGACCGCGCCAACTCCGCACCGACGGACGGATCATCCAGCCGAACCGCCGAGAGCCCGGACATCGCGCCCGTACGCGCCGCACCATACGCGTCCGTGACCAGCACGCACGCCCCGGAATCGGCGAGGATCAGCGCGATCCGCTCCACCGGGTACTCGGGGTCCACCGGGACATAGCAGGCGCCGGCCTTCAGCACCGCCAACAGCGTCACCACAAGATCCGCCGTCCGGGGCAGCAGGACGGCCACACCACGGTCAGGACCGGCACCCCGCTCGATCAACAGCCGCGCCAACCGGTTCGCCCGCGCGTTGAGCTCCCCGAACGTGAAGGTCGCATCGGCGGCGACCAAGGCGGTCGCATGCGGAGAGCGCCGCACGTTCGCCTCGAAGATCTCCGGTAGGAGACGACCGTCCGTCCACTCCCGCTCCGTGGCGTTCCAGTCCGCGACAAGCCGGCGGTGTTCCTGATCACCGAGCAGCTCGATCGAGCCCACCCGGGCCCCCGGGTCGGTCGCCACGCCCTCCAGCAGGCGCCGCAGCCGGTCAGCGAGCGACACGACGGTCGCCCGGTCGAAGAGATCGGCCGTGTATTCGACGGTGCCGTGGATGCCGGCAAGGTTCCCGGTCTCGTCCCGCTCCTCCACGAACGTGAAGTCGAGGTCGAACTTGGGCGGGTGGGAGCCGTACGGCTCGGGGCTGACGGAGAGACCGGGCAGGTCGACGTTCCCCTCCGTGTTGTTCTGCAGGACGAGCATCACCTGGAACAGCGGGTGCAGCGTCCCGGAACGCACCGGGTTGATGGTCTCGACCAGCCGCTCGAACGGCACGTCCTGATGCGCGAACGCCGCCAGATCCGTCTCGCGAACCCGCCCCAGCAGTTCCACGAACGCGGGGTCACCCGACACATCCGTCCGCAGCACCAGCGTGTTGACGAAGAACCCGACCAGGTCGTCCAGGGCCTCGTCCGTACGGCCCGCCACTACCGTCCCCAGCGGGATATCCGAACCGCCACCCAGCCGCGACAGCAACGCTGCAAGACCCGCCTGCAACACCATGAACAGCGTCACACCGTGCCGCCGCGCCAACGCCTCCAGCGTCACATGCAGCTCAGCACCCAGCTCGAACTCGACAAGACCACCCTCATGACTGGGCACTGCGGGCCGCAGACGGTCAGCAGGCAGCGGCAGCTCATGAGGGATCAGCTGAAGCTGCTGCTTCCAATAGGCGAGCTGGCCTTCCAACACGTCTTCCAGAAGGTCGCGCTGCCAGAGCGTGTAGTCCGCGTACTGCACCGGCAGCGGCGCCCACGCGGGTTCCTCACCCGCGCATCGTGCCCGGTACGCGACGGCGAGGTCGCGGTACAGCGGCTGCTCGGACCAGCCGTCACTGGCGATGTGGTGCAGGTTGAGCAGCAGGACGGACTCCTCGGCGCCCAGCGTGAACAGCGTCACCCGGATCGGGAGGGCGTTCTCCAGGTCGAACGGGGCGAAGGCCGCGGCCGAGAGGCGCTGCGCCAGTTCGTCCTCGGCGCACTCCACCACGGTGAAGTCCGCACGCGCGTCCACCGCGTCCAGGATCACCTGACGGGGCTCGCCCCCCACTTCCGGGAACACCGTACGCAGCGACTCGTGCCGGCCCACGACATCGGCCAGCGCGGCACGCAACGCCGGTACGTCGATCCGGCCCTGGAGCCGGAAGGCGAGGGGGACGTTGTAGGTGGCCTGCTTCTCGAAGCGCTCCAGGAACCACAGGCGGTGCTGCGCCGACGACAGCGGCACCGCGTCCGGCCGTTCGCGCCGCACCAGTGCCGCACGCGCGCCACCGGCGGCGCCCAGCCGCTCCACCAGCCCAGCCACCGTCGGTGCCTCGAACAGGTCACGGATGCTCAGCTCCACGCCCAGCACCGCGCGCACCCGGCTGAGGAGGCGCGTCGCCAGCAGCGAGTGCCCGCCCAGGTCGAAGAAACCGTCGTCGACCGACACCCGCTCGACACCGAGGACCTCGGCGAACAGCCCCGCCACCGCCACTTCCTGCGGAGTACGCGCCTCACGCCCCTCCACCGACCCAGTGAACTCCGGCTCGGGCAGAGCACGCCGGTCCAGCTTGCCGTTCGGGGTCAGCGGCAGGGCGTCCAGGGGCACCACGGCGGCGGGCACCATGTGCCGGGGCAGCAGCCCGGCCACGTAACGACGAAGATCAGCCCCCTCGACCGGGGCACTCGCCACGACATACGCCACCAGACGGCCCTCGCGAACGACAACCGCGGCCTGCACCACCGCGTCGTGACCGGTCAGAACAGCCGCGATCTCACCCGGCTCGACACGGAACCCACGGACCTTGACCTGATCGTCACCACGGCCCACATACTCCAGCACGCCATCCGCACGCCACCGGGCCAGATCACCCGTGCGATACATCCGCCCACCGACGACACCGAACGGGCACGCCACAAAACGCTCAGCAGTCAGACCGGGACGGCTGATGTAACCCTGGGCCAGACCCGCACCCGCCACATACAGCTCACCCACCACACCCACCGGCACCGGACGCAAACCCTCATCCAGGACATACACCCGCTTGTTACCGACCGGACGACCAACCGGCAGATGGGATCGCATAAGATCCGCCGACTCCACCGCGTGACAGGTCGTGAAACCCATGCTCTCAACCGGGCCATAACCATTCCCCACACGCAGGCCGGGGAAAAGCTCCAGCACCTTCGCCACGTGTGCGACGGAACCGACCTCACCACCGGTGAACGCCACCCGCACACCATCAAAAGCACCCGGGAATTCATCCACCAGATGATTGAACAGACTCGCCGACAGCTGAAGCATCGTCACACCATGCTCCGCCACCAGCCGCTCGATCACCGCAGGCTCAGGACTCTGCCCCGGCTGCAACACACACACCGCACCATGCAACAACGCACCGAACAACTCCAGCGCAAAACCGTCCCACGACACCGGCGAACACTGCAAAAACACCTCACCAGGACCAAACTCACCGTATTCCTGGCCCAGATACGTCCCCAACAGCGCACGATGCGACGTCGCCACACCCTTCGGCCGACCCGTCGACCCCGACGTGAACATCACACACGCCACATCACCCGCGCTGACATCAACAGGGGCGCCATCCCGTATCGCCTCCGGCAACGCATCGACACACACCGTCAAAACACCAGGGGAACGCACGTTGCCACTCAGCGCGGTACGCGTCACGACTGTCCGCACCCCGGCCTCGGCAAGCACCGCCGCCAGCCGCTCCGCCGGGAAATCAGGATCCAGCAGCGTATAACCGGCACCCGACTTCAGCACCGCCAGCAACGCCACCACCATGTCCACCCCACGCTCCAGGTGAACACCCACCACACCACCCGACACCGGCAACCGCACCGCCAGCGCATCCGCCAGCGCGTCCAGCTCCGCATACGAAACACGCTCACCCGAGAAAATCAGCGCCGTCGCACCCGGCGCCTCCGCGACCCGCTCCGCGAACACCTCATGCACGCACCGGTCCAGCACACCCGGCGCCACACGATCCGTGTCATTCCACTCCACGACCATCCGCGCACGCTCATCCGCGTCCAGCAACTCCACCGAACCGATCGACACCCCCGGATCGGAAACAACACCGGCAAGCAACCGCCCCAGACGCGTAGCCAGAGACTCCGCCGTCGCCCGGTCGAAGAGATCCCTCGCGAACTGCAATTCGCCGCGGATGCCCGCCGGACGGCCGACGTCGTCCCGGTCCTCCGTGAACGCGACGTTCAGGTCGAACTTCGCCGGTGCGGAGTCGAAGGTCGTGGGGTCGACCGTCAGGCCCGGCAGGTCGAGGGTGCCCTCCTCGTTGTTCTGCATGACGAGCATGACCTGGAACAGCGGGTGGCGCCCGCCCGAGCGGTCCGGGTTGATCTCCTCCACCAGCCGCTCGAACGGCACGTCCTGATGCGCGAACGCCGCCAGATCCGTCTCCCGGACCCGCCCCAGCAGTTCCACGAACGCGGGATCACCCGACACATCCGTCCGCAACACCAGCGTGTTCACGAAGAAACCGACCAGATCGTCCAACGCCTCGTCCGACCGGCCCGCCACCACCGTCCCCAGCGGAATATCCGAACCACCACCCATACGGGACAACAACGTCGCAAGACCCGCCTGCAGCACCATGAACAGCGTCACCCCGTGCTGCTTGGCCAGCTCCTCCAGGCGGCCGTGCAGGGCGGCGTCCAGCTCGAACGGGACCAGGCCGCCGTCGTGACTCGCCACGGCCGGGCGCGGGCGGTCGGCGGGGAGCGCCAGTTCCTGAGGGGCGCCGTCCAGTGCCGCGCGCCAGAAATCCAGTTGGGTGCCGAGGACGTCGTCCAACAGCTCTCGCTGCCACAGGGTGTAGTCCGCGTACTGCACGGGCAGCGGCGTCTCCCACACCGGTTCCTCGCCCGCGTGCCGGGCCCGGTAGGCCAGCGCGAGATCGCGGAAGAGCGGTTCCTCGGACCAGCCGTCACCCGCGATGTGGTGCAGGACGAGGACGAACAGGGATTCCGTGTCACCGGCCGTGAACAGCGCGGCCCGGACCGGCAGTTCGTTCTCCAGGGCGAAGGGGGCGAAGGCGGCCGCGGAGGCACGTGCCATCAGGTCGCTCGCGGCGCACTCGGTCACGGTGAAGTCCACGCGCGCGTCCGCCGGCTCCAGGATCACCTGGCGAGGCTCGCCGTCCACTTCGGGGAACACCGTCCGCAGCGCCTCGTGCCGGCCGACCACGTCCCGCACCGCCGCCCGCAGTGCCGCCATGTCGACGCGGCCCCGCAGCCGGAACGCGTAGGGCAGGTTGTAGGTGGCCTGTTTCTCGAAGCGCTCCAGGAACCACAGCCGGTGCTGCGCCGATGACAACGGCAGCACCTCCGGACGCTCACGCCGCACCAGTGCCGCACGCGCGCCGTCCGCGGCGTCGAGCTGTTCCGCCAGGGCCGCGACCGTCGGCGATTCGAACACGGCCCGCACCGGGAGCTCGACGCCGAACGCCGAGCGGACCCGGCTCACCAGGCGTGTCGCCAGCAGGGAGTGCCCGCCCAGGTCGAAGAAGCCGTCGTCGGCCGACACCCGCTCCACGCCCAGGATCTCGGCGAACAGCTCCGCCAGCGCCATTTCCCGCGGAGTGCGCGCCTCGCGCCCCTGCGCCGACCCCGTGAACTCCGGTGCGGGCAGGGCCTTCCGGTCGAGCTTGCCGTTCGGGGTCAGCGGCAGTTCGTCCACCAGCACGACCGCCGCGGGCACCATGTACTCGGGCAGGACGGCGGCCGTAAGCGCGCGCAGCGCCGCGGGGTCGGGGCGCTGTCCGTCGCGTTCGGGTACGACGTAGCCGACGAGCCGCTGGTCGCCGGGGCGGTCCTCGCGGACGACGACCGCGGCGTGCGCGACGTGAGGCGACCGGGCGAGCGCGGCCTCGACCTCGCCGAGCTCGATCCGGAAGCCGCGCACCTTGACCTGGTCGTCGACGCGTCCGAGGTATTCCAGCTCGCCGTCGTCGTTCCAGCGCGCCAGGTCGCCCGTGCGGTACATGCGGGTGCCGGGCGGGCCGTACGGGTCGGCCACGAACCGCTCCGCGGACAGGCCGGGCTTGTTCCAGTAGCCGTACGCCACGCCGTCACCGGCGATGTAGAGCTCGCCGGTCCCGCCCCGCGGGAGCCGCCGCAGCCCGGCGTCGAGGACGTACACCTGGGTGTTGTGGACCGGCCGGCCGATGGTGACCCGCTCCCCCACCGTGACCCGGGTCGAGTAGACCGTCGTCTCGGTGGGGCCGTACAGGTTGGTGATGTCGGCGGCGCGTTCCCGCATCATCCCGGCGAGGTCCGGGGCCAGCGCCTCGCCGCCGACGACGATGCGCAGGCCGCGCACCGCCTCGGCGTCGTAGGCCATGAGCCCCCGCCAGAGGCTGGGGGTGGCCTCGGCGATGGTCACCCGTCGCCGGCGGACGAGCGCGGCCAGGGCGGCCGGGTCGCGTACGACGGAGCGGTCGACGAGGACGACGGTCGCTCCGGAGATCAGCGGCACGTAGCACTCGAGGACGGACATGTCGAAGGCGGCCGAGGCCATGGCGCCCCACCGGTCGCCCTCGCCGAGCCGGAACCACTCGGCCATCGTGGTCAGGAAGTTCACCACCCCCCGCTGGCCCACGAACACGCCCTTGGGCCTGCCGGTGGAGCCCGAGGTGTAGACGATGTACGCGGGGAGCCCGGCCCGTCCGGGCACGGTGGGGGCGTGGTCGGCGCGGGGCTCGCCCAGCTCCTCCAGCAGCAGCGTCGGGGCGGACGGCAGGGCGGCGGCCACGGCTTCGGTGGTCAGGAGGAGGGCCGGGGCGGCGTCCTGCAGGACGTAGGCGATGCGCTCCGCCGGGTATTCGGGGTCGATCGGGACGTAGGCCGCGCCCGCCTTCTGCACCGCGAGCAGTGTCACCAGCAGCCGGGTGGTGCGCGGCAGGGCCACCGCCACGAACCGGCCCGGCCCGACGCCCCGTTCCGCCAGCAGCCGGGCGAGGCCGTTCGCCCGGCTGTCCAGCTCGGCGTACGTCAGCTCGCCGTCCTCGGCCACCACCGCGACGGCGTCGGGTGTCCGGGCCGCCTGTGCCTCGAAGAGTTCCGTCAGGGACGTGTCGGGCACGGGGCGTTCCGGCCCGTGGCTCCATCGCCGGAGCAGGTCCCGCTCCCCGGTCTGCGTGTCCTTCGGCTGGGTCATGGCGGGGCTCCTCGGTGCCTGTGCGGTGGGGGTCAAAGGGGAAGACGGGTG
>NZ_JAINFC010000382.1 GCF_020740835.1 Streptomyces sp. UNOC14_S4
GGGTTTTGCTGTCGCGTATGGGGATGGTGCCGGGGGATTGGCGGGAGGCGATCTCGACGCATTCGCTTTGGCTGATGGTGCTGTAGGTGCTCTTGCACCATATGATTACGGGCAGGTCAGGTCCGACGGTAGGCACGGATATTTCTCCTCAAGTGCTTTGAGAATCAGCGTGATTGACTCGCTCGGGGGTAGAGCTTCATTCCACTGTCGCTCGAACGCGGATAGATATTGGGCGGTCTCTGTCGCGTTGGTGATGTAAATGTCTTGGGTCACTCCGGCGCGATAAACGACCCTGCGGCCGCCCTTGAATGTCATGATCTGAGTCAGGCCGAGATCGCGGAAGTTTTCGCTGATGGCGAGGGGCGCCAGCCGTAATTCGACGTTCGTCCGCGTCATCTGGTCCAGCATGTAGAGGAGCTGACCTCGCATGACGTCGGCATCGCCGACGGTGCGGTCGAGAGCCGACTGGGCAATGAGCGCTCTGAACAATGGCGGATCGGGGCGGTCGAGAATGGCGCGCCTGCGCTGGCGGTACGCCACCTTCTCCTCGAAGTTTCCGTCGAGCCGGTCCGTGGCGAACTGGAGGACCGTCCGGATGTAGTCGTCGGTTTGCAGCAGGGCGGGCAAGGTGTTGGCGAGGTGGCGGATCTCGACGGCCTTCGATTCGTGAGCGAAGTACTTTGTGGACCGTTTCGCCAAGGGGTCGTCGTTGAGTACTTCCCAGAGTTCGAGCAAAGTGCCGTTTGCATCGAGCGCCCGGTCCAGTTCTTCCGCGACTTCCCGGACGGGGAGCACATGCCCGTTCTCGAACTTCGAGATCGACGTGTGCGAAATCCTGATGGCCGCGGCGAGGTCGGACTGGGACCAGCCCTTGGCTTCGCGCAAGGCGCGGATCGCCACGCCGAGCTGGGCGATGAAGGACCGCGACGGGTCGAGTGGCGTGGGCGCGGGCATGGCTGTAACCCCCATTTGATTGCCTGGAGGGATAACCCCTCAACGGGCCCGAGCATAGGAGTCCCGGCGGATACTTGGAACCGGAACCGGCATCCCAACTCCCTTTGGTTGACGTCGCGTTCGAATCCGCACGCCGTTCCGCCCGAAGGGGACCACTCCACCATGCCCATCTTCCCCGGCACCGCCATGGCTCACGCAGCCCCCACCCCGCCACGTACCGGGGACGACGTCATCGAGTGGGCGATCAGAGATATCCTCGGCTCGCACTCCCACATCTCGCCTCCCGAGGGCCGGATCACGTCGGCGACCGTCGTCCTCCGCGCGTACGTCAAGAAGACGGCCGCCGAGGTCCGGGACGTCGTCGCTGCTCTGCCCGCAGCCGATCCGCGACGCGTGGCCGCCGAGCGGAGCGCCGCGGAAGGGCTGCACCGGGCCCTCACGCTGGGCCCGGGGAACGGGCTGCGATCCGCTTTCGACTACGCCCGCGGCCTGGCCCAGGTGGCGCAGGAACTCCGCGACCACAGGGCCGAGCTGCGAACGGCCCCCGAGGAGGACCTGTCGTGCTGAACGCCCGGCCCTCCTGGTCCGCCGTCGTCCCCCTGCCGCACACCGGTGGTCCGCCCAGCACCCCGGCCCCGCCGGAAACACCCTGCCGCGTATGCCAGTGTCTGGACACCGAAGGCTGGCGCGCTCTGTTCGCCGACGACCTCGACGCGTTGAGAGCCGTCAACGACCGGCAAGCGCGCCACTATGCCACGGCGCACGTGCGGCGCTGAGGTTGCTTACAGGTGGGCCTCCAGCTGGACGGAGCCGCTGCTTTCCCGGATGCCGGAGCCGAGGCATTCCGTGGGGAGATCGCCGGGCAGGAGGTCCGCGGTCCGCTGGGCAGGCAGCCCCTTGCCGCGGCCTTCGGTGACCTGCCCCGTCAGCCTGGTGAAGAGGGCGCCTGCCACGCGCTCGGTGGTGGAGCTGTCGTAGACGATCACCGACCGGGCGCCGTCCGCGTACTCGACGGTCTCGGTGCCTCCGGGGTGGGTCAGCGCGAGGCAGGCCGTTCCCGGTGCCAGGACGTCGAGGGAACCGGCGGCCGGTACGGTCCGGCCGGGGGCCACGGTGCATGTGTACTGGGCGTGCGCACGGACGCGGACGGATTGGGGCGTGAACATGAGCGGCGGGTCGTACGTGCTGGTGTTGCTGCCCGTACACAGGAAGCTCCCGCCATCGCCTCCACGGGCCTCGCCTGCCGGAGCCCACATCAGCGATGAGCCCACCAGCACCAGGGAACTCAACGTCACCGCCGCACCACGCCCGCTGACCGTGCATCCTCTAGGTATGCCCGAATCATGACTGATCCCCTGGCTACCCAACTCGCGTCATTCATCCCTGGCTCCTGGTGGCGCAGCCACCGTGCACGCCCCGCCTCGCACGCCCCTCTCCCACGCCGAGCGGGAGACGGCTCCGGCAAGAGGCGCGGGGAACTCGTCCGGCCGGGTGTCTTCGCGCTGTGCCAGGGGGAAGGGCAGCACGTGACTACACGCAGAACGTTTCTCGGCACCGGCGCCGCCCTCGGTGCTACCGCTTTCGTCGGCGCCCCCACGGCGCGGGCTTCCGTCGGCACTGCCTCGGCTCCGGTCCCGGAACGGGACGCCAGGGCTGCGGTGAATCAGATCGACACCGATATGCAGCGCCACTACGACCTGCTGCGTGCGTCGGTGGCGCGGCATCTGGGCCCTGTGATCGTCGTCAACAACGACGCGAAGGGAGGGGAGTACTTTCTGGTCGACCGAGGCAGCACTGTCGAGCGTTTACACCCGGTGGGCCAGGTATTCGAGCTGGCGAAGTCGGTCGCGCATACGCCGCTGGGGATCTATTCGGTGGTGGCGTCCTACCTCAGCCCCAAGGTTCCGCCGGTGGGTAACGCGGACCGGATCGACCCGCACGACCTGGAACAGGTCGCCCACATCGGGCCGTCCTCGACGGCGTGGATCGATCCGCTGCGGAAGTTCGCGGCGACGCTGGAAACCGCGCGCCAGAACCTGCCCGGCGCCAACATGCCCCGGGCGCTGGAGGATGCCGGCCGGAGTATCCTGGACGGTGGCCTGGACTTCATCACGGACGCGGTCGCGTCCCGCTCCTTCGACATGCAGGGCTTCCAGGACTTTTCGAGCGCGGTGTACGGTCACATTCAGACGACCATGTACTGGGCGTCGAAAGCCCAGATCGAGGGCGTTCACGCGCTGCTCAAACGGTGGCGGGCCCAGCTGGGCGAGCAAGCCTGGTCCGAACTGTACGTCCTCATATTCGAGTTGTGGACGACGGCCGCTCTCAACCAGAACGCAGTCATCATCAAGCCGTGCATGGACCAGAAGCGGGCGGACAGCCATCTCATCAACCAGATGATCGCGCAGTTCCCCTCCGACCCGGTCGGCACGGCACTCGACAACCTCGCCCGGATCGTGCAGGACAACATAGCGGCGGAAATGGTGTTCTCCACCGCTCCGGATGTCGCGACCGCGCTGGCAGGTGAAGAAGATCTCCTGGCGCAGGAAATCCTGAAACAGCTCAAGGACTGCCCCTTCCACACAGCCGCAAAAAAATAGCGGTTCCCTGCGGCCGCTCGCCCCTTCGGGGCCGGTCGGCTGAATCGTCCGGCGCAGACGGGCCGTGAACCGCTCAGCCCCGCTCCCTGCGGCCCAGCGCCTTGGCGTGGCCGTGTGCCCAGCCTCCGAGGAGCACTCCGGCGCCGAGCAACGCGACGTACGCGACGAGCACCACGGCGAATCCGCCGGGGAGCCAGGCGAGGAGCCCGTGGTCGTCGTGGTCGAAGAGCATGCGGATCGCCGCCTGGGCGGACACGACCATCACGATTGCGCCGACGCCCTGGAGCAGGTCGTACTTCATGGTCTCCCCCTGTGTTTCATTCGGCCATTGATACGAACGTATCACCATGACCGCGTGTAAATCGGGGGAGAAAGGGGTTTACGTCACACATTTTCAAGCCGTACGCTCGATATCGTGCGTGACGAAAAGAAAGCGGCGGTGTGCGGTGTGTGCGGTACGGGCCTGGCCCCGGCGGGGCGGGGGCGACCGGCCGTGTACTGCTCGCGGAGCTGTCAGGCACGGGCCTATCGGAGGCGCAGACAGCCGCCGCTGCCGGAACCGGTGGTGCCCGAGGCGCCGACCGCCGGGGAAGGGCGTCGGCGGGAGATCGCCGAGGCGGTGTGGCGGATCGCGGCGGGGCGGGGGCTGCACGAGGCGAGCATGCGGGAGATCGCGACGGAGGCCGGCGTCTCACTGCGCTCGGTGCAGTACCACTTCGGGAGCAAGCACCAACTCCTGGTCGCCGCGCTGGAGCTGCTGCACAAGGACAACGAGCGGCGGGCCCGTGAGCGCATCGACTACGACCCGGGCGATGCCCGGGCCCTGCTCACGGCGGTTCTGGAGGAGTTCCTGCCGCTGGACGCCGAACGGCGCCTCGCGCTGCGGGTGTTCGCGGCGTACTACGCCCGGAGCCTCACCGATCCCGCGCTCGCGGCGGTGTTCCTCGGCGCCGGGCACCCGCTGGAGGACCTGGTCGCGGGCATCATCGGGCAGGGGCAGGCCGGCGGCGCCTGCCGCCCCGGCCTCGACGCGCGCCACGAGGCCGACCTGCTGGTGTCCGGAGCGGTGGGCCTGGGCAGCGACATGCTGCACGGCCGCCGCACCGCCGCCGATGTCCTGCGCACCCTCGACTACCACCTGGACCGGATCTTCACCCCGGCACCTTGACCCCATGAACTCCTGGTGCATGCGCGGCCTCGCCCCGGGCCGCGGCGGCGGCGCCCGATGAAGCAGACCGGGCGCCGCCGCCGCTCACCCTCAGGCCGGTGAGGCGGCCGCCCCGCCAAGATGCCGGGCGAAGAACCGGACCGCGCTGTCGGCCTCGAACCTGGGGAAGTCGAAGTGCTTGCCCGCGTTGGCGTGTAGCGTCTTCTCCTTCGAGGCGAAGGCGTCGAACAGCGCGAGGCCGGCCTCGCGCGGGATGCGCTCGTCGTCCCACTGCATGGCGAACTCGACCGGGACGGTGATCCGCTTCGCCGCCCCGATCAGGGCGTCGGGCCACATCAGGCCGAAGACCGCGGCCGTGATCCTGGGCTCGGCCGCGACCAGCGGTACCCCGATCGCGGTGCCCATGGCGATGCCGGCGTAGCCCACCGGACTGTCGGCGCCGATCTCCGGAAGTTCCTGGAGGGCGTCCAGGGTCGCCTGCCACTCGGGCACGGCGAGCTCCGCCAGGCGGGCGTTGTAGCGGACGACGACCGGGCCTTCCGGCTCGCCCGCCGCCTGCGCCTCGCGCAGCTCGGCGATGTCCTGCTCGTCCTGCGCGGTGCGCGGCCGGCCGCCGTGGCCGGGCGCGTCGATGACGGCGACATGGAAGCCGCCGCCGGTCACGAGGCGGTGGGCGCGGCCCAGCATCGCCGCATGCTTCTTGTGGGCGCCGCCGCCGTGGCCCATCAGGACCAGGGGCGCGCGACCGGCCGCGCCGGAGGCCGGTGACCAGAGAACGCCGGGGACCTCGCCCACGGTGAAGTCGCGTTCGCGCATGCCGTTCGCCGACGACTCGGCGGTGAATCGCAGAGAGTTCATGGGTGTTGCCTTTCGGGAGTGCCTGGTTGTCGAGGCGCTCCCGGCGACACCTGTGTCAGTCGCCGGCCGTGACGGGAAGGGGGAGCACCCACGTCGATACAGCGTTCATGGGTCTCACCTCCTCGGGTGGCGTCACGGTCAACCGCAAGCTACCGGCCCGGGCGTCAGCCCGTCCAATCCTTTTCCCCGCCGCGTGATCACGGCACCGGACGGGCCTTGAGTGGGTGAAGCCCCCTGCGCGGTCCGCCTCCGTGCCCTAGACTTGAAGAAGTCTTCAATTCATGAGTTGTCGTGATGCCGTAAGTTCTCAAGAGTTCTCAAGGCATCCAGCCGATCGGGGGCGGAGGTCCGGCATGGGCGGGTTCACAGAAGCGGTGCGCGACAGGGTGCGGCAGGCTCAGGCCGCACTCGCCGCCGCGCGTGAGGCCGATGACGCGTACGAGGTGGCGGTGGCGTCGGACGAACTGGAGGACGCCCTGCGCCTGGCCCGCGAGCACGGTGTGGCCGTGGACGCCGCGGAGGGGGAGCGCTGATGCCCGGTTCCCCGGTTCCGCTGTACCAGGCGAAGGCCGAGTTCTTCCGGATGCTCGGGCACCCCGTCCGTATCCGCGTCCTGGAGCTGCTCCAGGACGGCCCCAAGCCGGTGCGGGATCTGCTCGCCGCGATCGAGATCGAGCCGTCCGCGCTCTCCCAACAGCTCGCCGTGCTACGCCGGTCCGGGATCGTGACGTCCACCCGCACCGGCTCGACCGTCGTCTACGAACTCGCGGGCGGAGACGTGGCCGAGCTGATGCGCGCGGCCCGCCGCATTCTGACCGTGATGCTCGCCGGGCAGAACGAACTGCTCAAGGAACTCCAGGAAGCGGAGACGTCGGGGACGGCGCGGTGAGACGGCGCCGCCGCAGGCACGTACCCGTACCCGCGGGGGCGTGCGCGCAGACGCCCTCTCCCGTGCGGCGCCGCGTTCTGACGCTGCCGCTGGTGCCGGAAGCCGTACGCCAGGCGCGGCAGGACACGGCCGCGTCGCTGGCCGAGTACGGGATCGGTCCGGCGGATTCGGCGTTCGCGGGAAGCGTCCTGCTGGTGGTCAGCGAGCTGGTCACCAACGCCCTGCGCCACGCCGCCGACCGCTCGCCCACGGCGGACGTCGTCATCGCCGTGGGAGCGGGACAGCTCGTCATCGGCGTCGCGGACCAGGACCCCCGCCTTCCCGACCTGTCGCCCCACGCGGTCGGCGAAGGGCTGCGGACGGTACGGGAATTGACCGCGTCCTACGGCGGCGCGCTCAGCGTGGAAACGGCCGTGCACGGGTGCGGCAAGGTGGTGCTCGCCCGGTTCGCCCTCCCCGGCGACACCACCTGCCGCTGAACGGAACGCACACGGGCCCCTCGCGATTGCGAGGGGCCCGTACGCGTTCCGTGATCCGCTGTGGCTACCCGCGTGCCGCGTTGTCGGCCGGATGCGCGAAACGGTGGCCGTTGATCGTGCGCGGGTGGATGCGCAGGAGCGCGTCATGAGGACCGTGGGCCCAGCCGGGCAGAGTACGCCGGTAGTGGGCGGCCTCGTCGGGATGGGTGATGAGCTCGGCCAGGCCGGTGGCGGTCACCGCCCAGCCGGTTCCGGTGGTGGGGTGGAGGCTGTCGCAGTGGTACGTGACGGTGATGGCCCCAGTGGCCCCGGCGGCCAGGGCGGCGTCCGGAACGGGCGCGCGGACGATCAGCCGTCCGTACTCCAGGATGTGGGACGCGGGCCGTACGGCGACGATGTCGCGCTGCTCGTACAGCAGCCGGCCCTGGGCGGCGCCGCCGAGCAGGTACAGAGCCTCCTCCCCGGAGACGTCGACCATGCGACGGGGTGCGGCGGGGGCGGGAG
>NZ_JAINFC010000383.1 GCF_020740835.1 Streptomyces sp. UNOC14_S4
GACCCCCACCGCGGCCACCGTCGCCGCCGCCCACGAGACCACCACCCCCGCGTACGCGTACGGCAGCTGGGTCAGCAGGTGCACCGCCCTGATCAGCGCGGGCACCATCGGGAAGAAGGCGATCATGCTGAACTTGGGCTCGCCGTCGGAGCCGTACGGAATCTCACCCGGATAGCCGCGTTTGGCGATGTGCAGGTAGTTGCCGCTGTCCCAGCGGCGCAGCAGCTGCTCCGTCCCGCGCCCGAGGTGATGGTTGATCAGCAGCAGGACCCCGAAGCCGACGGCGGCCAGCGCCAGGTAGAGGGCGGCCGCGCGGACCGCCTCCCGGCGCGGCGGCAGCACGTCGGGGGCCTTCGGGGGCGCGGCCGCCGGGGCCGGGGCAAGCCGTGTCACGACCTTCATGGGGATCTCTTAACACGATTCAAGCCGACAAAAGGGGCGGCCCCGGGGAATTTCTCCCCGGGGCCGCCCCCTGTTCACTCAGGCGTCAGCTGTGCGTCCGCAGCAGCGTCCGCATGGTCCGCATCGCGACCGACAGGTTGGCCAGGTCGAAGGAGTCCGAACCGCGGATCTCGTCGAGCGTGGTGCGCGCCCGGGTGAGGATCGCCGCGTTCTTCTCCTCCCACAGCCCGAAGCGCTCATCCGGCGCGGAGCCGCCGTTGCCGACGGACAGGATGTCCGAGGTGAGCGCCGCGTGGGCCGCGTAGAGGTCCTCGCGGATGGAGGCGCGGGCCATGGACTGCCAGCGGTCGGAGCGCGGCAGCTCGATGATCCGGTCCATCAGCTGGGTGATGTGCAGCCGGTCCCCGAGGTCGTAGTAGACCTCGGCGACGTCGAGCGGCTCCTTGCCGGTGCGGTCCGAGACGGCGACGATGTCGAGCGCCGGGAAGACCGACGAGAAGCCCGCCACGCGCACGGCCAGGTCGTCCGGCACCCCGGACGCCACCAGCTCGTCGTGGATGGACTGCCACCACTCGGCGTCCGCGCCCTTGAGCAGCTTCGGCAGCTGGAACCAGACCGCCGCCACGCCGTCCCGGAAGAACTCGATGGTCTCGGCGAGCTGGAGCGGCTGCGGCCGGTTGTTGAGCAGCCAGCGGGTGCCGCGCTCGACCAGGCGGCGCGAGTGCAGCCGGATGCGGGTCTGCACGTCCGCCGGGACGGTGTTGTCGAGCGCCTCGACGGCGTCCCAGACCTTGCCCAGGCCGAAGATCTCGCGGGCCGCGGTCTGCGCCCGGACGATCTCCTCCAGCGAGGCGCCGGTCTCCTCCCGCAGGCGGTGCAGGAAGGTCGTGCCACCGCTGTTGACCGTGTCGTTGACCAGAACGGTCGTCACGATCTCGCGACGCAGCGCGTGCCCGTCGATCTGCTCGCCGAACGACTGCCGCAGCGCCTTCGGGAAGTACGCGTAGAGCAGGCGCTCCAGGTACGGCTCGTCCGGGAGGGTGGTGGTGAGCAGTTCCTCCGCGGCGGTGATCTTGATGTAGGCGAGCAGGACGGCCAGCTCCGGCTGGGTCAGCCCGCGGCCCGCGGTGAGCCGCTCGCGGATCTGCCGGTCGGTCGGCAGGAACTCCAGGGCGCGGTCCAGACGGCCGTCGCGGGAGAGCCTGCGCATCATCCGCTGGTGGGCGTGGAGCAGGCTGGGCGCCTGGGAGACGGCGTTGGCCAGGGCCACGTTCTGCGCGTAGTTGTTGCGCAGGACGAGCTCGCCGACCTCGTCGGTCATCTCCGCGAGCAGCTTGTTGCGCTGCTTGACGGTCATGTCGCCGTCCGCGACGAGCGCGTTCAGCAGGATCTTGATGTTGACCTCGTGGTCCGAGGTGTCCACGCCGGCGCTGTTGTCGATGGCGTCGGTGTTGATCCGGCCGCCCGTCTCGTCGGGGCCGCCCGCGCGGGCGAACTCGATGCGGCCGAGCTGGGTCAGACCGAGGTTGCCGCCCTCGCCGACGGCCTTGACGCGCAGGTCCTGGCCGTCGACGCGGATCGCGTCGTTGGCCTTGTCGCCGACGTCGGCGTGCGACTCGGTGGACGCCTTGACGTACGTGCCGATGCCGCCGTTCCACAGCAGGTCGACCGGCGAGCGCAGGATGGCCTTCATCAGCTCGGCGGGGGTCATCTTGGTGACGCCCGCCTCGATGCCGAGGGCCTCGCGCACCTGCGCGTTGACCGGGATCGACTTCGCCGTGCGGGGGTGGATGCCGCCGCCCGCGGAGAGCAGGCTCGTGTCGTAGTCCGCCCAGGAGGAACGGGGCAGCTCGAACAGACGGCGGCGCTCGGCGTAGGAGACGGCCGCGTCCGGCTTCGGGTCCAGGAAGATGTGGCGGTGGTCGAAGGCGGCCACCAGCCGGATGTGCTCCGACAGCAGCATGCCGTTGCCGAACACGTCACCGGACATGTCACCGACGCCGACGACCGTGAAGTCCTCGGTCTGGGTGTCGTGCCCCAGCTCGCGGAAGTGCCGCTTGACGGACTCCCAGGCGCCGCGGGCGGTGATGCCCATGCCCTTGTGGTCGTAGCCCGCGCTGCCGCCGGAGGCGAAGGCGTCACCGAGCCAGAAGCCGTACGACTGGGCGACCTCGTTGGCGATGTCGGAGAAGGTCGCGGTGCCCTTGTCGGCGGCGACGACCAGGTAGGTGTCGTCCCCGTCGTGGCGCACGACGTCCTTCGGGGGCACGACCTCGCCGCCGACCATGTTGTCGGTGATGTCGAGCAGACCCGAGATGAAGGTCTTGTACGAGGCGATGCCCTCCGCCAGCCACGCGTCGCGGTCCACGGACGGGTCCGGCAGCCGCTTGCCGACGAAGCCGCCCTTGGCGCCCACCGGCACGATGACGGTGTTCTTCACCATCTGCGCCTTGACCAGGCCGAGGATCTCGGTGCGGAAGTCCTCGCGCCGGTCGGACCAGCGCAGACCGCCGCGCGCGACCTTGCCGAAGCGCAGGTGCACGCCCTCGACGCGCGGGGAGTAGACCCAGATCTCGTACGCGGGGCGGGGTGCCGGGAGCTCCGGGATCGCCTGCGGGTCGAGCTTGAGGGACAGGTAGGGGTGCGGCTTGCCTTCACGGTTGCGCTGGAAGTGGTTCGTCCGCAGCGTGGCCTTGATGACGGTCAGGAAGGCCCGCAGGATGCGGTCCTCGTCCAGGCTGGCGACCTGGTCGAGCGCGCCGTCCAGCTCCTCCAGCAGCCCGTCGGTCAGCTCGGTCCCGGCGCGCTGGAGCGCGGGCGACATCCGGGCCTCGAACAGGTTGACCAGGAGGCGCGTGGTGTGGACGTTGTTGCTGAGGGTGTCCTCCATGTACGACTGGCTGAACGACCAGCCGGCCTGGCGCAGGTACTTCGCGTAGGCGCGCAGCACCATGGCCTGACGCCAGTCGAGACCGGTCTGGAGCACGAGCTTGTTGAAGTTGTCGTTCTCCGCCTCGCCCGTCCAGACGGCGGCGAACGCCTCCTGGAAACGCATGCGGGCGTCGTCACCCTCGATGCGCTCGGGCACCCGCAGCCCGAAGTCGTAGATCCACGCGGTCGTGCCGTCGGCGCAGCGCAGCTCGTACGGGCGCTCGTCGACGACCTCGACGCCGAGCCGGTGCAGGACCGGCAGCACGGCGGAGAGGGAGACGGGCTCACCGGTGCGGTAGATCTTGAAGCGGCGCTCCTCGGGGGACGCGCCGACCGGCTCGTAGAGGCTGAGCTCGAAGTCGCGGTCGCCGCCCGCGGTGGTCAGCTTCTCCAGGTGGCCGAGGTCGGCGACGGCACCGCGGGGGGTGTGGTCGGCCTTGTAGCCCTCGGGGAAGGCGTGGCCGTAGCGGCGCAGCAGCTCGGCGGCGCGCTCCTCGCCCACCTCGGCGGTGAGCGTCTCGGCGAAGCCGTCGGCCCAGGAGCGGGCGGCCTCGACCAGGCGGCCCTCGATGCGCTCGACGTCGGCGTCGGTGAGGTCGGAGAGGGTCGAGCCCGGCTCGACGCGGATGACGAAGTGCAGCCGGGAGAGGACCGACTCGGTGTTCCACGCGGTGAAGTCGACGCTGGTGCCGCCGAGCTCCTCCTTGAGGATCTCGATCAGGCGCAGGCGGACGCCGGTGGTGTAGCGGTCGCGCGGCAGGTAGACGAGCGCGGAGTAGTAGCGCCCGTAGGTCTCCTGGCGCAGGTAGAGCCGCAGACGGCGGCGCTCCTGCAGGTAGAGGACGCTGGTGGCGACGGTGCGCAGCTGGTCGGCGGGCGTCTGGAAGAGCTCGTCGCGCGGGTAGGTCTCCAGGATCTGGAGCAGGTCGCGGCCGTCGTGGCTGTCGGGCGAGAACCCGGCGTCGGCGAGGACCTTGGCGACCTTGCGGCGCACGACGGGGACGCGGCGCACGGACTCGGTGTACGCGGCGGAGGAGAACAGGCCCAGGAAGCGGCGCTCGCCGATGACGTTGCCGTCGGCGTCGAACTTCTTCACCCCGACGTAGTCGAGGTAGGAGGGGCGGTGCACGGTGGCGCGGCTGTTGGCCTTGGTGAGGACGAGCAGCTTGTGCTCACGGGCCTTGGCGCGGGCGTCGGCGGGCAGCCGGTTGAAGGACGAGGAGACGGGACCGGCGTGGTGGCCCTCGTTGTGGTGCTTGGGGTCGGAGCGCAGGATGCCGAGGCCGGTGCCGGGGAGGGCGGCCAGGACGTCCTCCTCGCCGCCGTCGCCGCGGACCGTCTGGAGCTCGTACTCGCGGTAGCCGAGGAAGGTGAAGTGGTCGGCGGCCAGCCACTTCAGCAGCTCGCGGGCCTCGTCGAGCTCGGACTTCGGCACGTCGGAGGTGGGCTCGGACGGCAGGTCCTCCGCGATGCGCAGCGCGGAGTCGCGCATCTTCTCCCAGTCCTCGACGGCCTCGCGGACGTCGGAGAGCACGCGCAGCAGGTCGGCGGTGATCTGCTTGAGGTCGTCGCGGTCGGTCTCGCGGTCGATCTCGACGTGGATCCAGGACTCGGTGAGGGCGTCGTGCGGCAGCACGGCGTCCTTGCCCTCGCCGTGCGCGTCGCAGGCGGAGCCGAGGACCTCCAGCAGGCGTCCGGTGACATCACGGCGGACGACGATCTGCGGGTGGATCACGACATGGATGCCGCGGCCCTGACGGGAGAGCTCATTGGTGACGGAGTCCACCAGGAAGGGCATGTCGTCGGTGACGACCTCGACGACGGAGTGGCTGCACGTCCAGCCGTTCTCCTCGACCGTGGGCGTGTGCACCCGCACGTTGGCGGTGCCCTGCGGACGGTTCTCGGCGAGCCGGTAGTGCGAGAGGGCGGCGCCGAAGACGTCGACCGGGTCCCGTCCCGTGAGGTCCTCGGGCGCCGTGTGCAGGTAGTAGCGCTGGAGGTAGGCGGTCAGTGTCTCGGGGTCGAGCGCGCCCTCGCCCTTGGGTCCGACCGGGTGTCCCCCGGCGGGACCGGTCTCGGCGACGCGGGCCGCCCTTTCGAGCAACTCGGCCTTGGCTTCGTCCAGCTTGGTCTGCATGTCCTCTGGCTCCTGTCGCGCGCCGTTGCGTGACATAGGTGGTGAAGGCGATCACGCGGCGACGCGGGTTCTCCCGTCGTCGACGACGTTATGCCGGAATGAGAGGTGACCGGAACGATCTTGATGGAATCTCGATGTGCCCCGGCACGGGAGGAATCAGCGGCAGCTGCCCGGATGCTGCGGCATTCCGGGCGCAGGGCAGGAGCGTCGTCGCCCCTGACGGGTATCGCGCTGATCACCCGACAAGGCTATCGCTTTTGCGGGGGACGTCCGGGTGACGTACCACACCCGGGCCACGCCCGGGCCGCATCCAGGCCATATCCGGGCCATATCCGGGTCCAAAGCCGACGGCCTGCGGCACCGGCAGAACGCACGGGACCGCCCCGCTCCGCCCGCCCGGCCCCGGACCAGCGACTTCCCTCCCGTGCGGATCACGCGGGACGTCACGGGGGATGCCACGGGGGACCGTCAGCCGACGAGCAGCCGGGCCTCGGCGACGGCGTCCGCGAGGCTGTCCACCACCGGTACGCCCGCCTCGGCGAGGCTCGCCCGACTGTGCGACCCGCCGGTGTAGAGCACGGCATAGGCGCCCACGTGCGCGGCGGCCAGGGCGTCGTCGACGGCGTCACCAATGATGACCGTGCGCCGCGGGGATATGCCGTCCAGGCCCGCGACATGGCGGGACATGTGCTCGGACTTGCCGCCTCCAGAGGGGCCCGTACGGCCCTGGACGCGGACGAATCTCGGCTCGATCCCGAAGCCGCGGACGAGGGGGACGAGCTCCTCGTGGCCGTGCATGGAGAGGATCGACTGGGTGCCGCCCGCGCCCTGCCAGTCCGCCAGCAGGCCCTCGACGCCCTCCGCGAGGCCGCAGCGCGGGGCATGGTCCCGGTAATGCCGATGGAAAATTTCATCCATATGTTCCCATTCGGCTGTCGTGGGCAGGCGCCCCATCAGCCTCCTGTAGAACTCCGGCACCGGGACCCGATAGAGCTCCCGATACCGCTCAAGAGTGATCGGCTCCAGGCCGATCTCGGCGAAAGCGGCATTCGTCGCCGAGATCACCGCGTCGATGTCGTGGAAAAGAGTGCCGTTCCAATCCCACACGATGTGTGCCACGTGCTTCCCCATGAACTCGACGGTACCGGCGGGGTACGACATCGCTCCGCGACGAAGATCACCGGATCCGGCCCGGACGCCGCTCAGGCCCTCAGATCAGGGAGGGGATCTCCTGCACGCCGAACCACATCAGGTCGTGGTCCTCGGCACCGTCCACGACGAACTGCGCGTCGTCGTCGCCCCCGTCCGCCGCCTCGAGCGCCTCCGCCGCGGCGGCGACGTCCGTCTCCGCGTCGCGGGAGTCCACGTGCACGGCCGCCGCCTTCGCCAGCGGCACGGCCGCCGCGAGCCGCACCTGGCCCAGCGCGGCCTGCTCCAGCCCCCGGTCGGGGTCGCTGACCGCGGCCTTGTCCGGCACGTCCAGGGCGACGACCACACGGCGGCGCGCGGCGTCCGGGTCCTGGGCGATCCTGCGCAGCGACGCCTCGGCGGCACGGCCGAGCGCCGCGTACTCCAGCTCCTCGACGTCCTCGGAGAGGTACCACTCGCGCAGCGCGGGGGTCACGGCATAGGCGCACAGCGGGGCGGGTCCGAGCTCACCGGTCCGGTACGCCTCGGCGAGACCGGGGAGGGTCAGAGGGACATAAACGCGCATGACCGCCGCTTCCTGGAGTTCCTGGGACTGAACGAACGCGCTGCCAGCATACGGGCGGGCGTCCCCCTTCGAAGTGCGGGAGCCCCCGTGGAGCGCGCTTTCCCCCGCGTGCCGTCATGAACGGGGACGGACGGCTCCGTACCGCCCCATTACCTGCTCAGCACCGCTTCACCGGTCCGCCGTGCACCCCGTCACCCGTGCGACTCACCCCTGATAGGTGAACCGCTTCGGGCCCTCCCCCGCGCCGGACCCCGTTC
>NZ_JAINFC010000384.1 GCF_020740835.1 Streptomyces sp. UNOC14_S4
CCGGGACAGGGGCCGCAGGCTCAGCGAGCCCACGGTCGCGACCGGCTGACCGGTGCCGTCGGCCACGGCCAGCGCGGCTGTCAGCGCATCCGCGTCCGGGCGCCCGAGCGACAGCCTGACCCGCAGCACGGGCGCGCCGGTGGCGTGCACCGCCGCGTCCTCCCACGAGAACGGCAGCCACGACGGGCCGTCCTCGTCCACGACCCCGGGCAGCAGGGTGTGCAGCGCGGCGTCGAGGAGGGCCGGATGCAGCGCGAACCGCTGTGCGTCGGCGTGCTGTCCGTCGCCGAGGGCGACTTCGGCGAAGACGTCGTCGCCCAGGGTCCAGGCGCGGCGCAGCCCCTGGAAGGCCGGGCCGTACGCGTAACCCCGCTCCGCGAGCCGCTCGTAGGCGCCTGTCAGGTCCACCTCGGTGGCCCCGGCCGGCGGCCACACCAGCAGCTCCGGCACGGGAGCCTGCGGGCTCGCGGTGACGACGGTGCCGGTGGCGTGCAGCGTCCACGGCTCCTGTGCCCCGTCGCCGTCGGGCCGGGAGTGGACGAGCAGGGCGCGGCGTCCCGAGTCGTCGGGTTCGCCGACGGACAGCTGGAGCTGGACGGCGCTTTTCTCGGGGAGTACGAGCGGGGCGGCGAGGGTGAGTTCCTCCACCGTGTCGCAGCCTGCTTGTTCGCCCGCGCGCAGTGCCATTTCCAGCAGGCCGGTGCCGGGTACGAGCACGGTGCCGGAGACGGCGTGGTCGGCCAGCCAGGGGTGGGTGCGGAGCGACAGGCGGCCGGTGAGGAGGTACGCGTCGCGGTCGGCGACCGGCACGGCCGCGCCCAGCAGCGGGTGACCGGCGGTCACCAGGCCCAGCCCGGCGGCGTCACCGGCCGTGGCCGGGCCCTCCAGCCAGTAGCGCTCGCGCTGGAAGGCGTACGTCGGCAGGTCGACGCGGCGCGCGCCGGGGAACAGCGCCGCCCAGTCCGGGCGGGCACCGGCGACGTGCAGCCGCGCGACCGCCTCGGCGACCGTCCCGGCCTCGGGTCGCCCGGCACGCAGGGCCGTGGCGAGCGTTCCCGGGTCCTCCGCCAGGCAGTCCTGGACGAGCGCGGTGAGCACGCCGTCCGGGCCCAGCTCCAGGAACCCGGTCACCCCCTCGGCCTCCAGGGTGCGCACCCCGTCGAGGAACCGCACCGCCTGGCGGATGTGCCGGGCCCAGTAGTCGGGCGAGGCCAGTTCCTCGGCCGTCGCCAGGACACCGGTGACGTTGGAGACCACGGGGATCGACGGGGCGTGGAAGTCCAGCCCCTTGGCGACGGTGCGGAACTCGTCCAGCACCTCCTCCATGTGCGGGGAGTGGAACGCGTGGCTGACCGGCAGCCGCTTGACCCGGCGGCCCCGCGCCTTCCAGAGGGCCACGACCTCCTCGACGGCGGTCGCGTCGCCCGAGACCACCGTGGAGCGCGGCCCGTTGACGCCCGCCACGGCGAGCGCGTCGCCGTAGGGTTCCAGGCAGGCCAGGACCTCGTCCTCGGACGCCTCGACCGCGGCCATCGCCCCGCCCTCGCGGGCGGCCTCCATCAGCCGGCCGCGCCCGGCCACCAGGACGCAGGCGTCCGCCAGGTCCAGCACCCCGGCCAGGTGGGCGGCGGTGACCTCGCCGATCGAGTGGCCCAGCAGGTAGTCGGGCCGCAGGCCCAGGTGCTCCAGCAGCCGGAACAGCGCGGTCTCGACGGCGAACAGCGCGGCCTGGGTGAAGACCGTCCGGTCGAGCAGCGCGGCGTCCGCGGACCGGGGTGCGGCGAACAGCACGCTCTTCAGCGGCCGCGGCAGCTCGGGGTCCAGCAGCGCGCACACCTCGTCCAGGGCGCGCGCGAAGACGGGGGAGGACGCGTACAGCTCCTGTCCCATGCCCGGGCGCTGGCTGCCCTGTCCGGTCAGCAGGAACGCGGTCCCGCCGGGCCGGACGGGGCCGGTGCCCCGGACCACGGCGGGCGACGCCTCGCCGCGGGCCAGCGCGCCGAGCGCGTCGAGCAGCGTCTCGCGGTCCGTCCCCACGACGGCCGCGCGGTGTTCCAGCGCCGCGCGCGTGGTGGCCAGGGAGAACCCGACGTCGGCCGGGCGGAGTTCCGGGTGCGTGCCCACATGGGCGTGCAGCCGCCCGGCCTGGGCGCGCAGTGCCTCCTCGTCGCGGGCGGAGAGCACCCATGCCACGGCGGTCCCGGTCGGCGACGGCTCCGCCGGTTCCGGGGCGGCCGAGGCGCCCGCGGTGTCGGCGGGCCGCTCGATGATGACGTGCGCGTTGGTGCCGCTGATGCCGAAGGAGGAGATGCCCGCACGGCGCGGCCGGCCCGTGTCGGGCCACTCCCGCTCCTCGGTGAGCAGCGCGACCGCGCCCGCCTCCCAGTCCACGTGCGGGGACGGCTCGTCCACGTGCAGGGTCCGGGGCAGGACGCCGTGCCGCATCGCCTCGATCATCTTGATGATGCCGCCCACGCCCGCGGCGGCCTGCGCGTGGCCGATGTTGGACTTCAGCGAGCCCAGCCACAGCGGGCTGTCGGCGGGCCGGTCCTGCCCGTACGTGGCGAGAAGGGCCTGCGCCTCGATCGGGTCGCCCAGGCCGGTGCCGGTGCCGTGCGCCTCGACGGCGTCCACGTCCGCGGCCGTCAGCCCCGCGGCGGCCAGTGCCTGCCGGATGACCCGCTCCTGGGCGGGGCCGTTGGGGGCGGTCAGCCCGTTGGAGGCGCCGTCCTGGTTGACGGCCGAGCCGCGCAGGACCGCGAGCACCCGGTGCCCGTTGCGCTCCGCGTCCGAGAGCCGCTCGACCAGGAGCAGGCCCACGCCCTCCGACCAGCCGGTGCCGTTCGCACCGGCCGCGAAGGACCTGCAGCGCCCGTCGGGGGCGAGCCCCCGCTGCCGGGAGAACTCCACGAACACGTTGGGGCCGGACATCACCGTCACACCGCCGGCCAGCGCCAGGTCGCACTCGCCGCTGCGCAGCGCGTTCGCCGCCAGGTGCAGGGCCACCAGCGACGACGAGCACGCGGTGTCCACCGTGACGGCCGGGCCCTGGAGCCCGTAGGTGTAGGAGAGCCTGCCCGAGACGACGCTGGAGAGGTTGCCCGCCAGCAGGAAGCCCTCGAACTCGGCCGGGCCCGCCGCCAGCCGCGACGCGTAGTCGTCGTACATGGCGCCCGTGAACACCCCGGTGTTCGAACCCCGCAGCAGGGCCGGGTCGATGCCCGCGCTCTCGAAGGTCTCCCACGCAGTCTCCAGCAGCAGCCGGTGCTGGGGGTCCGTCGCGGTCGCCTCGCGCGGCGAGACGCCGAAGAACTCCCGGTCGAACAGGTCGGCGTCGTGCAGGAACCCGCCGTGCCGCACGTACGACGTGCCCGTCCGCTCGGGGTCCGGGTCGTACAGGCCGTCCAGGTCCCAGCCGCGGTTGACGGGGAACTCGCTGATCGCGTCGGTGCCTTCGGCGACCAGACGCCACAGCTCCGCGGGCGAGCCCACCCCGCCCGGGTAGCGGCAGGCCATGCCGACGATGACGACCGGGTCGTCGTCCGCGACGACGGGCGTGGGACGCGCGGTCGGCGCCGCCGGGGACGCCGCGGTGTCCGACACCTTGGCGGTCAGGTACGCGGCCAGCGCGCCGGGGGAGGGGTGGTCGAAGACGACCGTGGCCGGCAGCCGCAGCCCGGTGGCCGTGGTGAGCCTGTTGCGCAGCTCCACACCCGCCAGCGAGTCGAAGCCGATCTCCTTGAACGCCCGCTCGGGCGCGACGGAGGAGGCGTCCGCGTGCCCGAGCACGGCGGCGACCACGCCCCGTACCAGCTCCAGCACGGCGGCCTGCCGCCGCTCGGGGCTCAGCGCGGCCGTCTCGCGCGCCCACGAGGGGGCGTCGGTGGCGGCCGCGGCCGCCGTACGCCGTGGGCGGGTGCGCACCAGGCCGCGCAGCAGCGGCGACGGGAGCTCCTCGGCACGGCGCAGCCCGGCCATGTCCAGGGCCGCCGGTACGGCCAGCGGCGCGTCGCCCGCCAGGGCGGCGTCGAACAGCTCCACGCCCTGCGCGGGGGTCAGCGGCGCGACGCCCGCCCGGACCCAGCGGGCCAGATCCGCCTCGGCCAGGGTGGCGCCCATGCCGTGCGTGCCGTCCCACAGGCCCCACGCCATCGAGGTGGCGGCGAGGCCCCGCGCCCGGCGGTGGGCGGCCAGCGCGTCGAGGTAGGTGTTGGCGGCCGCGTAGTTGGCCTGCCCCGCCGTGCCGGTGAGTCCGGACACCGACGAGAAGAGCACGAACGCCGCCAGGTTCTGACCGGACGTCAGCTCGTGGAGGTGCCACGCGGCGTCCGTCTTGGGCCGCAGCACCCGGTGCAGCTGATCATCCGTCAGGGAGGTCACGGTCGCGTCGTCCAGGACGCCCGCCGTGTGCACCACGGCGGTCAGCGGGTGTTCGGCGGGCACGGCCGCCAGCAGGGCCGCGAGGGCGTCGCGGTCCGCCGCGTCGGCCGCCACCACGCTCACCTCGGCGCCCAGCCCGGCGAGTTCGGCCACGAGGGCGTCCGCGCCCGGCGTCCGGTCACCGCGGCGGCTGCTCAGCAGCAGGTGCCGCGCCCCGTGCCGGGTGACCAGGTGCCGGGCGAAGAGCGCGCCCAGGCCGCCGGTGCCGCCGGTGATCAGCACCGTGCCCCGCGGGTCGATGCCGGGGCCTTCGGCGGCCGCGCCCGCGCGGGTCAGGCGCGGTACGCGCAGCTGTCCGCCGCGCACGGCGAACTGCGGCTCGCCCGCGGCCACACCGGCCGCCAGCGGCTCCGTGCCGTCCCCGGCCGCGTCGGCCGCCTCGTCGATGTCGGCCAGCACCACACGGCCCGGGTGCTCGGACTGCGCCGCGCGCACGAGCCCCCACACCGGGGCGTGCGTCAGGTCCGTCACGTCCTCACCGGGCACGACCGCGACCGCGTGACGGGTGACGAACACCAGCCGGGCGTCGGCGAACTCCTCCCCGGACACGAACCGCCGCAGTATCTCCAGCGCGCCCGCGGCCGCCGCGTGCGCGGCCTCGGGGGTGTGCGCGGCGGCGCCGCCGTCCGCGTGCAGGCGGACGGCCACCACGTCGGCCCCGACGGCACCCGCCAGGCCGTCCGCGCCGGTGATCTCGGCCCAGCGCAGGTCACCGGCCGTGCCCGCGGCGGCGGTCACGGGCCACTCCACGGTGAACAGCGCGTCCCCCGCGCCGCCCGCGGGCGCGAGCCTGTCCAGGGCCACCGGGCGGAGCGTCAGCGACTCCACCGACGCCACCGGGGCGCCCGAGGTGTCGGCGAGGGTCAGGGCGACGGTGTCCGGTCCCGTGGCCGCGATCCGCACCCGCAGCGCGGTCGCGCCCGCCGCGTGCAGCACCGCGCCGCTCCACGCGAACGGCAGCCGGATCTCGCCGGGGCCGCTGCGGTCCGCGGCGTCCAGCACGAGCGGGTGCAGGACGGCGTCCAGCAGCGCCGGGTGCAGCCCGAACCGGCCCGCGCCCTCGCGCAGGTCCTCCGGCAGCCGCACCTCGGCGTAGAGGTCACCGCCCTTGCGCCAGAGGGCCGTCAGACCCTGGAACGCCGGCCCGTACCCGTACCCGAGACCGGCCAGCCGCTCGTACACGTCGGTGAGCGGCTCGGGCTCGGCGCCCGCGGGCGGCCAGGCGCGCAGCTCGTCCGCCTCCTCCGCCCCACCGGTGCCGCCCAGTACGCCGGAGGCGTGCAGGGTCCACGGCAGCGTCTCGTCGCCGTTGTCGGGGCGGGCGTGCACGGTGAACGGACGCCCGCCCGCCGCCTCCGGTGCGCCGACGGTCACCTGCACCCGGGCGCCCCCACGCTCGTCGAGCACCAGGGGAACCTGCAGGGTCAGCTCCGCGACACCCGGCGCGTCGGCCCGGTCGCCCGCGGCGACCGCCAGCTCCAGGAACGCGGTGGCCGGGACGAGCACCGTGCCGCCGACGGCGTGGTCGGCGAGCCACGGCTGATCGGCCGGGGAGAGCCGGCCGGTGAGGACCACGTCCTCCCGGTCCGCCAGACCGATCGCCGCCGCCAGCAGCGGGTGCCCGCCCGCGTCCAGCCCCAGACTGCGCGCGTCCGTACGGGCCCGGGGGGCCAGCCAGAACCGCTCGCGCTGGAACGGGTACGTGGGCAGGTCCACCCGGGTACCGCCGGGGAAGAACGTCTCCGCGCGCAGCGGCGCGCCCGCCGTGTGGGCGCGGCCCGCGCCCATGGCGAAGGAGGCGGCCTCCGGGCGGCCCGCGCGCAGCAGCGGAACGGCCGTGCGGCCCTCCGTGGCGAACGAGTTCTGCGCCATCGCCGTCAGGACGGCGTCCGGCCCGACCTCGACGAACACCGTGGCGCCCTGCTCCTCCAGGGCCCGCGTGGCGTCCAGGAAGCGCACCGCCCGGCGGATCTGCTCCGCCCAGTAGCCCGGGTCGGTCAGCAGTCCTTCCGTGGCGAGCGCACCGGTGACCGTGGACACCAGCGGTATCGACGGCTCGTGGAAGGCCAGGGATCCGGCGACCGCGCGGAACTCCTCCAGCACGGCGTCCATGTGCGGGGAGTGGAAGGCGTGGCTCACCCGCAGTCGGCGGGTGCGCCGGCCCCGCTCGCGCCAGTACGCGGCGACCTCCTCGGCCACGGCCTCGTCACCGGCGACGACCACGGCCGTCGGCCCGTTGACCGCGGCGATCGACACCTCCCGCCCGCGGCCCTCCAGCGAGGCCGCGACCTCGGCCTCCCCCGCCTCGACCGCGATCATCGCGCCGCCCTCGGGCGCCGCCCGCATCAGCCGGCCGCGCGCCGCGACGAGCCGCGCCGCGTCGGGGAGCGAGAACACCCCCGCCACGTGCGCGGCGGCCACCTCGCCGATCGAGTGGCCCGCCAGCAGGTCCGGGACCACGCCGTGGTGCTCCAGCAGCCGGAACAGCGCCACCTCGACGGCGAACAGCGCGGGCTGCGTCCAGTCCGTACGGTGCACGAGGTCCGCGTCCGGGCCGTCCTCGGCGGCGAAGAGCACCTCGCGCAGCGGCCGCTCCAGGTGGACGTCCAGCGCGGCGCAGACCTCGTCCAGTGCCGCGGCGAACACCGGGTGCGCCGTGTACAGCTCCCGGCCCATGCCGAGGCGCTGCGCGCCCTGGCCGGTGAACAGGAACGCCGTCCTGCCGGCTCCGGCGGCACTGCCCCGCACCACGTTCGGGGCGTCCTCGCCCCGGGCCAGCGCGTCCAGACCGGCCAGGAACTCCTCCGCCGTCGCCCCGGTGACGGCGGCCCGCCGCTCCGCGAAGGCGCTGCGGGTGGTGGCCAGCGACCAGCCGATGTCGGCCGGTTCCGCGTCCGCCGCGGTGTCGCGCAGCCGCGCGGCCTGCTCGCGCAGCGCCGCCTCGCCGACGGCGGAGAGCACCCACGGAGCGGGGGCGGAC
>NZ_JAINFC010000385.1 GCF_020740835.1 Streptomyces sp. UNOC14_S4
GGGCGTGGAGTGGGGCACAGGGTCCTCCCGATGGGTCGTCGCCCGTGAATCATGCCGCGTGGCGGGCGGCCCGCGCACCGCGTTTCCGCTGCGGGCGGACGGCCTGGACGTGTGCGCGGGCGGCGGGGATTCCGTGGAGATCCGGAGCGCCGCTTCTGTAGAGATCCAACAGAGCGCGCCGGTCGCACCTGTCGCAGGTCGATTCTCTCTTCCCGGACCTCTACCGATACGTTTCGGTGTAGTCAGCAGCACTCATGGATGAAACGGAAGGTGATCCCTTGAGCCGCTCGGTTCTCGTCACCGGAGGAAACCGGGGCATCGGCCTCGCCATCGCCCGCGCTTTCGCGGAGGGTGGGGACAAGGTCGCCATCACCTACCGCTCCGGTGAGCCGCCGGCGGAGCTCGCCGAGCTCGGCTGCCTCGCCGTGAAGTGCGACATCACCGACCCCGAGCAGGTCGAGCAGGCCTACAAGGAGATCGAGGAGAAGCAGGGCGCGGTCGAGGTGCTGGTGGCCAACGCCGGCATCACCCGCGACCAGCTGCTGCTGCGGATGTCCGAGGAGGACTTCACCTCGGTGCTGGACACCAACCTCACCGGCACCTTCCGTGTCGTCAAGCGCGCCTCGAAGGGCATGCTGCGTGCCCGCAAGGGCCGTGTGGTGCTGATCTCGTCCGTCGTCGGGCTCATGGGCTCGGCGGGCCAGGCCAACTACGCCGCCTCCAAGGCCGGCCTGGTCGGCTTCGCCCGCTCGCTCGGCCGCGAGCTGGGCTCCCGCAACATCACGGTCAACGTCGTCGCCCCCGGGTTCGTGGACACCGACATGACCCGGGTGCTCAGCGAGGAGCAGCGGGCGAACATCGTGAAGCAGGTGCCGCTCGCGCGCTACGCGCAGCCCGAGGAGATCGCCGCCTCGGTCCGCTTCCTCGCCTCCGACGAGGCCGCATACATCACTGGAGCCGTCATTCCCGTCGACGGCGGATTGGGCATGGGTCACTGAACGTCATGAGTGGAATCCTCGCAGGCAAGCGCATTCTGATCACCGGCGTGCTGATGGAGTCCTCCATCGCCTTCCACGCGGCCAAGGTCGCGCAGGAGCAGGGCGCCGAGGTCATCCTGACGGCGTTCCCGCGGCCCACGCTCACCGAGCGCATCGCCAAGAAGCTGCCGAAGCCGGCCAAGGTCATCGAGCTGGACGTGACCAACCAGGAGCACCTGGACCGCCTGGAGGGCCTGGTCCGGGAGGAGCTCGGCGGCCTCGACGGCGTCGTCCACTCCATCGGCTTCGCGCCGCAGGACGCGCTCGGCGGCAACTTCCTCAACACCCCCTTCGAGTCGGTCTCCACGGCCATGCACGTCTCGGCGTTCTCGCTGAAGTCGCTGACCATGGCCTGCCTGCCGCTGATGCCGGAGGAGGGCGGCGCGGTGGTCGGTCTGACCTTCGACGCGCAGTTCGCCTGGCCGCAGTACGACTGGATGGGCCCGGCCAAGGCCGCCCTCGAGGCCACCAGCCGTTACCTGGCCCGCGATCTCGGCAAGCGGAACGTCCGCTGCAACCTCGTCTCGGCCGGCCCGATCGGCTCGATGGCCGCCAAGTCCATCCCCGGTTTCTCGGACCTGGCCGAGGTGTGGAACACCCGCTCCCCGCTGCAGTGGGACATGGCCGACCCCGAGCCCGCGGGCCGCGGCGTCGTCGCCCTGCTGTCGGACTTCTTCCCGAAGACGACCGGCGAGATCGTCCACGTCGACGGCGGCGTGCACATCATGGGTGCCTGACCCGTTCATGGGTGCCTGACCTGGTTCATGGTGCCTGACCTGGTTCACGACGCCGAAGGCCGCGGGGCCGTCCACGCCGGACGGCCCCGCGGCCTTCGCGTATGCGGCGCGCGCCGTCCGCCCGCACACTGGGAGGGCACGGGAGGAGGTACGGACATGCATTCCGCTTCCACTTCCGCACTCCGCCGGACGACGGCCCTGCTGTTCGCCACCGCGGCCCTGGCCGCCGTCGCCTGCCCGCCCGTACACGCGGCCCCCGCGCCCGCGCCCGCTCCGCCTCTGGAGGCGGAGTGCGGCACGCACCTGCGCGGCGCGCATGTCACCGTTCACTGCTTCAACGGCAACTCCACCATCGACCGCGTACAACTGCACATCCAGTGCACCCGCTGGTGGGACCCGGGGATGGACACCGCGCCCGTCGCCGTCGCCCCCGCCCGCCACGTCACCCTCTCCCAGCGCTGCTGGCTGGGCATACGGCATGCCTGGGTGACGCACACACCGGGCACACCGGGCACACCGGGCACCTCGGACTGACGTCTCAGCCGGTCACCGCGCGACAGCCGTACGGGTAGCGGCCCGCCTCCTCCCCGGCCGTCCGCTCGTCGCCGTCCCGGATCGCGGCCACCAGCCTGCCGTGGTCGGCCAGCCCCTCGGGCCGCAGCTCGGTGCCGACGTCCGCGCGCAGGAACTGACGCAGCACCCCGCCGAGATCGGCGTACACCTCCGCCAGCACCTCGTTGTGCGCCGCCGTGACCACCGCCGTGTGCAGGGTCGCGTCGGCCTCCACGAACCGCTCCGCGTCCCCCGAGGCCCATGCCTCCTCGCGCCGCTCCAGCAACTGCGTCAGCTGGGCGAGGTCGTGCTCGGTGCGGCGCCGTGCCGCCAGGCGCGCCGCCTGCGTCTCCAGGGCGGCGCGCAGCTCGGCCACGTGCAGCGGGTCGGCCTGCGCGAAGCGGCGGTTCATCACCCCGGCGAGCTCGCTGGTGGCGACGACATAGGTGCCCGACCCCTGGCGGATGTCCAGCAGACCGTTGTGGGCCAGGGCGCGCACCGCCTCCCGGACGGTGTTGCGCGCCACCCCGAGCTGCGCCACGAGCGCGGGCTCGGTCGGGATGCGCGAACCGACCGGCCACTCACCGGACGTGATCTGGTTCCGCAGCTGCGCGATCACCTGGTCGACGAGCGGGGACCGCCGGGGAGATGTCAGAGGCGCCATTGTCGTGCTCCATTCATCCCATGATTCTATGATGCCGGTATGGCATCCACGGCAGACGAAGATCTCACGACGGCCGACGCGGCCGCACCGGCACCGACGCCGACACCGGCCACCGATACGCCCGCCGATACATCCGCCCCTGCCCCGGGGCGCGGCCCCGCCCGCTCGCGGACCCTGCTGCTCGCCGTGGGGCTCGTCCTCGCCGCCCTCAACCTCCGCCCCGCGATCACCAGCCTCGGCGCGCTGATGAAGGAGGTGAAGGCCGGACTCGGCATGAGCGGCACCCTCGCCGGGCTGCTCACCTCCGTGCCCACACTGTGCTTCGCGGTCTTCGGCCTCGCCGCGCCCCGGCTGGCCCGGCGCTGGGGGCCCGCCCCGGTGGTCTGCGCCGGGATGGCGTTCATCGCCACCGGGCTCGCGCTGCGTCCGTTCGCGGGCGGGGTCCCCGCCTTCCTGGCCCTGAGCGCCCTCGCGCTCGCGGGCATAGCCGTGAGCAACGTCCTGATGCCGGTCGTCGTCAAGCGCTGGTTCCCCGACCGCGTCGGCCCCATGACCGGCCTCTACTCGATGGCGCTCTCCGGCGGCGCCGGAGTCGCGGGCGCCGCCACCGTCCCGCTGACCCACGCCATGGGCAGCACCTGGAAGTCCGGCCTCGCCCTGTGGGCCGTCCTCGCCGCCGCCGCGTCCTTGACCTGGCTGGCGATCAGCGCCCGCGGCCGGGCGGAGGGCGAGGCCGCGCCCGCCGCCGGTGCCGCGCGGGAGACCTCCGGCAGGAGTATCACCCGCAGCACCACCGCCTGGGCGCTGGCGATCTTCTTCGGCCTCCAGGCCACCGGCGCGTACATCGTCATGGGCTGGCTGCCCGTGATCTTCCGGGACGCCGGGGTCTCCGCCTCCACCGCCGGACTGCTGGCCGCGACGACGATGGTGGTGGGCGTCCCGATCGCCTTCCTGCTGCCGCGCCTCGCCGCCCGCCTGCCCCACCAGGGCATCCTGGCCGTCGCCCTCGCCCTGTTCGGCCTCGCGGGCTACGCGGGCCTGTGGCTGGCGCCCAAGGGCGGCGCCTGGGTGTGGGTGGTGCTCCTCGGCGTCTCCAACAGCGCTTTCCCGCTCGCCCTCACCATGATCGGCATGCGCGCCCGGACCGGCGCGGGCATGGTGCGGCTGTCCGCCTTCGCCCAGAGCATCGGCTATCTCATCTCCATCCCCGGCCCCCTGCTCGTGGGCTGGCTCAACGACCGCACGGGTGGCTGGAACTGGCCGATCGCCCTGATGGCGGCGCTGATGGTGCCCCAGATCGTCACGGGCGTGCTCGCGGGCCGCAACCGCACGGTCGAGGACGAACTCTGAGCGGGGACGGGCCCTGAGCGGTACGGCCGCTGAGCGGGGACGGGCCCGGGCAAGGCCGGCCCGGGCGAGGCGGTCCGGGCCGGGGTGCGACACTTGGTGCCATGCAGCAGCCTGTGCTCGACCCGAACCCCAAGAACGGCCAGAAGACGCTCCTGGCCATCCTCGGCGCGATGCTCGCGATCACCGTCGTCATCGGCGTGATCGCGACGATCGCCTCGCCCTGACCTCTCGCCCCGACCTCGGTGGCCCCCAGGGGAATACGGGGGATATCCCCCGTCCCCTAGGGGGGACGGCTCAGGGGTAACTGGGTGGTTCACCGGATGGGAGCGTGAGCCGGACCTCCGTAGGTTCGTAGTACACCGCGCGTACGGCGACGGCGCGGTGTCCGGAACCCACTCGGAGGCGATCCCCATGCCCGGCGGCACCCCGCACCCTCCCCGCGGCACCGCACGCACCGCGCAGACCAGGCTGCCGTGGTGGGGCGTCGCGCTGCCCGCCGCGGCCTTCGCCCTGCTGCTCTTCCTGCTCGCCGGGCCGGCGGCCCCCGCCTCGCCGGAGAGCGGCACCACCCTCGCCGCCGCAGCGGGCGCGCTCGCGCGGCTCGTCGCCTTCGTCCAGTACGCGATAGGCGGCTGACCGACAGGGCGGGCGACAGCCTCCCAACACCCCGCGCCCCGCCGTCCTTTTCATGCGAAGCTGGAAACCATGAGCGCCGAACCGACCCGCAGGATCGTCCTCCTCCGCCACGCCAAGGCCGACTGGCCCGACGTGGACGACCACGACCGGCCGCTCGCCGAGCGCGGCCGCAAGGACGCCCCGATCGCCGGCCGCCGGATCGCCTCCGCCGGCCTCGTCCCCGATCTCGTCCTCTGCTCCACCGCCGCCCGCACCCGCGAGACCTGGAAGCTCGCCGTCGCCGAGCTTCCGCAGCGCCCGCGCACGGTCTACGAGGACCGGCTGTACGAGGCGTCGCTCGGCGAGCTCATCGCGCTCGTCAACGAGACCTCCGACGAGGTCCGCGACCTGCTGCTCGTCGGGCACAACCCGGGCATGCACGCGCTGGCCGACGCGCTGGCGGGCGAGGCGGAGGGCGACGCGCTCGCGCGCATGAACCGCTCGGGCTTCCCCACGGCCTCCATCGCCGTCCTGGGCCTCTCAGGTTCCTGGAAGTCGGTCGAGCACGGCTGCGCGGCGCTTTCGGATTTCTGGGCGCCGCACCGTTAGTTTTCTGCCGGGGTGCGCCCACTGGGGTGGGACCTGAGCCCGGCGCGCGTCTGCGGGCCGTATGTGGCTGGCCGCGCAGTTCCCCGCGCCCCTGACGGGGCGCGACCTGTCACCCGGCTCCGCAACCACAACCAGCCCGTCCGGCGTTTGAGGACGCGGCCGGAGGCCGCTCCCGCCGTAGGCGGCAATGGTGGGGAAGCCGAAAGATCACGGTCGGAGCCACCCACGGGTGACCCCGCGGGCTCACTCGTGCGTGTTCGCCGCCTCGACTTCCTCCCGCGTCACGCCCAGCAGATAAAGCACCGTGTCCAGGAACGGCACATTCACCGCCGTATGCGCCGCCTCCCGCACCACCGGCTTCGCGTTGAACGCGATGCCGAGCCCCGCCGCGTTCAGCATGTCGAGGTCGTTCGCGCCGTCACCGATCGCCACCGTCTGCGCCAGCGGCACCCCCGCCTCGGCCGCGAAGCGCCGCAGCAGCCGGGCCTTGCCCGCGCGGTCGACGATCTCGCCGGTGACGCGGCCGGTCAGCTTGCCGTCGACGATCTCCAGCGTGTTCGCCGACGCGAAGTCCAGCCCCAGCCGCTCCCGCAGGTCGTCCGTGACCTGGGTGAAACCGCCGGAGACGACACCCACCTGGTAGCCGAGCCGCTTCAGCGTCTTGATCAGGGTCCGGGCGCCCGGGGTGAGCCGGACCTCCGCCCGCACCTTCTCCACCACCGACTCGTCCAGGCCCTTCAGCAGCGCCACCCGGGCGTGCAGGGACTCTTCGAAGTCCAGCTCGCCGCGCATCGCCCGCGCGGTGACCTCCGCGACCTCCGCCTCGCACCCGGCGTGCGCGGCGAACAGCTCGATGACCTCGTCCGTGATCAGCGTCGAGTCCACGTCCATCACGATCAGGCGCTGTGCCCGCCGCTGGAGACCGGCCGCCACGACCGCCACGTCCACCCCGCGCGCCGCGGCCTCTATGGCCAGCGCCGTCCGCAGGGACTCCGTTTCGGCACCCGACACGGCGAACTCCACCGCCGTCACCGGGTACTTGGCGAGCCGGAAGATGCGGTCGATGTTGCCGCCCGTGCCCGTGATCCGCGCGGCGATGGCGGCCGTCGACTCGGCGGTCAGCGGGTGCCCGAGCACCGTGACGTGGGAACGCCCGGTGCCACGCGGCCTGTTGTCGCCCCGCCCCGAGATGATCTCCGCCTGGAGGTGCAGCGAGTCCGCCCAACTGTGCACCGTCGCCCGGAGCTCGCCCTCCATCGTGCCGCCGCCCACGGGGGCGGTGACCAGCGCGCAGAGGGTGATCCGGCCCCGGGTGACGACCTGCTCGATGTCGACGACGTCGACGGCGAAGGCGGCGAGCGTGTCGAACAAACCGGCGGTGATACCCGGCCGGTCCTTCCCGAAGATCTTGACCAGCAGGGTGGGATCGTCGTCGCCGGTGACGGCGGTGGCAGGCGGGTTCTGCGATGCGCTCATGGTGCCCCCACCGTATCCGGCTTCGCGAGGCGTCCGTACACCTGTCCCGTGACCGGACGGCGAAGAGCTCGCCTACGAACCGTTAACGCTGCCCTTTGGGCGGCCCGGGCGGGGCACCCGGCGGACGTCCCGGAGGCGGTGGTTCCGGGGGAGAGGAACCGTAGCGGTACCCGGGACCGGACGGCCGCCGGGGCCGCGGGCGGGGCGGTGGCAGGCCCATGCCCGGCTGTGTCGGCGCGGTGTAGCGGTCCTCGTCCGCCGCGGACGGCCGGTACGGGTTGTCACCGGCCGGGGGCAGGCGGCGCGGGGGGAGGCCGTCGCGCTTGTACGGGTTCGTCTCGTCGCGCGCGGGCTGCCGTGGCGCGGGGTTGTAC
>NZ_JAINFC010000386.1 GCF_020740835.1 Streptomyces sp. UNOC14_S4
GGACCCGCCAGGCGTCGGCGTCGCCCCGGTGCAGCCCGCGGACCCAGGGCGGGGCGGGGGAGGGGGCGTCCGCGTAGACCCGTTCGAGCTCCGCGCGGACCAGCGCGGGGCTTGTGGCACGCGGCGTGTCCAGTGCCTCGCCGAGGTCGTCGCCGAACACGTCGAGGAAGAGCGGGGCCTGCCGCACGGGCACCAGATCCGCCAGCGGCTCGACGGCGGCGGGCAGGGACCGGAACAGCCGCTGCCGCCACCGGCCGAGGAGCAGGGTGTCCCCGGGGTGACACAGCGTCATGAACGCCGCGTTCAGCTCCTGCAGCGGGGCCGGGTGCGGCGCGAAGCGCACGCGTGCCCAGTCCGCGGCCGTGAGGTGGATCCGGATCACTGCTCTCCCCGGCGGTGCCGCGCCATCCTTTCGGGCAGGGCTTGAAGGATCGCCCGCCTCCCCGCCCCGGGCCGACACTCCGTCATGCCCCGGCCATTGGGCCAGGGGCCGCCGCAGGGCGCAAGGACCGAGGTCACAAGGGAGAATCGTGGAACGCGACGACGGATCGAAGACCGGGTATGTGAGCCGACGGGCCGTCACCACGTCGGGTGCACTGGCCGCTGCCGCTCTGCTGTGCGGGGGCGGCGCCGCCCGGGCGGCAGTGAACGGCGGCGGCGCGGGAGGGCGAGGGCTCACGCTGCGGCTTCCCGCTCCCACCGGGCCGCACCCGGTCGGCGCGGCCTCGCTGCACCTGATCGACCGTTCACGGCGCGACCCGTGGGACGCGGGCGGCGGCGCGCGGGACATGATGGTCACGGTGCTCTACCCGGCCCGCGCGGTTCCGGGCCACCCGGCCGCACCGCAGCTCACGGCGGGCGCGGTCGCGTCGTACCGCGACATCGACGTGCGGATGCACGGCCTCCCGGCCGCAGGGGTGGACTGGGCCGCCACCCGCACGCACGCGTATCCCGGCGCGCCCGCGCAGCCCGTACGGCGGCCGGTGCTGCTCTACGGCCCCGGGGGCGGCGACCCGCGCACCATGGGCAGCACGCTCGCCGAGGAGCTCGCGAGCCACGGCTATGTCGTGGTGACGATGGATCACCCGGGCGACGCGAGCGAGGTCGAGTTCCCCGGCGGCCGGGTCCGGGAGACGTTCCTGCGCGGGGACCCCCGGACCGATCCGGAGCTCTTCCGCGCCCTGATCGACACCCGGATCGCGGACACCCGGTTCGTCCTCGACCAGGTGGAGGCGCTGGCCGCGGGACGCAACCCGGACGCGTCGGGGCGCCCCCTGCCCACCGGCCTCGGGCACGCGCTCGACCCGCGCAGAGTGGGGGCCTACGGGCACTCGGCGGGCGGCACCGCGACGGCACAGGCGTTGTACGAGGACCCCCGCATCGCCGCGGCGGCCGACCTGGAGGGCTATCTGGACCACCCCACGGGCGAGCTCTATCCGGTGGCCCGGTACGGCACGGACCGCCCCCTGCTCCTCCTGGGCACCGAAGGCTTCGATCACCGTGAGGAGCTGGACCGCTCCTGGTCCGTGACACGGGGACGCCGCGTCGGGAGACGACGCCTGGGCGGCACGGCGCACTGGGTGTTCACCGACTACGCCGTGACGGCGCCTCAGTTGCAGGCGGCGGGCCTGATGCCGCGCGCGGCCCGTACCGCGCTGGTCGGCGCGTCGGCGCCGGAGCGGTCGGTGCCTCTGGTGCGCCGCAGTGTGCACGGCTTCTTCGCCCGCCACCTGCCCGTACGCGGCTGAGCCATCTCGCCCGGGCTCACTCGGGGAGCGGTTCCAGGAACTCCAGCCGGTTGCCGAGCTTGTCGAAGGCGTGGAAGCGCTCATGGCCCGGGAGGGTGTTCCGCTCGCCCCAGACCACCTCGTGGCCGTGGGCCTCCAGGCGGTCGGCGAGGCCGCGCAGGCCGTGGACGAGGATGCCCGGGTGGGCCTTGCGGGCCGGGGCGAAGTCCTGTTCCACGCCGAGGTGGACCTCCACACCGCCGCCGCGGAACCAGCAGCCGCCGCGGGCCGCGAGCACCGGGGGCTTCTCCAGCTCCGTCATGCCGAGGATGTCGCCCCAGAACCGGCGGCACTGCTCCTCCGCTCCCGGCGGGATGGCCAGCTGCACATGGTGGAGGCCGCCGAAGAAGTGCTCCGTGGTGCCTCCGCCACCGGTGGAAGTACGGTCGTCGCTGCCCATGGGCACCCCCGCCTGCTCGCTGTCGGTGGCACGAACGTACTGGCCACCGGTGCCGCCGACAACGCCCGCGCCGCAGGAGTGCGCGAGGTCACCGGCGGGCCGGGAGCCCCGTACCGCCCCCTCCGCGTACTGTGGTGATCATGGCTGGTGAGAGTGATCTGCGGACGCTGCTGAGCGGCATGAGCCCCGAGCCGAACCCGGGCCGGTACGTCTTCACCACGGTCGAGGGCGGTGTGCCCTCCGGCCTCGGCCCCGTGGTCACGGTGGCCGAGCGGGAGGGGACGACCCTGGTCGTGCGGCAGGAGGAGGCGGACGCCGCGGGCATGGCCTACGACTACGTGGCCGGCTGGATCACGCTGACCGTCCACTCCGCGCTGGACGCGGTCGGCCTGACCGCCGCGGTCGCGAAGGAGCTCGCCGACGCGGGCCTGAGCTGCAACGTCGTCGCCGGATTCCACCACGACCATCTGTTCGTGCCCCATGAGCACGTCGACCGGGCGATGGCCGTCCTGGAGGACCTGGCGCGGCGTTCCGCCTGAAGTCTCCGTCTGAAGCCTCCGTCCGAGGCCTCCGGCTCCGCGGAACGCCGCCACGGGGTCAGTCGGAGGTGGGCGCTCCGGCCACGCGGCGCTCGCCGCCGTTGCGCTCCTGCCAGAACGCGTAGACGTCGACGGCCGCGGCGCGCGGTTCGTGGCGCATCGGCAGGCGGCGCTCGTCCCAGTTCTTCGCGAACTCGTCGTAGAAGGTGTTGAGTTCGAAGTACTTGCGGTCGTCCACGTAGTGCGGCTCGTAGGCGTCGCGGGTGGTGAGGAAGACGACCTCGTCGGGGGAGCAGTAGTAGAGCGAGCCCAGGCACATCGGGCAGGGGTGGGCCAGGACGTAGATGGTGGTGCCGGTCAGGTGCTCGGTGCCCAGCTTGGTGCAGGCCTCGCGGATGGCGAGGATCTCCGCGTGGGCGGTCGGGTCGCCGGTCTGCGCGACCTTGTTCGGGCTCTCGGCCAGGATCTCGCCGTCCTTGACGATGACGGTCGCGAACGGGCGGCCGCCCTCGGCGACGTTCTGCCGGGCGATGTCGATGGTGTGCTGGGCGAAGTCCATGAGTGGGTCTCTCCGGTGAAGTGGGAAGGGGGTGGGCCGGGAAAGGCCCGGCCCGCCCCCGTGCGGGAAACTCTCCTGAATCCGGATCAGAAGGGCTTGGTCGGCAGGTACTTGCCGTCCAGGGTGATGACGGCGCGCTCGCCGCCCTCGGGGTCGGCGACCTTCTTCACGTCCAGCTTGAAGTTGATCGCGGAGATGATGCCGTCCCCGAACTGCTCGTGGACCAGGGCCTTCAGCGTGGTGCCGTAGACCTGGAGCATCTCGTAGAAGCGGTAGATGGTCGGGTCGGTGGGGATGCCGCCCGGGATCGAGCCGCGGGTGGGGATGATCTGGAGCGTCATCGCGTCATCGGCGTCCAGACCGAGGAGCTCGGCGACGGCCTCGGCCGAGGCCTTGGGCAGCGGGTGCTGGCCGAGCACGGCGGCGGTGACGAAGGCGACCGAGAGGCCCGCGGCGTCGGCGATCTGCTGCCAGGACAGGTCCTTGCGGACCTTCGCCTCGACGGCCTTGGCGGCCAGGGCTTCGCGAGCGGCGTTGTCGAACTGGGCGTGCACCATGAGAAGGGTTTCCTTTCGGGGTTGCCGCTTCCGGTAAGGGAAGGTGAGCGGCGGGTTCAAGTGGATTCGAGTGAGTTCGAAGAGGTGGCGGTCAGGCCGCGAGAGCGGTCGCCCGGCCGGTGAGGTCGAGCTCCTCGACGGTGCCGCTGCCGATGTCGAAGCACCAGCCGTGCAGCGTGACCGTGCCCTGTTCCAGGGCGCGGGCCACCGAGGGGTGGGTGACCAGGTTCGCCAGCTGGGCGCGGACGTTGCTCCGTACGAGAGCGTCGACTCCGGGAGCGGTGGCGCGGGCCCGCGCGGCGTCCGCGTGGCGCAGCCAGTCGGCGGTCGTCGGCATGGCACCCAGGTCGTGGCCTTCGGCCAGGGCGGTCATCGCGCCGCAGGCGGAGTGCCCGCAGATGACGATGTCGCTGACCCCCAGGGCGGCGACCGCGTATTCGACGCTGGCCGCGATGCCGTCCGTGCGGGGTGCGTACGCGGGCACCAGGTTGCCGGCCGTGCGGATGACGAACAGCTCGCCCGGCTCGCAGCCGGTGATCAGCTCGGGCACCACGCGGGCGTCGGAGCAGCCGATGAACAGCGTGTGCGGCGCGTGATGGGTGGCCAGCCGGGCGAACAGGCCCTCCTTGGCCGGGAAGACGTCCCGCTGGAATCGCGCGACGCCGTCGGCGAGGTCGGTCATGGGTCACTCCCTTCGGTGGCTGCCGTCCCGTGTGGGGCGGCGAGATCCACCATGCATGACCTGGACCTATAGTGTCCAAGATGTGGTAACCATGGGAGCTATAGATGAGGTCTATAGTCGTTGGTATGGCTCTGGAACTGCGTCATCTGCGCTATCTGCTCGCCGTGGCCGAGCACGGCAACTTCACCCGCGCCGCCGAGGACCTGCACATCTCCCAGCCCACGCTCTCCCAGCAGGTCAAGCAGCTGGAGCGGACCCTGGGCGTGCAGCTGCTCGACCGGTCCGGCCGCGCCGTACGCCTCACCGACGCCGGTGCGGCGTACGCCGGCCACGCCCGGCGCGCCCTGCGGGACCTGGCCGCGGGCGAACGCGCTGTCCACGACGTACGGGACCTCTCGCGCGGGCACCTGCGGCTGGCGATCACGCCCACCTTCACCGCCTACCTCGTGGGCCCGCTCACCGCCGAACTCCGCGCCCGGCACCCCGGCATCACCCTGACCGTCGAGGAGATGACCCAGGACCGCATCGAAACCGCCCTGCTCGCCGACGACCTCGACCTCGGCATCGCCTTCACCGGCCCCCATCTGCCGGGCATCACCGCGGCCGCCCTGTTCGAGGAGACTCTCGGCCTCGTGACCGGTGTCGCCCACGCCGGTCACGTCGGTCCCGCGGGGGGCGCGCCGCTCTCCGCGCGCGACCTCGGCGATCTGCAACTGGCCCTGCTGACGGCCGACTTCGCGACGCGCGGGCACATCGACGACTACTTCGCCCTGCACGGCGTCAGCCCGCGCATCGCGGTGGAGGCCAACTCCGTCCAGGCCCTCACCGAGATCGTCCAGCGCGCGCCGCTCGCCACCGTGCTCCCCGACGCCATCACCCATGAGCACGCCGGTCTCGTCCCCGTGCCGCTCGACCCGGCCCTTCCCCGCCGCGCCGTCACCCTCCTCAGCCGCGCGGACGCCTACCGGAGTGCCGCCGCCCGCGCCTTCGCCCGGCTCGCCGGTGAGTACGTCCGCGGCCGCCCCTATGCCCCCGCCCCCTGAGGCCGGGTCCCTGTCAGGACCCCGCCGCGGGCAGGATCACGTCGAAGCGGCAGCCGCCCGGGATGTTGCGGACCGTCGCGCGGCCCGCGTGGGCCTCGACGATGCCGCGGACGATGGCGAGGCCCAGGCCCGCGCCCGCGGGCGGGGTACGGGCCTCGGTGCCGCGCCAGCCGGTGTCGAAGACGCGGGAGAGATCCGCTTCCGGGATGCCGCCGCAGCCGTCCGAGACCGACAGCACGACCGTGTCCGCCTCGCGGCGGGCCGCGACCGCGACGGTGCCGTCGGCCGGGGTGCGGTGGATGGCGTTGACGAGGAGGTTGCCCAGGACGCGGGTCATCTCCTTGCCGTCGACCTCCACCGGGACCTGGTCGACGCGGTCGCCGACCAGCCGTACGCCGTGCTCCCGGGCCAGCGGGCCCGCGCCCGCGAGGGCGTCGCCCACCAGGTCGTACACCGACATGCGGCTCGGGTTCAGCGGCAGCGCCCCGGCGTGGATGCGGGAGAGCTCGAAGAGGTCGCCGACCATGGAGTTCAGCCGCTCCACCTCGGCGCGCATCTGCCGGAAGTAGCGCTGCGGGTCCTCGGCCACGCCGTCCTCCAGGGCCTCCGACATGGCCCGCAGCCCGGCGAGGGGGGTGCGCAGGTCGTGCGAGATCCAGGCGACCAGCTCGCGCCGTGACGTCTCCAGCGCCTTCTCCCGCTCCCGGGACCGGGCGAGCCGTTCACTGGTGGCGGCCAGCTCGCGGCCGAGCGCGGCGAGTTCGGCGGTCGCGCCGCCGCCCGGCGGGGCGAAGCTCCCGTCGTCGCCGAAGGAACGGGCCGCCCGGGTCAGGGCGTTGCTGCGGGCCACCACCCAGCGCCCCAGCAGCAGGGCCGTCGCGAGCGAGACCACGGCGGCCATCGCGCACACCGTCGTGACGACCGTGAGGTCGTGCGAGGACAGGAACATCGCCCAGGCCACCGCGAGCGTCCCCGCCAGCATCGCCGTCACCGACACGGCCGCCACCACGGTCAGGGACACCGCCACGGAGCGGTGCCGCAGCGCCCGCAGCGCCACCGCGCCCAGCAGCCCGGCCGCGGCCGCGCCGAGGAACGCGAACAGGGCGATCAGCAGGACGTCACGCACGGCCGCCCCCGTCCGCCGGGGGCCGCTCGTCGGCGGGTGCCTCGAAGCGGTACCCCACGCCCCACACCGTCTGGATCAGCCGCGGCTGCCCCGGGTCGTCCTCCACCTTGCTGCGCAGCCGCCGCACGTGCACGGTCACCGTCGACAGGTCGCCGAACTCCCAGCCCCACACCTCGCGCATCAGCTCCTCGCGCCCGCAGGCCCGCCCGGGGTTGCGCAGCAGGAACATCAGCAGATCGAACTCGCGGACGGTCAGGGCGAGTTCGGTGCCGTCCTTGGTGGCGCGCCGCGCCGCCGGATCCAGGGTGATCCCCGCCGCGCGCAGCGGGGGAGCGGCGGCCGGGACGGCGGGCCGCGCACGGACGCGGCGCAGCACGGACGCGACCCGCAGTACCAGCTCGCGCGGGCTGAACGGCTTGGTCACGTAGTCGTCCGCGCCGACCTCCAGGCCGAGGACACGGTCGTCCTCGTCGCCGCGCGCCGTCAGCATGATCACGGGCACCGGGCCCGCCGCGCGCAGCCTGCGGCAGACCTCCAGACCGTCCATGCCGGGCAGCATCAGGTCGAGGACGACCAGGTCGGGACGGACGGCCGTGGCCCGCTCCAGCGCGCCGGGCCCGTCGGCGGCGCGGTCCACGGCGAAACCGGCCCGGTCGAGATAGCCGGACACCACCTCGGAGACGGTCGGGTCGTCGTCGACGACGAGCACGCGGGCGGGCGG
>NZ_JAINFC010000387.1 GCF_020740835.1 Streptomyces sp. UNOC14_S4
GTCCTGGTGGCGCGACCCCATCGTCAAGGACGGCACCACCGGCCCCGTGGACACGGCGACCGGCTATCTGTGGGGCCCGGACTACGCCCCGTACGACCGGGAGGTCGCCAAGCGCACCCGCTCCCGCCCGGTCCGCCAGAGCCGTGCCCTCGGCGGCTGGACGTTCCTGCTGGCGGTCCTCGCGTGCGCGCTCGGCACCGGGCTCTCCTGGCACCGGCAGCCGCTGGCCACCAGTCTGGAGATCGGTCTCGCCTGCGCCCTGGGCGTCTTCGGCCTCGGCATGATCGTCAGCTCGCTGTACGGGCGCACCGGCGGCGGCACCCGCTTCGCGGCGGTGCTGACGGCGGCCCTGCTGGTGGGGGCCGCGGCACTGCCCAAGTCGGTCACCACCCAGTGGACGCGGACGACGTGGCACCCGGCGAGCGCGGCCGCCGTGCAGGACACCACCTTCCGGGTCGGCAGCGGTGTGGGCGTGCTCGATCTGACCACGCTGCAGTGGCCCAAGGACGCCCCGGTCCGTACGGCGGCCGAGGCCGGGGCCGGCCAGCTCCGGCTCGTCGTCCCCGAGGACGTCACCACGAAGCTCACCATCGACGTGGGCATCGGTGACATCCGGCTCCCCGGCGAGGGCCGCGACGACGTCCAGGTCGGGCCGGGCCAGAAGCAGCGCCTGACCCTGGAGCCCCGCGTCGGGCAGACCTCGCGCGGCACCCTGGAAATCCGGTTGAAGGTCGGCATCGGCCAGGTGGAGGTGGACCGTGCGCAGGCATGAATTCGAACCGGGCAAGCTCGTCGTCGGGCTGGTGCTGCTGGGTGGGTGTCTCGCCTATCTCGCCGCCGCACGCGGCTCCGTCCACTTCCCCTCCTATGTGCTGCTGCCCGCCCTGGGCATCGGCTTCTGCGTGGCGGGCCTGGCCTCCGCCCTCGCCCTGCTGGTGCGCCGTCACCGGGCCCGCGGCGGCGACCCCGCCGAGCCGCTCGACCGAGGCGGCCGCTGACCCCGCGCGATTACCCCCGTGCGATTGCCTCTGCGCCCCCCTGCGCGATCACCCCCTGTGCGATCAATCCCCTGTGCGACCGGCCCCGCGCGGCGGTTCAGGCGTGACGGTTCAGGCGTGACGCCTGCGCCGCCGCGCGGGGCCGCCGCGTATCGCGTCGACCGAGAGGTGGGGCGCGCCCGCGAGTATCAGGGGGATCCAGGCCATCAGATAGGCCAGGTCGTTGCCGTAGTAGTAGGGCGTGGCCGACCAGCTCACCGTCAGCCACAGGCTCAGGGAGATCAGCGCGCCGCCCAAGGCCGCGACCCTGGCGAACACGCCGAGGAGAGTACCGAGGCCGACCGCCACCTCGCCGAGGGCTATCGCCCAGCCGAAGCCGACCGGGCTCTTCAGCGCGAGGTCGACCAGGGCGGGCACCGCGCTGGAGTCCCGCACCGAGCGCATCAGCTCGCCGAGGGAGCCCGGCCCGTTGCTCGCGAGGAAGGACGAGTCGGTGAGCTTGTCGAGCCCGGCGTAGACGAAGGTGACGCCGAGGAAGATCCGCAGCGGCAGCAGCGCGTGCCGGGAGAGCGTGGACCGCAGCCGGTCCACGCCCAAGCCCCTCGCTTCCCCGCGCCCCAGGAGTGTCATCGTCGGCCTCCGCCTCTCGCCGCTCGCCTCATCCGACGATACGTACGAAAGGCGATCCGTGGTCACCCCTGTGGATAACCTGCCTGTGGACAACCCGCCCGGCTCAGCCCGTGGGCGCTCGGCCGACCCCGTTGAGCCGCCCCGTTGAGCCAGCCCGTTGAGCCAGCCCGCTGACCCCGTGCCGCTCAGCCCGTGCGGACGCCGAGGGCGCTGCCCTCCAGCCACTCCTGCCAGCTCAGGTTCCAGTCGCCGTAGCCGTTGCCGAAGCGGTCCATGGGCTTGGGCTTGGTGCCGCCCTTGACCTCCACGACGTCGCCCTTGAGCGTCAGCCCGTACAGCCACTTCGCGTCCTCGGTCGACATGCCGATGCAGCCGTGGCTGACGTTCTCCTTGCCGAAGGACTCGGCGTTGTCGGGCGCCGCGTGCACGTACTCGCCGCTGATCGTCTCGCGCATGCTGAAGTCGTACGAGCCGTAGAACCCGTCCGGGTGGTTGCGCGGGATGCCGATGGAGAGCGAGTCCATGACGACCCGGCCCTCCTTGGCCAGGATGGTCTTGATGCCCTCGCGGGTGCCGAAGTCCTTGGACTCGTCGCCGCCGCTGACGGAGATCGTGCGCAGTGTCCGGCCGTTGCGGACGACGGTCATCTTGTGGGCCTTGAGGTCCACGGTGTTGACCATCGAGTCGCCGATGGTGAAGGAGACGGTGCGGTCGCCGCCCGCGGCCACGCCCTCGGCGAGCTTGACGCCGTCCAGGCGCGCGTCGAGCGTGACCTTGGTGCCCGCGGGCCAGTACTTCTCGGGCCGGAAGTGGACGCGGGTGTCGCCCTTGGTCTCGTTCCAGTGCCAGGCGCCGGGAACGTTCGGGGAGGTGGAGACCTTCAGCCGTCCCTCGATGCCCGCGCGCAGTTCCTTGGAGATCTTCTGCTGCTTGAAGACGAGGGCGATGGGCTGGCCGACGCCGACCTTCTCACCGTTGGCCGGGGCTATCTCGGGCCGTACGACCTTGGCCGCGCCCGGGAGCATCTGGGCGGGCGGTGCGGGCTTCTCCGTGACGGGAGTGGCCGACGGGGACGGTGTGGAGGGGGCCGACGAGGAGGACTTCGCCGCGGGCCTCTCCTCGGCTTCGGCACCTCCGCCGCAACCGGTGACGGCCAGCCCGGCCAGGGCCAAGGCGGTGGACAGCCCGATGGAACGGGAGAGGCGCATGGTTCTCCAACCGATTCGTCGATTCCAGGCATGGCGGAGCCGAGGCGGCTGCGCCTCGGCTCCCGTCCAGCCTAACCAGGGCGAATACCCCGAATCGGCGGCCGGAAGGACGAGCCACCCCCGCCGAGTGGTGGGGGTGGGCACGGGGCCCCGGCGACCGGCAGGACAACCGGCAAGGCACAGGGCCCCGGCGACCGGAAGAGCGGAGCCCGGGCCTCAGCCCAGCAGGTCCGGTTCCGAGCGGGTGATCTGCTGATACAGAGGCTGGTAGTTGACCCAGCCCGCCAGGTCGTTGCCCAGGCTCTCCCGGGTGGCCCTGGCGAACTCCTCGTCGATCAGCACCGGCTTTCCGGCGGCCTTGGCCAGGAGCTGGACCTGACAGGAGCGCTCCATGGTGATGAACCACCACGCGGCCGCGTCCACCGAGTCCCCGACGGTCAGCAGCCCGTGGTTGCGCAGGATGACCGCCTTGCGCTGCCCCAGGGTCGTCGCGATGCGGCGGCCCTCCTCGAGGTCCACGACGACGCCCGTGTAGTCGTCGAACAGGGCGTGGTCCTCGTAGAAGGCACAGGCGTCCTGGGTGATCGGCTCCAGCAGCTCCCCCAGCGTGGACAGCGCCCGCCCGTGGACGGAGTGGCTGTGCGCGGCGGCCACGACATCGGGGCGGGCCAGGTGGATCTGCGAATGGATCGCGAACGCGGCCCGGTTGACATGGTGGCGCCCCTGCACCACGTCCCCGTCATGGTTCACCATGATCAGGTCGTTGACCGTGATGTGTTTGAAGGACATCCCGAAGGGGTTGACCCAGAAGCAGTCGGTGAACTCCGGGTCCCGCGCCGTGATGTGGCCCGCGACGCCCTCCTCGAAGCCGAACCGTCCGAAGAGCCGCAGCGCGGCGGCCAGCCGTTCCTTGCGGTGCTGCCGTTCCTCCGCGACGCTCTCGTGCTTCGGCGGCAGCGCGAACTGCAGCTGATCGGCGGGTACGGGCTCGGGCTTCCGTGACGGCTCCTGCGACATGACCTGCTCTCCTCCGCCTCGACGGCACGCGCGCGTGCACGCGGGTACGTACGAACGGAAGCTACCTCCGGGTACGCGCGGAGAACAGGGGCGCGGCGCCCCAGGATCAGCGCCCCCGGATCAGCACCCCGGGCTCAGCGCCCCGGGATCAGCACCCCGCAGTGTGCGCCAGGATCGCGTCCGCGAGCGGGCCGAGGCACTCGCGCGGCAGGGCGTGCCCCATGCCCGGCATCGTCACCAGCCGTGCCGCGCCGACGACCTGTGCGAGGTGCCGGGCGTGCGGCGGCGGGAAGACGGGCTCGGCTGGGGCCTCGACGACCAGCGTGGGGACGGCGTTGCGGGCCAGTCCCTCCGTGCGCAGCATGCCGGAGTGATCCGCGCGTCCGTGGGCGGTGGAGACGTCGTAACGCCCGGAATGCTCGATGATCCGCCGCTCGCGCTCGCGCATCTCGTCGGCATGGAAGGGCAGTTCGTCACCGCTCAGCACCCGCCAGTGCTCCACCCGCCGGTCGAGCTCCGCCTCCAGGCCGTGGTCCTCGACGGGCCGTGCCCACATCTCCAGGACGTGCGGCGAGATGGCGGGGAGGTCGGCCGCGGCGGTCTCCGTACCGTCCGGGCCGGTGAGCGGCTTCTCACTGAGTGCGCAGGTACCCATCAGGGTCGCACTGAGAAGGCGCTCCGGGTGATCGGCCATCAGCAGCTGGGTCAGCATGCCGCCGAGCGACAGGCCGACGACGTGGGCGCGTTCGACCCCGTACGCGTCGAGGACGGCGAGCACGTCGTCGGCGAGGTCGGTGATGCGGTACGGCTGCTTGTCGAACGACCAGGTGGAGCGCCCGGCGTCGCGGTGGTCGTAGCGGATCACGCGGTGCCGCCGCGCCAGTGCGTCGACCAGCTCTTCGGGCCAGCCCAGGCCGGACGCCTGTGCGCCCATGACGAGCAGCAGGGCAGGGGCGTCGGGGGCGCCGCGCTCTTCGCTCCAGAGCTGCACGCCGGGGGCAATGTCGATGGTTCGCCCGATGGGCTGCATGACGGTTTCCTCTCGCCGGGACTTCAAGCAGAAGAGACGATACGTATCGTCTCGCATGCGAGAAAAGCGGCGCCCGGATACGGACGCCGCGGCTCACCATCCGCTACAGCTTGTCGATCTCCGTGAGGTCGATGTCGATGTCGAAGGGCTCGGAGAGCTTGAGCCTGTCGCGGTACGTCCCGGTCGGGACGTACGCACGCGTCTCCTTGTTGAGTTCGAAGACGTCGACAACTGGCTTGTCGAGCTCGAAGACGTCGACAACAGGCCGCTCGTCCGTGCTGGCCATCTCCACTCGCCAGAAGTGCGGAATACCCGCGTTGGCGTACTTGTGAGGCTTGGTGTTCCAGTCACGGGACTCGGAGTCGGGGGAAACCACCTCGACCGCCAGCAGCACATCCCTGGCCTGGTAGTAGGTCTGCGTCAAACTCCGCACAGCGGCAGCGCGCACGACGATGAGGTCCGGCTCAGGGCCGTTGCGCCTGTCGATGACCACGGTCATCTCCCGCCGCACGCGGAAGTCGGCCGGGACAGTACGGCGAAGGCCACTCAACAGCAGGTCGATTGCAATGCTGTGAAAGTCTCGCTGCGGGCTCACGAAAACCAGGCTCCCGTCGATCAGCTCCGTGTGCGGCGGGAGGTCGGGCAGCGTCAGCAGGTCGTCCACGGTGTAGCCGTCCTGCGGCGGCACCGGCCAGGGGTGCGCGATTTCGGCGGTCATAAGTCCTCCCATGGACGGGATTCTGGGCCGTACCGTCAGCGTACCCACCCCAAATGACAATGCCGCCACCCAAACGAATGGGCGACGGCACTGGCGTTTGACCCCGGTGGGCCTTCAGGGGAGGACTACTCCCACTCGATGGTGCCCGGCGGCTTGCTCGTGATGTCCAGGACCACGCGGTTGACCTCGTCGACCTCGTTGGTGATGCGGGTCGAGATGCGCCCCAGGACGTCGTACGGCAGGCGCGACCAGTCGGCCGTCATCGCGTCCTCGGAGGACACCGGGCGCAGCACGATCGGGTGGCCGTAGGTGCGGCCGTCGCCCTGGACACCGACGCTGCGGACGTCCGCGAGCAGGACGACCGGGCACTGCCAGATCTCGCGGTCGAGACCGGCGGCGCTCAGCTCCTCGCGGGCGATGGCGTCGGCGTCGCGCAGCAGGTCGAGGCGCTCCTTGGTGACCTCGCCGACGATGCGGATGCCGAGGCCCGGGCCCGGGAAGGGCTGGCGCTGGACGATCTCGTCCGGCAGGCCGAGCTCCTGGCCGACCATGCGGACCTCGTCCTTGAAGAGCTGGCGCAGCGGCTCGACGAGCTCGAACTCCAGGTCCTCGGGGAGGCCGCCCACGTTGTGGTGGGACTTGATGTTGGCGGTGCCGGTGCCGCCGCCGGACTCGACCACGTCGGGGTAGAGCGTGCCCTGGACGAGGAAGGCGACGTCCTCGCCCTCGGCGCCCGCCTCGGCGACGATCTCCGCCTGGGCCTGCTCGAAGACGCGGATGAACTCACGGCCGATGATCTTGCGCTTGGCCTCGGGCTCGGTGACGCCCGCGAGGGCGTCGAGGAAGCGCTCCTGCGCGTCGACGACCTTCAGCTGGACGCCGGTCGCGGCGACGAAGTCCTTCTCGACCTGCTCGGTCTCGCCCTTGCGCATCAGGCCGTGGTCGACGTAGACGCAGGTGAGCTGGTCGCCGATGGCCTTGGCCACGAGGGCCGCGGCGACGGCGGAGTCCACGCCGCCGGACAGGCCGCAGATCGCACGCTTGGTGCCGACCTGGGCCCGGATCGCGGCGACCTGCTCCTCGATGACATTGCCGGTGGTCCAGGTGGGCTCGATGCCCGCGCCCCGGTAGAGGAAGTGCTCCAGCACCTGCTGGCCGTGCGTGGAGTGCATGACCTCGGGGTGGTACTGGACGCCGTAGAGGCGCTTCTCGTCGTTCTCGAAGGCGGCGACCGGGACGACGTCCGTGGACGCGGTGACCGTGAAGCCCTCGGGAGCGGCGGAGCAGGCGTCGCCGTGCGACATCCACACCGACTGCTCGGCCGGGGTGCCCTCGAAGAGCGTGGAGCCGGACTTGGTGACGGTCAGCGGCGTACGGCCGTACTCGCGGGCGCCGGAGTTGTCGACGGTGCCGCCGAGCGTGGTGGCCATCAGCTGGAAGCCGTAGCACATGCCGAAGATCGGGACGCCCGACTCGAACAGCGCGCGGTCGAGCGTGGGGGCGCCTTCCTCGTACACGGACGAGGGGCCGCCGGAGAGGATGATCGCCTTCGGCTTCTTGGCGAGCATCTCGGAGACGGGCATCGTGCTGGGCACGATCTCGCTGTAGACCCGCGCCTCACGGACACGACGGGCGATGAGCTGGGCGTACTGCGCGCCGAAGTCGACAACGAGCACCGGCTCCGCGGTGTTGTCGTGGGCGGCTGCAGAGGGTGCTGCTGACACGGGGGCGGGCCTTGCGTCGGTTCTGGAGGTGGTCTGTATT
>NZ_JAINFC010000388.1 GCF_020740835.1 Streptomyces sp. UNOC14_S4
CCTTCACCCCGACCCAGCCTGTCCGGCGTTTGAGGACGCGGCCGCAGGCCGCTCCCGCCCGGAGGGCGGCAACGGCGAGAACCAAGGCGCAGGGATCAAGAACAACCGCAGGAGCGGCGGATCACCAGAGCGGAGGGGAAGAGCTTGAGGCGCTCGCGGCGGGAGCCGGCGAAGCGGAGGCCGTCGTCGAGGACGAGGTCGACCGCGGAGCGGGCCATGGCGGTGCGGTCGGACGCGACCGTGGTGAGGGGCGGGTCCGTGAGGGCCGCTTCCTTGACGTCGTCGAAGCCCGCCACGGCCAGTTCCCGCGGTACGTCGATGCCGAGCTCACGCGCCGCGCGCAGGACGCCGATCGCCTGGTCGTCGGTGGCGCAGAGGAGCGCCGGGGGCCGGTCGGGCCCGGAGAGGAGGTCCAGGGCGACCTTGTAGGCGTCATAACGGTTGTAGGGCGCCTGGAAGAGGCGGCCCTCCAGCGACTTCCCGGCCTCGCGCATGGCGCGCCGCCAGCCCTCGACGTGATCGGTGACGGGGTCGCCGATGGTGGGGGTCACCTCGGTGCCGCCGAGGCAGGCCACGTAGGGGTGGCCGTGCTCCAGCAGGTGCCGGGTGGCGAGCTGGGCGCCGCCGATGTCGTCCGTCACGACGGCCACGTCGTCGATCGCGTCGGGGCGCCGGTGCATCAGCACGACCCGGGCGTCCCAGGCGTCGATCTCGGCGGCCGCGTGCTCGCTCGGACCCTGGCTGATCAGGATCAGGCCGGAGACCCGCATGCCCAAGAAAGCGCGCAAATAGTGCACTTCGCGCTCGTCGAGGTAGTCGGAGTTCCCGACGAGGACCATCTTCCCGCGCTCGGCGGCGGCCTGCTCGACGGCGTGCGCCATCTCGGCGAAGAAGGGCTGCCGCGCGTCCGGGACGATCAGGCCTATGAGGTCCGTACGACGGGACGCCATCGCCTGCGCGACCCGGTCCGGCCGGTATCCGAGCTCCTTGATCGCGGCCAGGACACGCTCACGCGTGGCCGGGGCCACCGGCCTCGGACCGTTGTTGATGACGTAGCTGACCACCGCGGTCGACGTCCCCGCCAGTCTCGCCACATCGTCCCGCGTCACCTTGGCCACGCGCGGCAGTCTACGCGGGTCCACCTAGCGTTTGGCCGGTCGAGCACCATCGGTTTCGACGGCTTTGACGACGCCCTCGGACTCCACCGGGCGGCCCCGGTCGGCGGAGTCCTCCGCGGCGCGGTCCCCGGCGCGGCCCCCTGCACGATCTCCGGCACGGCTCCCGGTGCGATCCGGGGGGCAGTCCGCGGATTTCTCCGGCTTTTCAGGGATCACAAAGCGATAACCGACATTACGGACGGTGCCGATCAAGGATTCGTGCTCGGGGCCGAGCTTGGCCCGCAGCCGCCGCACATGGACGTCCACCGTCCGGGTGCCGCCGAAATAGTCGTAGCCCCAGACCTCCTGGAGCAGCTGCGCCCGGGTGAAGACCCGGCCCGGGTGCTGGGCCAGGTACTTCAGGAGCTCGAACTCCTTGAAGGTGAGATCCAGGATCCGGCCCTTGAGCTTGGCGCTGTAGGTCGCCTCGTCCACGGAGAGATCGCCGGTACGGATCTCCATCGGGCTGTCGTCCATCGAGATCTGCTGGCGGCCCATCGCGAGCCGCAGCCGCGCCTCGACCTCCGCGGGGCCCGCGGTGTCCAGCAGGACGTCGTCGACGCCCCAGTCCGCGGTGACGGCGGCCAGGCCGCCCTCGGTGACCACCAGGATCAGCGGGCAGCCGGGGCCGGTGGAACGGAGCAGCTGGCAGAGGCTGCGTACGTGCGGGAGATCGCGGCGGCCGTCGATCAGTATGACGTCGGCTCCGGGGGTGTCCACCAGGGCCGGGCCCTCGGCGGGTGCCACGCGCACGCTGTGCAGCAGCAGCCCCAGCGCGGGCAGTACCTCGGCGGATGGCTGAAGAGCATTGGTGAGCAGCAGGAGGGAGCTCATCGGCGGCCCCCTGCCGAGGTCGTCGTGCGTTTGCCGGTATGCGCGCTTCGCTCGCCCATGACGTCGGTCCTCCTCGGTCCCTGCGAAGGGGGTACCACCCGGGCCGCGACGTTGCGGCGCCGGGGGAGCATGCGGCTCTGCTGTATGCACTGCTGTATGCACTGAATGCGTACGTACTCGTACGTACTGAATGCACAAAAGGACCCGGGGGCGACTCTGCCCGGATCCTCTCTGCCCAGCAGGATAGCCCACGGGTCGTGGGGGAGCTCGGGCGATTTTGCGCGAGCTTGTGTTTCCTCGATCACTTCGGGTGGTGCGCGGGCCCGTCACTTGACGTTCACCCGGGGATGGGTCCGGGCGAAAGGGGCGCATCGGAGCGCAGGGGCGCGACGCGCCCCCTCGACCCGGGGCTGCGCCCCGGGGCCCGTCCTGATTTCCGGTTTCCGGCGCAGTCGCCCGCCGTTGCTCCGCCGCCCTCGCCTGCGGCCCCGGTGGGGGCTGGTCGCGCAGTTCCCCGCGCCCCTTGAAGCCCGGGGCACGCCCCGACCGGGGTCCAGGGGCGGAGCCCCGGAGGCGGGGGCCCCAGGAGCGGGGCCTGGGGGCGCGGCCCCCAGAAACCCCTCTCCTACGGTTCCCCCTTGTGGGTCACCCGTCAGGCCTCCACCACCGGTTCCGCGAACTGTGCCTCGTAGAGGCGGGCGTACGCGCCGCCCTCCGCGAGGAGGGAGTCGTGCGTGCCCTGCTCGACGATGTGGCCGGATTCCATGACGAGGATGACGTCCGCGTCACGGATCGTGGACAGGCGGTGCGCGATGACGAAGCTGGTGCGGCCCGTCCGGAGCTGGGCCATCGCGTGCTGGATCAGCACCTCCGTACGGGTGTCGACCGAGCTCGTGGCCTCGTCGAGGACGAGGATCTCCGGCTCGGCGAGGAAGGCCCGCGCGATCGTGATGAGCTGCTTCTCGCCGACGCTGACGTTGGAGCCCTCGTCGTCGATGACGGTGTCGTAGCCGTCGGGGAGGGTGCGCACGAAGCGGTCGACGTGGGTGGCCTTCGCCGCCGCCACGATCTTGTCCATGGAGATGCCCTCGGGCGCACCGTAGGCGATGTTCTCGGCGATGGTGCCGCCGAAGAGCCAGGTGTCCTGGAGGACCATGCCGATGTGGGAGCGCAGTTCCTCGCGGGACATCGCGGCGATGTCGGTGCCGTCGAGGGTGATGCGGCCGCCGTTCACCTCGTAGAACCGCATGAGCAGGTTGACCAGGGTGGTCTTGCCCGCTCCCGTGGGGCCGACGATGGCCACGGTCTGGCCGGGGCGCACGGTGAGGGAGAGGCCGTCGATGAGCGGCTTGTCCGCCTCGTAGCGGAAGGAGACGTCCTCGAAGGCGACCTCGCCGCGCACGTGCGCGGGCTTCACCGCGTCCGCCGCGTCGGGCGCCTGCTCCTCCGCGTCGAGGAGCTCGAAGACGCGCTCGGCGGAGGCCACGCCGGACTGCACCAGGTTGGCCATGGAGGCGACCTGGGTGAGCGGCTGGCTGAACTGGCGCGAGTACTGGACGAACGCCTGGACATCACCGATCGACAGCGAACCGGAGGCCACGCGCAGGCCGCCGACCACGGCGACGAGCACATAGTTGAGGTTGCCGATGAACATCATCGCGGGCTGGATGATCCCGGAGATGAACTGGGCCTTGAAGCCCGCCTGGTAAAGGTCCTCGTTCTCCTTGCGGAAGATCTCGGCGGACTCCTTCTGCCGGCCGAAGACCTTGACCAGGGAGTGGCCGGTGTACATCTCCTCGATGTGGGCGTTGAGCTTGCCCGTGGTCTTCCACTGCGCGACGAACTGCGGCTGTGCCCGCTTGCCGACGCGGGTGGCGACGACGATCGACACCGGCACGGTGACCAGCGCGATCAGGGCCAGCAGCCAGGAGATCCAGAACATCATCGCCAGCACGCCGACGATGGTGAGCAGGGAGGCCAGGATCTGGCTCAGGGTCTGCTGGAGGGTCTGCTGGATGTTGTCGATGTCGTTGGTGGCGCGGGAGAGGACCTCGCCGCGCTGCTGCTTGTCGAAGTAGCTCAGGGGCAGCCGCCCCAGCTTGTCCTCGACGTCCTGGCGCAGCCGGAAGGTGGCCCGCTGGATGACGACGGTGGCGATACGGGCCTGGATCAGCTGGAACAGCGCCGAGCCCACGTAGATCAGCAGCACCCACAGCAGCACGGTGCCGACCGCGTCGAAGTCGATGTGCTTGCCGGGGGTGAAGTCGACGGAGGACAGCAGGTCGGCGGCCTTGCCCTCGCCCTTGGCGCGCATGGCCTCGATGGCCTGCGCCTTGGTCATGCCCTCGGGGAAGCCCGAGCCGACGACACCGGCGAAGATCAGGTCCGTGGCACGGCCGAGGATCTTGGGGCCGAGGACGGACAGCGCGACGCTGGCGACGCCGAGCACGACGGCCACGACGACCAGGGCCCGCTGCGGGCGCAGCAGCTGCAGCAGCCGCTTGCTCGACCCGGCGAAGTCCATGGACTTCTCGGTGGGCTGGCCACCCATGAAGCGGCCTATGCCCGCGGCGGGGGCCGGGCCTCTGCGGGCCGGGGCCGCCGCCGGTTTCGCTTCCGGCCCTGCGGCTCCTGACCCTGCCGCTCCTGCCCCTGCGGCTCCTGGCCCTGCCGCTTTGGACTCACCGGCTCCGGAGCCGGTGGCTCCTGGCCCGGCGGTGGTCTTCCCGCTCTCTCCGCCGGGCTGCGCCGGCCTTTCCGGGGACGTCACGCCGCCTCCTCCTCGGTGAGCTGGGAGAGCACGATCTCCCGGTAGGTCTCGTTCGTCGCCATCAGTTCGTGGTGGGTGCCCGTACCGACGACGTGGCCCTCGTCGAGGACGACGATGCGGTCGGCGTCACGGATGGTGGAGACGCGCTGGGCGACGATGACGACGGTCGCGTCGCCGGTCTCGCGGGCCAGGGCGGCGCGCAGCCGGGCGTCGGTGGCGTAGTCGAGGGCGGAGAAGGAGTCGTCGAACAGATAGATCTCCGGGCGGCGGACCAGGGCCCGGGCGATGGCCAGGCGCTGGCGCTGGCCGCCCGAGACGTTGGAGCCGCCCTGGGCTATGGGTGCCTCCAGGCCGAGCTCCATGTTCTCGACGAAGTCGCGGGCCTGGGCCGTCTCCAGCGCCTGCCACAGCTCCTCGTCGGTGGCGTCGGGCCTGCCGTAGCGGAGGTTCGAGGCGACGGTGCCGGAGAAGAGGTAGGGCTTCTGCGGGACGAGGCCGATGACCTGCGAGAGCACGACGGGGTCGAGCTCGCGGACGTCCACGCCGTCCACGGACACGGTGCCCCCGGTGGCGTCGAAGAGCCGGGGCACGAGGCCCAGCAGGGTGGACTTGCCGCTGCCGGTGGAGCCGATCACGGCGGTGATCTCGCCGGGTCTGGCGACCAGGGAGACGTCCCTGAGGACGGGCTGCTCGGCGCCGGGGTAGCGGAACTCGACCCCGGTGAGCTCCAAATGGCCCGAGCGGCGCAGCTCGACGACGGGCGCGACGGGCGGCACGACACTGGAGTCGGTGGAGAGGACCTCCTGGACGCGCTCGGCGCAGACCTCGGCCCGCGGCACCATCATGAACATGAAGGTGGCCATCATGACGGACATGAGGATCTGCATCAGATAGCTGAGGAAGGCCGTCAGCGCGCCGATCTGCATATGGCCGCTGTCGATGCGCTGACCGCCGAACCACAGGACGGCGATCGAGGAGAGGTTCACCACCAGCATCACGGCGGGGAACATCAGGGACATCAGCCGCCCGGCGCGCAGCGACACGTCCATGAGCTCGTTGTTGGCGCCCTCGAAGCGGCGGCGCTCGTGGGTGTCGCGCACGAAGGCGCGGATGACGCGGATGCCGGTGATCTGCTCGCGCAGCACACGGTTGACCGTGTCGATGCGCTCCTGGACGCCGCGGAACAGCGGCCGCATGCGCCAGACGATCAGCGAGACGATGATGCCGAGCACCGGCACGATCACCAGGAGCAGCGCGGAGAGCGGAACGTCCTGGTTGAGCGCCATGACGATGCCGCCGACGCACATGATCGGGGCGGAGACCATCAGCGTGAACGCCATCAGGACCAGCATCTGGACCTGTTGGACGTCATTGGTGGTGCGAGTGATCAGCGAGGGGGCGCCGAAGCGGCCCATCTCGCGAGCGGAGAAGGACTGCACCCGGTCGAAGACCGCGGCGCGCAGATCACGGCCGAGCGCCATGGCGGTGCGTGCGCCGTAGTACACGGCGCCGACGGCGCACACGACTTGCGCGAGGGAGACTCCGAGCATCCATCCGCCGTAGCGCAGGATGTAGCCCGTGTCTCCCTTCACGACGCCGCCGTCGATGATGTCCGCGTTCAGGGTGGGCAAGTAGAGGGTGGCGAGCGTCTGGACGAGCTGCAGCAGCACGATCAGCGCAATGGGTTTGGAGTAGGGCCTCAGATACGCCCGCGAAAGTCGTACCAACACACAGGAAGCCTAAGCGAGTGGCTCGCCACGGGGCCTCCCTATTCGCGGGCGGGCGGCGTGAGCAGGGATACACCCGTCATCATGGGGGTTGCACTTGAGGAAAGGGGTCGCCGTGGCGACGACACAACCGGCCCGTCCGGTGAAGCCGGGGGGCGCCCCGGCAGCACCGGCGGGGCTGCCGAGGCAGCCGGGACCGGCGGGCACGATCCGTTACTGGGCCGCGGCGAAGGCCGCCGCGGGCACGGCGGAGGAGCCGTACGCGGCGACGACGCTGGCGGAGGCGCTCGACGCCGCCCGGCGGCGGCACGAGGGGCGTCCGGAGTTCGCGCGGGTGCTGCTGCGCTGCTCCTTCCTCGTCGACGGCGACCCGGTCGGTACGCGCGACCACTCCACGGTCCAGCTGGCGGAGGGCGGCACCGTCGAGGTGCTCCCGCCCTTCGCAGGAGGGTGACCCGGCCACGATGAGCAATCAGCCGCACAACGGATACGGGCCGTACGACCCGTACGAGCCGCGGGGGACGTACGGTCCGTACGAGCAGCAGGGCGTACAGCCACAGGCTCAGCCGGGCTACGACGACGCCTACCGGCAGCAACAGCCGTACGAGCCCTACGCACAGCCGCAGCAGCAACAGCAACCCCAGCAGCAGCACCAGCAGCCGCAGCACCCCGGGGCGTGGCCCTCGGCGCAGGGCCAGCAGCCGGGGTACGCGCAGGCGGACCCCGTGACGCAGACCTGGCAGACCCCGACGTGGGACACGCAGACGTGGCAACAGCCGCTCGCGCCCCAGCCGGGGGGCCAGGGGAACCAGGGGGGCCAGGGCTACGCCGCCCGTCGCGTCGCCCGCCCACGAGGCGG
>NZ_JAINFC010000389.1 GCF_020740835.1 Streptomyces sp. UNOC14_S4
CCCCGCGCCCCTTCGGGGGCGGGCCTCCGACGGCAGGGCGCGCCCCGTCAGGGGCGCGGGGAACTGCGCGGCCAGCCCCCACCGGCCCGCACGCGCCGAACGACACTGCGGACCGAGCTCGTAGGCGGCGACTGCGCCGCATGGGCAGCGACGCAGTCGCAAAGGTCAGGCCGCCGCGGCCTGACCTTCCTGCTCGGACTCCACCTGCTGGTTCCACTCGCGCTTCGACGCCTGCCAGCCGTCCTCGTTGTGGCCGAGCCGCCAGTAGCCCGAGATCGACAGGCGCTCGCGCGGGATCTCGCGCTCCACGCGCAGCAGGCGGCGCAGTTCCTTGACGAAGCCCGCCTCGCCGTGGACGAAGGCGTGGACGTCACCGGGCGGGAACTCCAGCGAGCGCACCGCCTTGACCAGGGCCTCGCCCACGGGCGCGGCGCCGCGGTGCAGCCAGACGACCTCGACGCCCTCCGGAAGCTCCAGTTCCTGCTCCTCCCGGGCATCGGCGACCTCGACGAAGGCGCGCACCGGCACCCCGGCGGGCATCCGCTCCAGGGCAGCGGCTATCGCGGGCAGCGCGCTCTCGTCGCCCGCGAGCAGGTGCCAGTCGGCGGCCGGGTCGGGGGAGTAGGCGCCGCCGGGCCCGAGGAAGAGGATCTCCGTACCCGGCTGCGCCGAGACCGCCCACGGACCGGCCAGCCCCTCGTCCCCGTGCACCACGAAGTCGATCACCAGCTCGTGGCGCTCGCGGTCGAAGGAGCGCACGGTGTACGTCCGGGTGACGGGCCATACCTCGCGCGGGAGGTCCCGGCGGATCACCTCCATGTCGAAGGGCTCCGGGTAGACGACGCCGGGCACCGGGAAGAGCAGCTTGACGTAGTGGTCGGTGTGCTCACCGGCCCCGAACCCCGCGAGGGCCTCGCCACCGAGCACGACCCGCACCATGTGCGGCGTCAGCCGCTCCGTACGCACCACGTGCGCGCGAGTGAGCTGCGGCTTCTTCCGGACGGGACGTTCAGCCATGGCGTTCTCCCCTGTACGACGGCATGCCGAGTTAGGCTCACCTAACTTAACAGCCCGGGGTCGCGCCCCGTCAGGGGCGCGGGGAACTGCGCGAGCAACCACACACGACCCGCGGCGGCCGCGAAGCGTTCAGACCGCAAGTGCCGCAAGCAGTCGTTGAAGCGACCCGCCCAGCCCCCACTGCTCGGCCAGAACCTCCAGCGTCATCGGATCCCGCGGCTCCCGCGGCAGCGCCGCGTCGAACGAACCGAGCGGAACGTCCGACGCCACCCGGACGACCTTCGGCGCGACCTCCAGATAGGAGCTCGCCTCCAGCAGCCGCTTCCGCTGCGCCGGCGTCAGCTTCGACGCCGGATCCTGCGCGGCGGCGACGATCCCCGCCAGGTCGCCGTGGGCGGCCAGCAGCTTCGCGGCCGTCTTCTCCCCGACGCCCGGCACGCCCGGCAGGCCGTCGCTCGGGTCGCCCCGGAGCAGCGCCAGGTCGGCGTAGTGGGCGCCGTCCACCCCGTACTTCTCGCGCAGCAGCGACTCGTCGACGGCCTGGAGGGTGCCGACGCCCTTGAGCGGATACAGCACCCGCACCCCGCGCCGGTCGTCCACCAGCTGGTAGAGGTCGCGGTCGCCGGTGACGATGTCCACCGGGCCGCTCGCCCGCGCGGTCAGGGTGCCGATGACGTCGTCCGCCTCGTAGCCCGCGGCGCCGACCCGGGCGATGCCGACCGCGTCCAGCACGCTCTCGATCACCGGGACCTGCGGGGAGAGCGTGTCCGGCGTCTCCTCCTCGTCGGGGCCGCCCTCGACCTCCTCGGCGACCCGGTGCGCCTTGTACGAGGGGATCAGATCGACCCGCCACTGCGGCCGCCAGTCGGCGTCCATGCAGGCCACGAGGGAGTCCGGCTGGTGGTCCTGGACGAGCCGGGCGATGAAGTCGAGCAGCCCGCGCACCGCGTTCACCGGGGTGCCGTCGGGGGCCCTGACCGTGTCCGGCACCCCGAAATAGGCGCGGAAGTACAGGGAAGCGGTGTCGAGGAGCATCAGGCGTCGCGTCACGGGTCCGATCATGCCGCATGCCACCGACAATCCCGCCCCGCGCATGTGAACCGGATCACTGTTCCGTTTGCCCGGATTGATCGGGGGCAGGCGCGGCACCGGAGCGGACCCCGTGCCGTACCCGTACGGCCGGGCACGCGGACCGATACCGCACCGCTCCACGTTCCGGCACGTCGGGGGAGAGCCGGGGCGTCGTTGAGATCGACCCGAGAGGTGTATGTGTCCAGGCTTCACGCCGAGCACTTGTTCAAGGTGTTCGGCAAACGACCCGAAGCGGCCGTCGAGCGGCTCAAGAACGGCGCGAGCCGTGAGGAGCTGCGCGCCGACGGCACCACCGCGGCGGTCATCGACGCCTCCTTCGAGGTGGAGGCCGGTCAGATCTTCGTGGTGATGGGTCTCTCCGGATCCGGCAAGTCCACGCTGCTGCGCATGCTGAACGGCCTGCTGGAACCGACCGCCGGACGTGTGCTCTACGACGGTCAGGACCTCACCGCCCTGGCCCCGCGCGAGCTGCGCGAGGTGCGCTCGCGCCACATCAGCATGGTGTTCCAGCACTTCGCGCTCTTCCCGCACCGCAGCGTGCTGGAGAACGCCGGCTACGGCCTGGAGGTGCAGGGCGTGGCCCGCAAGGAGCGCGAGGAGCGGGCCGCCGAGGCCCTGGAGCTCGCGGGCCTCAAGGGCTGGGAGAGCTCCTGGCCCGACGAGCTCTCCGGCGGCATGCAGCAGCGCGTGGGCCTCGCCCGCGCGCTCGCCACCGACGCCGACCTGCTGCTGATGGACGAGTCCTTCAGCGCCCTCGACCCGCTGATCCGCCGCGACATGCAGGACCAGCTGCTCGACCTCCAGACGCGGCTGAAGAAGACCATCGTCTTCATCACCCACGACCTCAACGAGGCCATGCGCCTGGGCGACCGCATCGCCGTCATGCGCGACGGCCGTGTCGTGCAGAACGGCACCGCCGAGGACATCCTCGTGCGGCCCGCCAACGACTACGTCGCCTCCTTCATCCAGGACGTCGACCGCTCCCGCGTGCTCACCGCCGGTTCGATCATGGACACGACGGCCCCCGGCAACGCCGCCGAGGTCCTCGCCGCCGCGCCCGCCACGGTGGAGGCCGATACACCCGTGCACGAGCTCTTCACCCCCTTCTCGCACAGCGACCTGCCCGTCGCCGTCACCGACGAGCGCGGCGAGCTCACCGGCGTGGTCACCCGCGACCGGCTGCTCGCGGCCCTGGGCGACGAGCCGAAGGCCGTTCGGGAAGCCGTGAAGGCGCCTGCTGTCGTGGAGGCCGTCGCGGAGGAGGTGCCCGCCGGTGCCTAGGTTCCACTTCGGCCACTGGGTCGAGTCCGCCGTCAGCTGGCTCCAGACCCACCTGAGCTGGCTCTTCGACGTCATCAACACCGTGCTCAGCGGGGCGTACGACGGCGTCGGCGACGTGCTCCGCGGCCCCAGCCCGCTGCTCATGGCGGGCATCCTCGCCGTCATCGCATGGTGGCTGCGCGGCCTGCTGCCCGCCGTCCTCGCCTTCGCGGGCCTCGCGCTCGTCGACTCCTTCGGCCTGTGGGACCGGGCCATGTCGACGCTGGCGCTCGTCCTCGTCGCGAGCCTGATCACCCTGCTGTTCGCCGTGCCGCTGGGCATCTGGGCGGCCCGCAGCCGGGCCGTCAGCGGTGCGCTGCGGCCCGTCCTGGACGTCATGCAGACGATGCCCGCCTTCGTCTACCTGCTGCCCGGCGTCATGTTCTTCTCGATCGGCCCGCTGCCCGGTCTGATCGCCACCATCGTCTTCTCGATGCCGCCCGGCGTGCGGATGACCGAGCTCGGCATCCGTCAGGTCGACGGCGAGCTCGTCGAGGCCGCGAAGGCCTTCGGCACGACGCCGCGTGACACCCTCACCCGGGTGCAGCTGCCGCTCGCCCTGCCCACGATCATGGCGGGCGTCAACCAGGTCATCATGCTGGCCCTGTCCATGGTCGTCATCGCGGGCATGGCGGGCGCGGGCGGCCTCGGCGAGGCCGTGTACGCGGCCGTCACCCAGGTCGACATCGGCGGCGGCGTGGAGAGCGGCATCGCCGTGGTCGTCCTCGCCGTCTACCTGGACCGGATGACCGGCGCACTCAACCAGCGGGTCTCCCCGCTCGGCCGCCGTGCCCTCGCCAAGTCCGCGGCGACGACGGCCCGTGCCGCCTTCCTGCGCTACCGGCCCGGCACGGCCGTCGCCACCGTCGGTGTCGTCGTCCTCGCCCTGGTCGCGGGCGGCATGAGCATCGCCGGGAACGGCGGCAAGGAGAACGTGGCCGCCGGGAAGAACGTCGGCGGCGGCAAGCAGGTCAAGCTCGGCTACTTCCCCTGGGACGAGGCCGTGGCCAGCACCTACCTGTGGCAGAACATCCTGGAGGACCGCGGCTACAAGCCGGACGTCAAGCAGCTCGACCCCGGCCCGCTCTACACCGCGCTCGCCCAGGGCCAGATGGACGTCCAGCTCGACGCGTGGCTGCCCACGACGCACAAGCAGTACATGGACCGGTACCAGGACCGGCTCACCGACCTGGGCTCCTGGTACGGGCCCACGTCGCTGGAGCTGACCGTGCCCTCCTACGTCAAGGGCATCGACTCGCTGGAGGACCTGAAGGGCAAGGGCGACCTGTTCGGCGGGAAGATCGTCGGCATCGAGTCCAGCGCCGGGATGATGGGCACCCTCAACGACAAGGTGCTCAAGGAGTACGGCCTGGACGGCGAGTACAAGGTCGTCTCCTCGTCGACCTCCGCGATGCTCGCCGAGCTCGACCGGGCCGTCAAGAAGAAGGAGCCCATCGTCACCACCCTGTGGTCCCCGCACTGGGCCTACGGGGCGCACGACCTCAAGAAGCTCAAGGACCCCAAGGGCGCCTGGGGCAAGGGCGAGCAGATCCACGCCGTCGGGAAGAAGGACTTCGAGAAGGACTTCCCGCGCATCGCCCAGTGGCTGAAGGACTTCAAGATGTCGGAGAAGGACCTCTCCTCGCTGGAGGTCGAGCTCAAGAACGGCGGCAAGGGCAAGGAGAAGGAGTCGGCCCGCCGCTGGCTCGACGCCCACCCGGGCCTGGAGGACAAGCTGGCGCCGGTGTCGGCGTAGGCCGTAGGCGTTCCACGGCGCGGTACACGAGACCGGGGGCCGGTCGTCCGTGACAGGACGACCGGCCCCCGGTCTCATGATTCCGTCACGCCGAGGCGGTACGGTCCCCCGCCGGGCGCGGGAACCAGCCCTCTTCGACGAAGAACTCCACGTACTTCCCGAAGAGTTCCGTGCTGAACTCGGGGCACCGCACACCGGTGCCCCGCAGGGCCTCCTCCGTGTCCGACGTGTCGAACGGCGGGTAGAAGGAACCGCTCGCGGAGACCATCGCCTCGAACGCCTCCAGCAGCGGGGACATGGCGTTGTCCGCGTCCGCCGCCACCCGCTCCCGCCACGTGCCCCGATCCAGCTCCTCCAGCGGGTAACCGGCCGACCGGAGGTGTTCGGCGAACCGGGTGAAGGAGAGCCCGCTCCGGTTGTACAGGTGGTACGTCCTGCCGGTGTTGGCGGCCTCCCGGGAGATCGCCACGATCGCCGAGCTGACGTAGTCCACCGGCACCGCGTGGACCTCGCCCGCGAGGTCGTCCGGCACGGCACCGGCCTGGATCAGGCCCTTGAGGCTCAGCCACACGAAGTCACGGGTCTGGCACGCCCCGTTGGCCTGGTCGCCGGAGATCACGTCGACGCGGTAGACGGAGACCGGCAGGCCACGCTCCTGCGCCAGGCCGATGACGTGCTCGGCGACCCACTTGCTCTGCACATAGCCCGTGGGGAGGATCTCCGCCGGGCCGGTGGTGTCGTCCACCTTCAACGGCACCCCCTCGGTGGCCGCGCCGGCGAAGACGCCCACGGTCGACACATAGTGGACCGGCACCGTGCGGTGGCGTGCGGCCAGCCTCAGCACTTCCTCCGTGCCGCCCACGTTGGCCGCCTTGAGCTCGGTGTACGGGCGCAGCCAGTGCACGGTGGCACCCGCGTGGTAGACGACGTCCACGGTGCGGGCCAGGGCGTCGAACTGATCCTCCGTCAGGCCCAGGCGCGGCTCCGCGAGGTCGCCGACCAGGATCCGCAGCCGGGCCGGGTCCACCTCGTCCCAGACGCGGTACCACTCCATGTTCTCGCGCAGCCGCCGCAGGGCCGCGGTCTCGTCCTCGCCGCGCACCAGGCAGTGCACCGTGGCCCGCGTGGAGCGCATCAGGTCGCGCAGCAGGAACGCCCCGAGGAATCCGGTCGCGCCGGTCAGGAACACCTCCGCGGGGTCGTCGGCGCCCCGTACGACCTCCGCCGCCGCCCGCACGTCCTCGGCGAGCCGCACCTCGGCCGCGAAGTCGACCGTGTGCCGGGCGGTGGAAGCCGCCCCCGGCACCGATTCCAGCAGCGCGTCTCGCAGGTACTCCGCGAGCTCGGCGGGTGTGGGCCGGTCGAAGACCAGCGTGGACGGCAGCCGCAGCCCCGTGCGGGACCCGAGCCGGTTGCGCAGCTCGACCGAGGTCAGCGAGTCGAACCCGACCTCCTGGAACGGCCGCGCCGCGTCGATGCCGCCGGGGTCCGTACGGCCCAGGACCGCCGCCATCTCCTCGCGCACCAGGTCGAGGAGGACGCGGACCCGCTCCGCCTCGTCCACACCCGCCAGCCGGTCGGCCAGTGAGCCGGGGCCCGCGTCGGTGTTGCGGGCCGCCCGGCGCGCCGCGGGGCGGCCCGCCAGCGCGGTCATGACCACGGGCGCCTGGGCGGCGTTCTCCCGCAGGGCCGCCAGATCCATCGGGGTGACGACCACGGCGGCCCGGCCCAGGCCCAGGGCCGCGTCCAGCAGCGCCGGTCCGGCCGCCTCGGTGATCGGCAGCAGGCCCGAGCGGGCGATGCGCCGGTGGTCGGCCTCCTCCAGGTGCGCGCTCACACCGGTGGTCTGTTCCCACAGGCCCCAGGCGAGGGAGGCGGCAGGGAGACCGTGGGCGTGGCGGTGCGCGGCGAGGGCGTCGAGGAAGGCGTTGGCGGCGGCGTAGTTGGCCTGGCCCGGCCCGCCGATCACCGCCGCCGCGGAGGAGAACAGGACGAAGGCGGACAGGTCCGCGTCCCGGGTGAGCTCGTGGAGGTGCCAGGCCGCGTCGGTCTTCGGACGGAGCACGCGCGCGAGCCGTTCGGGCGTCAGGGCGGACACCAGGCCGTCGTCGGTGATGCCCGCGGTGTGGACGACGGCGGTGAGGGGGTGCGCGGCGGGGAC
>NZ_JAINFC010000039.1 GCF_020740835.1 Streptomyces sp. UNOC14_S4
GCCCTGCGGAGTGCCCTGCGCTCGGGGGCCAGCGGGGTCGTGCACGACTGCGGCCAGCGCGGGTGGGTGCGGTGGTGGCTGGGGCGGGAGGCACGGCGGCGGGGGTCGTGTCTGTATCTGGTGGTGCTCGACGTGCACCCCGATGTCGCGCTGGCGGGGCAGGCGGCGCGCGGGCGTGCCGTGTCCGCGCGGGCGTTCCGGCGGCATCGGCGGGCGATGGGGCGGTTGCTTTCCGCCTCGGCGGCGGGGCGCGTGCCGGGTGGTGTGCGGTCGGTGGTCGTTCTGGATCGCGCGGCGGCGCGGGCGCTGCGCTTTGCTTTTGGGCGGGGCGCCTGAGCGTCTGCCGGGTTGTTGTTGTCGGGCGGGTGCGGGTTGTGTGTGGCTTGTCGCGCAGTTCCCCGCGCCCCTGCCGCCTACTGGCTCGGTTCGTCATGTCGTCGGGCGGCTGCGGGCCGGTGGGGGCTGGCCGCGCAGTTCCCCGCGCCCCTTGAAAGGCGCTCCTGACGGGGCGTAATTGCCCAGGCCGCAGGCGCGGGGCGGGGGGCAACCGTTAGGGTTCGGGTGCGGCTTTGTGAGAGACGGCGGTTGGACGAGATGAGCATCCCCGAGCAGTACGGTCGGCCCGCGGCCCCGGTCGGTGCCCCCGTGGGCGGTCTTCCCGAGGGCTGGCCCGCCAACGAACTCGAAGCGGTGCTCGCCGCCTCCCTGGGCGCGCCCGACGCCGGTGCCCGCATCGTCGAGACGCTCGGGCGCAGCCACGTCTGGGTGCCGCTGCCGAGCGGCGGCGGGCCGGACAGCCGCGACCTCGACCTGCCCGCCCTGGAGCTCGACGGCGCCGCCTACGTGCCGGTGTTCAGCTCCGAGGCCGAGTTCCTCCGGGTCGTCGGCGACCGCACGCCCTTCGCCGTGGCCCCCGCCGTCGAGTTCGCCCGCGGTCTGCCCCCGCAGGTCGGGATCGCCGTCAACCCCGAGGGCGCCGTCGGCGCACCCCTGCCGCCGCCCGCCGTCGCCGCGCTGTGCCGGGCCGGGCGCACCCTCCTCGACGGCGACGCCACCGGCGGCCGGGTGCGCCTCTTCCAGCCCGACTGGCAGCACGAGCCCACCGGCTTCCTGGCCGCCGCCGGGCTGGAGTTCGCCGCCGCCCCCGGCGTACGGACCGCGCGCCGCGCGCTCGCCAGCGTCGAGGGCGCGCCCCCCGCGCTCTTCGTCGGCATCGAGCTCGACCTGCCCGACCCCGAAAGCCGCGCCGCCGCCCACGAGGCCGTCGGCCGCGCGCTCGGCCGGGTGCCCGTGGAGTGGCCCGTGCAGCTCGTCCTCCTGGACGTCGCACGGGACCCGGTGAGTGACTGGATGCTGGCGAAGGTCCGCCCGTTCTACGACCGTGACCTGTGACTCCTCCCTTGCCCGCCGCCGCGGGCTCGTAAGCTGGTTGGATGACCGGACCGGGCGCGCCTGCGTGCCCCGGGGCACTGGAGAGAGCGGCCGGGAGACGGCCGAGAGAAGAGGCGGAGCCAGGTGAGCGCGGGCGCGGAGAGCGGCGTGGAGCAGATGCTGCGCCAAGTGGCGCCCGGCCGGTACGACGCGTACGAGGCGCTGCTGAAGGCACTGGTGGAGGGCAGTGTCTGGATGCTGCTCTGGCACGGCCGGCCCGGTTCGCCCGATGCCCAGTACGGCAACATGGAGGTCGACGGCCTCGGCTACGCCCCGTGCGTGACCTCCGCGCAGGAGCTCGCCGCGAGCGGCTGGAACCGTGCCCATGTCGTCGTCCCCGGCCGGGCCGTCGCCGAGGCGCTCTACCCCGACCGCTGGGGCCTGTGGCTCAACCCGCACGCGCCCGGCGGCGGTGTCGGCGTGCCGTGGCTCGACCTGCGGCGGATCGCGGGCGGCCTGGAGCGGCTGCCCGCCGGGCCCCTCCAGCTGAGCGAGCCCGCCCTCGACATCCCGCAGTTCTACGCGCTGCTCGGGCAGAACGCCCAGCGCACCCCCGCCGTGCGGGCGCTGCGCCGCGCCTGGGTGCAGCCCGCCCTGGGCGCCGCCTACTTGGCCATCGGCCTCGACCTCTACGACACCTCGCGGGCCGCCGTGGACACGGTCCGGGACATGATGCGGCAGTCGGTCGGCGCGGTGCCGGAGGGGTTGCCGGTGTCCACGGTGGCGCTGTCCGATGAGCACGATCCGGTCGCCATGTGGATGCGGGCGAATGCGCGGCCGTTCTACGACCGCGACGTCTATGGGGGCGCCGCCTCGGCGGCGCCGCCTGCCGTTGGTGGGTACGGGTATCCTCCGGCCGCTTGGCCTGGTGGCGCGTCCGCGCAGGCGTACTGACTTTGCCTACGAGCTCGGCTCGTCATGTCGTCGGGCGGCTGCGGGTTGCCTCGGGTTGCTCGCGCAGTTCCCCGCGCCCCTGACGGGGCGCCTGGTCGCGCCCGCGCGGCGGAGCCGCAGGTTGACACGGTCCCGCGCCCCTGACGGGGTGCCTGGTCGCGCCCGCGCGGCGGAGCCGCAGGTTGACACGGTCCCGCGCCCCTGACGGGGTGCCTGGTCGCGCCCGCGCGGCGGAGCCGCAGGTTGACACGGTCCCGCGCCTCTGACGGGGTGCCTGGTCGCGCCCGCGCGGCGGAGCCGCATATCGATACGGCCCCGCCCCTGACGGGGCGCCTTCCTTACGGGGCGCACCGGACTCCCTCTGTCCACCTGAATTCAGGCGGGGCGAATTTCAGCATTCCGATATTCGGACGCTGCGGCCCGGGGACGGAGTGCCGTTTTCCCAATATGCTTGCAGGCGGCATGAGTTGACGCGTGGCAGGCAGGTATCCGGTCAGCATCCCCTCGTGTCCGGATAACGGAAGCCCCGTGGTCACATCACGGTTGCGCATCCATTCCCGGCCGGGGCTGGCGGGTGATCGCCGCCGCGATGAAGACTCCCGCTCCAAGGGACGTCGCTCCTGCGTACGAGCCCTCTTCTGTGACCTTCCGCGCCACCTGTACCAACTGCACCAGATTGCACGTGTACCTGTGAGTTCGAAGCCGCCGTCCATGGCGGGCGTGGGCCGGTCACCCCCGGCCCGAGAGGGGTCGAAGGCATTGTGACCGCACCTATCGAGACCACCGGGGGAGCCGCCGGAGCACAGCCGGAGGCCGTACTCGCCGGGGCGAACAAGGCGCAGATCCAGGGGCGTTCACTCACCCAGATCGCCTGGATCCGCTTCAAGCGCGACAAGGTCGCCGTCGCGGGCGGCGTCGTGGTGGTGCTGCTGATCCTGCTCGCCGTCCTGGCCAAGCCGATCGAGTCGGTCTTCGGGCTGGACCCCAACCAGTTCCACCAGGAGCTCATCGACCCCGAGAAGCTCGCGCCCAAGGGCGCCTTCGGCGGGATGAGCTGGGAACACCCGCTGGGCGTCGAGCCGCAGTACGGCCGCGACATCCTGGCCCGCATCATCGAGGGCTCCTGGGTGTCGCTGATCGTCGCCACCGGGGCCACCGTGCTCTCGGTGGTCATCGGCGCCGTGCTCGGGGTCGTCGCCGGCTTCTACGGCGGCTGGGTGGACAGCGCGATCAGCAGGCTGATGGACACCTTCCTCGCCTTCCCCCTCCTGCTGTTCGCGATCTCCATCTCGGCGGCGCTGCAGGACGGCGCGTTCGGGCTCTCCGGGCTCCCGCTGCGCATCAGCGTGCTGATCTTCGTGATCGGCTTCTTCAACTGGCCCTACATGGGCCGCATCGTGCGGGCGCAGACGCTCAGCCTGCGGGAACGGGAGTTCGTCGAGGCGTCCAGAAGCCTGGGCGCGCGGGGGCCCTTCATCCTCTTCCGGGAGCTGCTGCCCAACCTGGTGGCCCCGATCCTGGTCTACTCGACCCTGCTCATCCCGACGAACATCCTCTTCGAGGCCGCCCTGAGCTTCCTCGGCGTGGGCATCGCCCCGCCGCAGGCGTCCTGGGGCGGCATGCTCACCAACGCCGTCGGCCTCTACGAGGCCGATCCGCAGTACATGTTCGTGCCAGGTCTCGCCATCTTCCTCACGGTGCTGGCCTTCAACCTGCTGGGCGACGGGCTGCGTGACGCCCTCGACCCGCGCAGCAAGTGATCCGCGGCGACCTTCCGTCCACCGCGTCACCCCACCCACCGACCAAGGGGGCATCTCTCAAGGTGAAGACAAGAAAAGCGACGGCTGTGCTCGCCACGGCAGTGGTGCTGGCGCTGGGGGCGTCCGCGTGCAGCGGATCGAAGAGCGACAGCGGCAAGGGCAGCGGCGGCGGGGCCAAGGACGCGGTCGCCGACGCCGCCCTCACCTCCATCGTCAACAAGTCCGACAAGAAGGGGGGCACGGCCTCCTACGAGCTCTCGGACGTGCCCGACTCCCTCGACCCGGGCAACACCTACTACGGCTGGGTGCAGAACTTCTCCCGTCTCTACGGGCGCACGCTCACCAGCTTCAAGCCGGCCGCGGGCAAGGAGGGCCTGGAGGTCGTCCCCGACCTCGCCGAGTCGCTGGGCAAGCCCAGCCCCGACGCCAAGACCTGGACGTACAAGCTGCGCCCCGGGGTGAAGTTCGAGGACGGCACGCCGATCTCCTCGAAGGACATCAAGTACGCCATCGAGCGCAGCAACTTCGCGCCCGAGGCCCTGTCCAACGGCCCCACCTACTTCAAGGCGCACCTGGAGGGCGGCGACAAGTACCAGGGTCCGTACAAGGACAAGTCGCCCGAGGGGATCAAGTCCATCGAGACCCCCGACGACCAGACGATCGTCTTCCACCTGAAGGACCCGTTCGCCGACTTCGACTACCTGGCGACGTTCTCGCAGACCTCGCCGGTGCCGCAGAAGGCCGACAAGGGCGCCGACTACGTCAAGCACATCGTCGCCACCGGCCCGTACAAGTTCGCCTCGTACGAGGACGGCAAGGGCGCGACGCTGGAGCGCAACCCGCAGTGGGACCCCAAGACGGACCCGATCCGCAAGGCCCTGCCGGACAAGATCTCCATCAAGTTCAAGATCCTCCAGCGGACCGTCGACAACAACCTGCTCAACGACAGCCTCACGGTCGACGCGGCGGGCACGGGCGTGGCCCCGGAGACCCAGCCGAAGGTGCTGGACGGCAAGTACAAGAAGCAGACCGACAGCCCGTACGCCGGCGCCCTGTCGTACGTCGGCCTGAACGTGCACGTGAAGCCGTTCGACAACATCCACTGCCGCAAGGCGGTCCAGTGGGGGATCGACAAGGTCTCGGTCCAGCAGGCCCAGGGCGGCTCCCCCAAGGGCGACGTCGCCTCGACCATGCTGCCGCCGACCGTCAACGGCTACGCCAAGTTCGACCTCTACCCCACGCAGAACAGCGCGGGTGACATCGACAAGGCCAAGGACGAGCTCAAGCAGTGCGGTCAGCCGAACGGCTTCGAGACCACGCTGACGGCCCGCTCCGACCGGCCCGCCGAGATGGCCATGGCCACCGCCGTCCAGGCGTCGATGAAGAAGATCGGCATCAACGCGAACATCAAGACCTTCCCGACCGGCAAGTACTTCACCAACTTCGTGGGCGTGCCGGACTACGTCCACAGCCACAACCTCGGCATGATCATGACCGCCTGGGGTGCCGACTGGCCGACCGGCTTCGGCTTCCTCGACCAGATCGTCAACGGCTCCGCGATCAAGCCCTCCGGCGGCAACAACGTCCAGGAGCTGGACGACCCGCAGATCAACAAGGCGCTCAACGACGCGATCGCCAACACCGACGCCACGGCCCGCGCCAAGGCGTGGGGCGACATCGACAAGCTGGTGCTGGAGAACGCCTCCGCCGTGCCGCTGATCTACCGCAAGAACCTGCTCTTCCGGCCCGAGAACGCGGCCAATGTCACGGTCACCCAGGCCTACCTCGGCATGTACGACTACCTGCTGATGAGCTCCTCCAAGTAGCGGCGGCCCATCCGTCGAAGACTTCCCGAAAGGCAGGTGAAGGCAGTGGCGTCCGCCCGGCCGGTTGCGACCGGTCCGCGGACGCCGGTGCCGCAGAGCTGTGGCTGCGTACATCATCCGACGCCTGTTCGCCGCGGTCCTACTGTTGCTGGTGGTCAGCGCAGTCACTTTCGCGATCTTCTTTCTCGTGCCCCGCATCGCCGGGCAGACGGTCGACCAGCTCGCCGCCCAGTACGTGGGCAAGGACGCCAACCGCGACTCGATCGCGGCGGTCAAGCAGAACCTCGGCCTCGACCAGCCGCTGTACGCCCAGTACTGGCACTTCGTCAAGGCGATCGTGGCGGGCGCCGACTACAAGTTCGGCCCGGACGCCTCCCACTGCTCCGCGCCGTGCTTCGGCTACTCCTTCAAGAGCCACGTCGAGGTCTGGTCCCAGCTGACCTCGCGCATCCCCGTCACCCTCTCGCTGGCCGTCGGTGCCGCCGTGATCTGGCTGGTCTCGGGCGTGGCCGTGGGCGTGCTCTCGGCCCTGAGGCGGGGCAGCTTCTTCGACCGCTTCTTCATGGGCGTGGCCCTGGCCGGCGTCTCCCTGCCGATCTTCTTCACCGGCATGCTGGCGCTGAGCGTCCTCACCGTCCAGTGGCCCGTGTGGGGCGACGGCATCAACTACGTGAGCTTCACCGACGATCCCGGCCAGTGGGCGTGGAACCTGCTCGTCCCCTGGTGCAGCCTCGCCTTCCTCTACTCCGCGCTCTACGCCCGGCTCACCCGCGCGGGAATGCTGGAGACGATGAGCGAGGACTACATCCGCACGGCCCGCGCCAAGGGGCTCAAGGAGAGCACGGTCGTCGCCAAGCACGGCCTGCGCTCCGCGCTCACCCCGATCGTCACCATCTTCGGCATGGACTTCGGCCTGCTGCTCGGCGGCGCGGTCATCACCGAGCAGGTCTTCTCCTTCAAGGGCATCGGTGAGTACGCGGTCAAGGGCATCCAGGACAACGACCTGCCCATCGTCATGGGCGTGACCCTGGTCGCCGCCTTCTTCATCGTCTTCTGCAATCTGCTGGTGGACCTGGTCTACGCGGCCATCGACCCCAGGGTGAGGTACTCGTGAGCGAGCCGGGCAAGGAACAGCGCAGCACAGCACCGCGGGACCCACAGGACCCACAGGACGCGATCGTCGGCGAGGTCGTCGCCGCCCCGCCGTCCGACGCGCCGGGGGTTTTTCTCTCCGTACGCGACCTGCGCATCCACTTCGACACCGACGACGGCCTGGTGAGGTCCGTCGACGGGGTGAGCTTCGACGTCGAGGCCGGCAAGACCCTCGGCATCGTCGGCGAGTCCGGCTCCGGGAAGTCCGTCACCTCCCTGGGCATCATGGGCCTGCACCGCACCGCGCGGGCCCGGATCTCCGGCGAGGTGTGGCTGGACGGCGAGGAGCTCGTCGCCGCCGACGCCGACCACGTACGCACCCTGCGCGGCCGGAAGATGGCCATGATCTTCCAGGACCCGCTGTCCGCCATGCACCCGTACTTCACGGTCGGCGCGCAGATCGCCGAGGCGTACCGCGTGCACCACAGAACGGACCGGAAGACGGCGCGCAAGCGGGCCGTGGAGATGCTCGACCGCGTCGGCATCCCCGAGCCGCACCGCCGCGTCGACGACTACCCGCACCAGTTCTCCGGCGGCATGCGGCAGCGCGCCATGATCGCGATGGCGCTGGTCAACAACCCCGAGCTGCTGATCGCGGACGAGCCGACCACGGCCCTCGACGTCACCGTCCAGGCCCAGATCCTCGACCTCATCCGCGACCTGCAGAAGGAGTTCGGCTCCGCGGTCATCATCATCACCCACGACCTCGGCGTCGTCGCCGAGCTGGCCGACAACATCCTCGTGATGTACGCGGGCCGCTGCGTCGAGCGCGGCCCCGCCGAGAAGGTCTTCTCCGAGCCCCAGCACCCGTACACCTGGGGGCTGCTGGGCTCGATGCCGAGGATCGACCGGGGCCGCACCGACCGGCTCATCCCCGTCAAGGGCTCCCCGCCCAGCCTCATCAACGTGCCGTCCGGCTGCGCCTTCAACCCGCGCTGCCCGTACGCCGACCTGCCCGAGGGCGACGTCACCCGCACCGAACGGCCCGAGCTGCGGCTCGCCTCCGGCGAGGGCACGGGCCGCCACTGGTCCGCCTGCCACCTGACCCAGGAGGAGCGGACCCGCATCTGGACCGAAGAGATTGCGCCCAAGCTGTGAAGGACACCGGGAACACCAAGGGCGCCAGGGACGACAAGGACGACAAGGACGGCACCGTGCCCGACGAAACCGCCACCATCCCCGCGCAGCCGACGGCACCCACCGCGGACGGGCCGCTCCTCGCCGTGGACGGCCTGGTCAAGCACTTCCCCATCACCAAGGGGCTGCTGCGCCGCCAGGTCGGCGCGGTCCGGGCCGTGGACGGCATCAGCTTCGACGTGCGCGCGGGGGAGACCCTCGGCGTGGTCGGGGAGTCCGGCTGCGGCAAGTCGACCATGGGACGGCTGATCACCCGGCTGCTGGAGCCCACCGGCGGCAAGGTCGCGTTCGAGGGCCGGGACATCACCCACCTCAGCGCCTCGGGCATGCGCCCGCTGCGCCGCGACGTCCAGATGATCTTCCAGGACCCGTACTCCTCGCTGAACCCCCGGCACACCGTCGGCACCATCGTCAGCGCCCCCTTCAAGCTCCAGGGGATCACCCCCGAGGGCGGGGTCAAGCGGGAGGTGCAGCGGCTGCTGGAGCTCGTCGGCCTCAGCCCCGAGCACTACAACCGCTACCCGCACGAGTTCTCCGGCGGCCAGCGGCAGCGCATCGGCATCGCCCGCGCGCTCGCGCTCAAGCCGAAGCTGGTCGTCGCCGACGAGCCGGTCTCCGCCCTCGACGTGTCGATCCAGGCGCAGGTGGTCAACCTGCTGGACGACCTCCAGGAGGAGCTGGGGCTGACCTACGTCATCATCGCCCACGACCTCTCGGTCATCCGGCACGTCTCCGACCGGATCGCCGTGATGTACCTCGGCAAGATCGTCGAGCTCGCCGACCGCACATCGCTCTACGAGAAGCCGATGCACCCGTACACCACGGCGCTGCTCTCCGCGGTGCCGGTGCCGGACCCCAAGCGGCGCACCAAGCGGGAACGCATCCTGCTCAAGGGCGACGTGCCCTCGCCCATCGCCCCGCCGCCGGGGTGCCGCTTCCACACCCGGTGCTGGAAGGCGACGGAGGTGTGCGCCACCCAGGAGCCACCGCTGGTCGAACTGCTGCCGGGACACCGCGTGGCCTGCCACCACCCGGAGAACGCCTGACGCTCCGCTGGGTGGGGCCGGTCGCTGCGGGCCGGTGGGGGCTGGTCGCGCCCACGCGGCGGAGCCGCACAATGCAGCTGCCCCGCGCCCCTTACGGGGCGCGATACCGGTGTTGTGCGGACACGAGTGCGAGACGAGTAAGAATGTCGCGTGCTCACCGATCTGTTCAGCCCCTCCGTCCAGCATTCGCTGGACATCGCCGGGATCTTCGTCTTCGCGATCTCCGGCGCGCTCCTCGCCGTACGCAAGAACTTCGACGTCTTCGGCATGGCGGTGCTCGCCGAGGTCACGGCGCTGGGCGGCGGGCTGCTCCGGGACCTGATCATCGGGGCGGTGCCGCCCGCGGCCTTCACGGACCTGGGGTACTTCCTCACCCCGCTGGCCGCCACGGTGATCGTCTTCTTCCTGCACCCGGAGGTCGAGCGGATCACCAAGGCCGTCGGGGTCTTCGACGCCGCCGGGCTCGGGCTGTTCTGTGTCACCGGCACCATGAAGGCGTACGCGCACGGGCTCGGGCTGACCTCCTCCGCCACCCTCGGACTCGCCACGGCCGTGGGCGGCGGCGTGCTGCGCGACATCCTCGCGCACGAGGTGCCCTCGCTGCTGCGCTGGGACCGCGACCTCTACGCGGTGCCCGCGATGGTCGGCGCCGCCATGGCCGCGCTGCTCATCCGCTTCGACGCGCTCAGCGCCCAGACCGCCGGGCTGCCCGTGCTGACGGCCTTCGTGCTGCGGCTGCTCGCCATGCGCTTCCACTGGCGGGCGCCGCGCGCGTGGCACCGCAAGAGCGCGGCGGCCGAGGAGGCGTGACCGCGGCCATACGAGCCTGACCTTACCGACGAGTAACTTCCGGGTGTAGCGTCGGCCCATGGCTCAGGCACCCATCGGCACCAGCGAATTCGACCGGGACACCGCGGTACGCCTCCGTGACCGGGACGGCGCCCGCTCCGTGTTCGACGCGGACGTCTCCCCGGGATGGACCATCCTCGGCGCGGCCAACGGCGGCTACCTCCTCGCCCTGATCGGCCGCGCCCTCGGCGACGCGCTGCCGCACCCGGACCCCTTCTCCGTCACCGCCCACTACCTCTCCGCCACCCGGCCCGGCCCCGCCGTCGTACGCACGGAACTCGTCCGCACCGGCCGCTCGCTCTCCACCGGCCAGGCCTCCCTCGTCCAGCACGCGGAGGACGGCACCGAGATCGAACGCATCCGCGTGCTCGCCACCTACGGCGACCTGGACGCCGTCACCGACGACGTGCGCACCACGGCCGAACCGCCCGCCATGCCGCCGTATGAACACTGCCCCGGCAACGGCAACGGCAACGGCAATGGCGACAGCCCGGCGCCCGCGGACGCCCCCGCGATCTTCGGCCGGCTCGACATCCGCCTCGACCCCGCCACGGCGGGCTGGGCGGTGGGCACGCCGAGCGGACAGGGCGAGATGCGCGCCTGGTTCGGCCTGGCCGACGGGCGGCCCGCGGACGCGCTGTCGCTGCTCCTGGCCGTGGACGCGCTGCCGCCCACCGCGTTCGAGATGGGCCTCAGCGGGTGGGTGCCCACGGTCGAGCTCACCACGCACGTGCGACGGCGGCCCGCGCCCGGCCCGGTACGGGTGTCGATCACCACACGGAACCTCGCCGGGGGCTACCTGGAGGAGGACGCGGAGGTCTGGGACAGCGAGGACCGCCTGGTGGCGCAGTCACGGCAACTGGCCCGCGTCCCGCGCGGCGCCTGAGCCCGGGCCCCCGGCGGTTTCGGGGCGCCGCCGGAGCGGGAAGGAAACCTCAGCTCAGCGGAACCGGTCCCGGCTCGTAGAATCGTGCCCACCATGGCCTACCTCGACCACGCCGCCACCACCCCGATGCTCCCGGAGGCGGTGCAGGCGATGACCGCCCAGCTCGCCCTCACCGGCAACGCCTCCTCGCTGCACGCCGCGGGCCGCCGTGCCCGGCGCACCGTCGAGGAGTCCCGCGAGTCCCTCGCGGCGGCCCTCGGCGCGCGGCCCAGCGAAGTGGTGTTCACCGCGGGCGGCACCGAAGCGGACAACCTCGCCGTCAAGGGGCTCTACTGGTCCCGGCGGGCCGCCGACCCCGCCCGCACCCGTGTCCTCGCCAGCCCCGTCGAACACCACGCCGTGCTCGACGCGGTCGACTGGCTGGGCACCCACGAGGGCGCGACCGTCGAGTACCTGCCCGTCGACTCCTGCGGCAGGGTGCACCCCGACGCGCTGCGCGAGGCCATCGAGCGCGACCCCGACGACGTCGCCCTCGCCACCGTGATGTGGGCCAACAACGAGATCGGCACGGTCATGCCGGTCCGGGAACTGGCCGCCGTAGCCGCCGAGTTCGGCATACCCCTGCACGCCGACGCGGTGCAGGCCTTCGGCCAGCTCGACGTGGACTTCGCCGCCTCCGGGCTCGCCGCCATGACCGTCAGCGGCCACAAGGTCGGCGGCCCGTACGGCATCGGCGCCCTGCTGCTCGGCCGCCAGTACGCGCCCGTACCCCTGCTGCACGGCGGCGGCCAGGAGCGGCACGTACGCTCCGGCACGCTCGACGTGCCCGCCGTCGCCGCGTTCGCCGTGGCGGGCACGCTCGCGGCGGAGCGGCGCGACGCGTTCGCGCGCGAGGTGGGCGCCCTGCGCGACGCACTGATCGAGGCCGTGCGGTCGGCCGTGCCGGACGCGGTGCTCGGCGGCGACCCCGACCCGGCGGGCCGCCTCCCGGCCAACGCGCACTTCTCCTTCCCCGGCTGCGAGGGCGACTCCCTCCTGCTGCTCCTGGACGCGCAGGGCATCGAGTGCTCCACGGGCTCGGCCTGCACGGCCGGCGTCGCCCAGCCGAGCCACGTCGTCCTCGCCACGGGAAGCGCCCCGGACCTGGCACGGGGCACTCTGCGGTTCTCTTTGGGCCATACGTCGACAAAGGCGGACGTGGTGGCTGTCGCCGAGGCGATCGGCCCGGTGGTCGAGAGGGCCCGATCCGCAGGCCTGAGCTGACCCTGGGGAACCCCTTGTGGCGCGGGCCGGTGGTCCGGTTGTGCCCACCCGTTCCGCCCTGCGGAACGCCTGCCCACAACCGGAAGGTGAGGCAGAGGGCGCGCCCCGATAGGGGCGCGGGGAACTGCGCGACCGGCCACGACGCAACCCGCAGCCGCGCGCGGAGCGCAAGAGGCAGCCCAATAGGCGCACCGGACAAACAAGGGTCACCCAGATCACCGCCAAGCCCGCGGCCGGCGCCCCGTACCCTGGAAGGGTTATGACTGACTTCCCTGGCGCACCCACCGGCCCCCGCGACGGACGTCGCCTCCGCGTACTGGCCGCCATGTCCGGCGGCGTCGACTCCGCCGTCGCCGCGGCGCGAGCCGCAGAAGCCGGGCACGACGTGACCGGCGTGCACCTCGCGCTGTCCGCGAACCCGCAGTCGTTCCGTACGGGCGCGCGCGGCTGCTGCACCATCGAGGACTCCCGGGACGCCCGCCGCGCCGCCGACGTCATCGGCATCCCCTTCTACGTCTGGGACCTCGCCGAGCGCTTCCGTGAGGACGTCGTCGAGGACTTCTTCGCCGAGTACGAGGCCGGGCGCACGCCCAACCCCTGCCTGCGCTGCAACGAGAAGATCAAGTTCGCCGCGCTCCTCGACAAGGCCCTCGCCCTCGGCTTCGACGCCGTCTGCACCGGCCACTACGCGACGGTCGTGGTGGGCGAGGACGGCACGCGCGAGCTGCACCGCGCCAGCGACATGGCCAAGGACCAGTCGTACGTCCTCGGCGTCCTGGACGAGCGCCAGCTCGCCCACGCGATGTTCCCCCTCGGCGACACGCTCACCACCAAGGAGGAGATCCGCGCCGAGGCCGAGCGCCGCGACCTGGCCGTGGCGAAGAAGCCCGACAGCCACGACATCTGCTTCATCGCCGACGGCGACACCCAGAGCTTCCTGGCGAAGCGCCTCGGCAGGGCCGAGGGCGACATCCTCGACGAGGACGGCAACAAGCTGGGCACCCACGAGGGCGCGTACGGCTTCACCATCGGCCAGCGCAAGGGCCTGCGCATCGGGCACCCCGCCCCGGACGGCAAGCCCCGCTACGTCCTGGACATCTCCCCGGTGAACAACACCGTCACCGTGGGCCCCGTCGAGGCGCTGGACGTCACCGCCCTCACCGCGATCAAGCCCCGCTGGTGCGGCACGGCCCCCGAGGGCCCCGGCACGTACACCGCCCAGCTGCGCGCCCACGGCGGCGAGACCGAGGTGACCGCCGAGCTCGTGGACGGCGAGCTGCGCGTCACCTTCGCCGAGCCCGTCCGCGGCGTGGCCCCCGGCCAGGCGATCGTGCTCTACGACGGCACGCGCGTGGTCGGCTCGGCGACGATCGCGACGACGGAGCGCGCCCCGCGCAAGGAAACGGAAGCCGTGGCCCAGGGCTGACGTCCAAGAGCCCGCCCGCATCCGGAAGGCCCTGGTAGGGCAAGGTGGGGGCATGGCAACACACCTCATCACCGGAGCGGGCTCGGGCATCGGCGAAGCGGTCGCGCGGCGGCTGCAGGAGCGCGGCGACGAGCTGTACCTCGTCGCGCGCGACGCCGGGCGGGCCAAGGAGCTGGCCGCCCGCTTCCCCGGTGCCCGTACGCTCGTCGCCGACCTCGCCAACCCGGACCGGATCTCCTGGGCGCTCGACAAGCAGCCGCTGCCCGACCGCCTCGACTCCCTCCTGCACATCGCGGGCGTCTGCGACCTCGGCGCCGTCGGCGAGCTGACCACCCGCGTCTGGCACAGCACGCTCGCCGCCAACCTCGTCGCCCCCGCCGAGCTCACGCGCCTCTTCCTGCCGCAGCTGCGGATCTCCCAGGGGCACGTCGTCTTCGTCAACTCCGGCGCCGGGCTCACCGCGCACGCCAACTGGAGCGCGTACGCGGCCAGCAAGCACGGCCTCAAGGCGCTCGCCGACTCGCTGCGGGCCGAGGAGCACGCGGGCGGCGTCCGGGTCACCAGCGTCTACCCGGGCCGTACGGCCTCCCCGATGCAGGCCAAGGTCCACCAGCAGGAGGGCAAGGAGTACGACCCGGCGAAGTGGATCGACCCCGCCTCGGTCGCGGAGACGATCCTGCTGGCCCTCGACCTGCCGCGCGACGCGGAGATCAACGACCTGACGGTCCGCCCCGGCCGCTGAGCCCGGAGACGGGAGACCGGAGCCCGGTCGCGCCCCTTACGCTTCCTGCGTGACTGAGAGCGTGACTGACAACAAGCTGAGCTGGGGCGCAGGGGTCGCCACCGGGATCGGGTCGATGCCCGGTGGCGACGCGCGGGAGGCCGCCAGGACCGTCACGGGGTCGCTGGAGGCCCTGCCGTACCTGCCGGAACTGCCCGCCCGCGGGCCGGGCGCGGACATGATCGGCCGCACCGCCGGGATGCTGGTCGACGTCCACGCCCATGTGGAGCCCAGCGGATGGCGGATCAGCGACCGCCCGGGGCGCGACACCAAGCGCGCCCGCTCCTGGCTGGGGGAGGACCTCGACGCCCTGGAGGAGTTCACCCAGGGCTACGAGGGCGCCCTGAAGGTCTCGGCCGTCGGCCCCTGGACCCTCGCCGCCGCCCTGGAGCTGCGCGGCGGCGAAGCGGCCCTCGGCGACGCCGGTGCCTGCCGCGACCTGGCCGCCTCCCTCGCGGAGGGCCTCCGCACCCACCTCGCCGAGGTGCGCCGCCGCGTGCCCGGCGCCCGGCTCGTCCTCCAGCTCGACGAGCCCTCGCTGACGGCGGTGCTGACCGGACAGGTCCGCACCGCCAGCGGCTACCGCACCTATCGCGCGATCGACCGAAGCGTCGTCGAAGGCGCGCTCCGCGACCTGGTCGCGGTCGCCCGCCAGGCCACGGGCTCGGCGCCCGTCGTGCACTCGTGCGCCCCCGGCGTGCCCTTCGCGCTGCTGCGCCGGGCCGGGGTCGAGGGCATCTCGTTCGACTTCTCCCTGTTCACCGAGCGTGAGGAGGACGCGCTCGGCGAGGCCGTGGAGGCGGGCACGAAGCTTCTCCTGGGCGTGGTGCCGGGTATGGACGGCCCGTTGTCAGACCCTGCCGGTAGCGTCATGGGTGTCAGGACGCTGTGGCGCAGGCTGGGGCTGGCACCGGGGGCTCTCGCGGAGTCCGTGGTCGTCACGCCCTCGTGCGGCCTCGCGGGCGCTTCGCCCGCGTATGCCCGCACCGCGCTCGCCCACTGCGTCAGGGCGGCGAGATCGCTCGCGGACAACCCTGAGTGACGGCGCTCATGGGCTCGCCCATGGAACAACAGGAGGACGAGAAGGTGGCTGGCGGACAGCACGGCGACGAGAAGCTCGCGGCGGTGACCGCGCCTGCCGTGGTACCGGCAGAGGACCGGGAGCGGCACGCGCGACTCGCCGAGGAGGTCGAGGAGCACCGCTTCCGGTACTACGTGAAGAGCGCGGTCATCAGCGACGCCGAGTTCGACAAGCTGTTCCGCTCGCTGGAGGCCCTGGAGGAGCGGTACCCGGAGCTGCGCACCCCCGACTCGCCCACCCAGAAGGTGGCCGGGACGTACGAGACGGAGTTCACCGCCGTCGAGCACCGCGAGCGCATGCTCTCCCTGGACAACGCCTTCGACAACGACGAGCTCGCCGCCTGGGCCGAGCGCATCGCCAAGGACCTGGGCGAGGGCGCCGGCTACCACTTCCTGTGCGAGCTCAAGGTCGACGGCCTCGCCGTCAACCTGACGTACGAGAACGGCCGCCTCACCCGCGCCGCCACCCGCGGCGACGGCCGCACGGGCGAGGACATCACGCCGAACATCCTCACCATCGACGAGATCCCCAAGCGGCTGAAGGGCGACCACGTCCCCGCCCTGGTCGAGGTGCGCGGCGAGGTCTACTTCCCGATGGAGAAGTTCGAGGAGCTCAACGCCCGCCTGGTGGAGGCGGGCAAGGCCCCCTTCGCCAACCCGCGCAACGCGGCGGCCGGTTCGCTGCGCCAGAAGGACCCCAAGGTCACGGCCACCCGGCCGCTGCACATGGTGGTCCACGGCGTCGGCGCCCGCGAGGGCTTCGACATCGAACGCCAGTCACAGGCGTACGACCTGCTGCACGAGTGGGGCCTGCCGGTCGCCGCGCACGCCAAGGTCTTCGACTCGCTGGACGATGTGCGCAAGTTCATCGCGCACTACGGCCAGCCCAAGGTCCGGCACTCCATGGAGCACGAGATCGACGGCGTCGTCGTCAAGCTCGACGAGATCCCCCTCCAGGGGCGGCTCGGCTCCACCGCCCGCGCCCCCCGCTGGGCCATCGCCTGGAAGTACCCTCCCGAGGAGGTCAACACCAAGCTCCTCGACATCCGTGTCGGCGTCGGCCGCACCGGCCGGGTGACCCCGCAGGCCGTCTTCGAGCCCGTCACGGTCGCCGGTTCCGAGGTCGAGTTCGCCACCCTGCACAACCAGGAGGTCGTCAAGGCCAAGGGTGTGCTCATCGGCGACACCGTCGTCATCCGCAAGGCGGGCGACGTGATCCCCGAGGTCCTCGGCCCCGTCGTCGACCTGCGCGACGGCACCGAGCGGGAGTTCGTCATGCCCGCCGAGTGCCCCGAGTGCGGCACCGGGCTGCGCCCGATGAAGGAGGGGGACATCGACCTGCGGTGCCCCAACGCGCGCTCCTGCCCGGGCCAGATCCGCGAGCGGCTCTACTACCTGGTGGGCCGCGAGTGCCTCGACGTCGAGAACTTCGGCTACGTGGCCGCCAGCGCCCTCACCCAGCCCCTGGAGCCCGCCACCCCGCCCATGGCCAACGAGGGCGACCTCTTCGACCTGACCATCGAGGAGCTGCTGCCCATCAAGTCCTACGTACGGGACCAGGACAGCGGCCTGCCCAAGATCGACCCCAAGACGGGCGAGCCCAAGGTCGTCACCTTCTTCGCCAACCAGAAGGGCGAGCCGAAGAAGAACGCCCTCGCCATGCTGGAGAACATCCAGGCGGCCAGGCAGCGCCCGCTCGCCCGGATCGTCAACGGCCTCTCCATCCGCCACGTGGGCCCCGTCGCCGCGGCCGCGCTGGCCCGTGAGTTCCGGTCGATCGACCGCATCGCGGAGGCGAGCGAGGAGGAGCTGGCCGCCGTCGACGGCGTCTCCGACACCATCGCCACCGCGGTCAAGGAGTGGTTCGCCGAGGACTGGCACCGCGAGATCATCGAGAAGTGGCGGACCGCGGGCGTCCGCATGGAGGAGGAAGCCACCGAGGACGAGGGCCCGCGCCCGCTGGAGGGCCTCACGGTCGTCGTCACGGGCACGCTCGCCTCCTACACCCGTGACGCGGCCAAGGAAGCCCTCCAGAGCCGCGGCGCCAAGGTCACGGGCTCGGTCTCCAAGAAGACGGACTTCGTCGTCGTCGGCGACAACCCCGGCTCCAAGTACGACAAGGCGATGCAGCTCAAGGTCCCCGTCCTGGAGGAGCCCGCCTTCGGCATCCTCCTGGCCCAGGGCCCGGACGCGGCCCGCGAGGCCGCCGTCCCACAGCCGGAGTAACCGGGGGCCCCGTAAGGGGCGCGGGGAACTGCGCGACCAGCCACAACGGACCCGCAGCCGCACACGAACCGCACGAGGCACCCCAATAGGCGCACCGAACCGCACCCGAGGCCGCAGCGGGGCCCGGGGCGGCAGCCCCGGTGACGCGACGGAACACGGTTCGCCACCCCACCGGAGTAATGGCCGCATAGGCAGTGGGCATTACCCCTACAGCGCATACCAGATGGCTACAAGAGGTCGGCTCCCAATCAGGCAACCGCTGCCGATCGCTGCCCGTCGTAGCCTTCTGCGGCCTACTGTTGAGATGTGCGCCTGCCGTGGCGCGGGCACCGCCGGCTGTGAGAGGGACGGGCATGAAACCCACCGACAGCGCCGAACCGGCATCCCGGCTGCGCCGGGTGCCACCGCCCGTGCTGCCGACGGTCTGCGTCACCCTGGCCGTCTTCGCGCTGGCCACCGGGATCTGTCGCGTACTCAGCGAGGGGCACGCCGTGTTCCCCGGGCATACCGTCGGCGTGGCCCTGGCCTCCCTGGCGGCCCTGATCGTCGCGCACCTCGTGGCGCTCGGCCGGGACCGCTGGTGGGGCGGCACGGGCTCCGGGGCCGCCCTGACCCTGGCCGTGCTGCTGCTCTACGGCTGGCTGCCCGCCGTGCTGATCGGCGTCTCCGTCGTGCTGCTCGTCGCCTGCGCGCGCCACCACCGCTGGCGCCAGGCGTTACTCCACGGCGCGGTCGACATCCTGGGCATCGGGGCCGCGGCCCTCGCCCTCCGCCTCTGCGGCGTGGTCTCCAGCGTCGAGAACCCCTGGCTGCCCGACACCTGGCCGATCACCGCCATCCCCGAGATCGCGCTGGCCTCGTTCGCGTACCTCCTGGTCACCCGCGTCCTGCTCTGGTATTCGATGGCCCCCCGCGCCGGGCTCAGCAGCATCGCCCGTACCGCGCTCGCCCGCCAGGCCCTCGTCGGCGGCGCCCTCCTCGGCATCGCGCCGCTCATCGCCGTCGTCGCCGATCACGCGCCCATGCTGCTGCCGCTGTTCGCCGTCCCGCTCATCGCGCTCGACTCCACCCTGTGGATCGCCCGCGCCCGCGCCGAGGAGCAGCTCCGCGACCCCCTCACCGGGCTGCCCAACCGCCAGTGGCTGCTGGAGCGCACCTGGACCGCCCTCGACGAGGCGGAGCGCGGGGGCGCCCGCGCCGCCCTCGTCCTCATAGACCTGGACCGCTTCCGGTCCGTCAACGACACCCTGGGGCACCTCGCCGGGGACCGGCTGCTCCTGCAGATAGCGGAGCGCCTGCGGCTCGCCCTGCCGCGCGACGCGGAGGCCGCCCGGCTCGGCGGCGACGAATTCGCGGTGCTGCTCCCCACCGCCGACTCCCTCACCAGCGCCCAGCGTGTGGCCCGCTCCCTCGTGGCCGCCCTGGGCTCCCCGCTCAACCTGGAGGGGCTCACCCTCGTCCTGGAGGCCAGCGCGGGCGTGGCCGTCTACCCCGACCACGCGCTGGACGCGGGCGACCTGCTGCGCCGCGCCGACGTGGCCATGTACCAGGCCAAGCGCGACCGCAGCGGCGTCGAGGTCTACGAGGCGCGGCGCGACGGCAACACCCTCGACCGGCTGGGCCTGCTGGGCGATCTCCGGCGGGCGCTGGACGCGGGCGACGTCGAGCTCCACTACCAGCCGAAGGTCGGCTTCGACGGCCATGTCGAGGGCCTGGAGGCGCTGGTCCGCTGGGTGCACCCCGAGCGGGGCCGGGTCTCCCCCGACGAGTTCATCGCCATCGCCGAGTCCTCGGGCCTGATGCCCCGGCTCACCGAGTACGTGCTGGAGACCGCGCTCGGCCAGGTCGCGAAGTGGCGGGCCATGGGCCTGGAGGTGCCCGTGGCGGTCAACGTCTCGCCCCGCGACGTGCACACCCCCGGCTTCGCGGGCTCGGTCGCGGCGCGCCTCGCCCGGCACGGCGTGCCCGCGGGCGCGCTCCAGCTGGAGATAACGGAGCACGTCCTGCTGGAGGACCCCCAGCGGGCGGCCGACACGCTCGCCGGGCTCACCGGCCACGGCGTGAAGATGTCCCTCGACGACTTCGGCACGGGCTACTCCTCCCTCGTCCACCTGCGCCGCCTCCCGGTGAGCGAGCTCAAGATCGACCGTTCCTTCGTGGCCCGCCTGGCCATCGACAACGAGGACGCGGAGATCGTCCGCTGCACCCTCGACCTGGCCCATTCCCTCGGGCTGCTGGTCGTCGCCGAGGGCGTCGAGGACGACGAGACCTGGGAGCGGCTGCGCGACCTCGGCTGCGACGCGGTGCAGGGGTGGCTGGTCGCCGCCGCGATGCCGCCGGACGAGACGACGGCGTGGCTGCGGCTGCGCAGCGAGAGCGGCTGGCACCGCGAGGCCGACGAGCGACTGGGCGTCGCGCCGTCCGCGGAGGAGGCCGATCAGCCGGTCACCTGACCGGTGGGGTTCGGCGGGGCGCCTACCGGGGTGCCTCTTGCGCTCCGCTCGCGTCTGCGGGTCCGGTGGGGGCTGGTCGCGCAGTTCCCCGCGCCCCTGACGGGCGCGGCCGCTGTGCGGGGACGCCCCGGATAGGATTGGGCCATCAAACTGCCCAGAATCCGTCACGAACCCCTGAAGGATCGCCGCATGCCTGGCATCACGCGCGAGGAGGTCGCCCACCTCGCCCGGCTGGCACGTCTGGAGCTGCAGGCCGAGGAGCTCGACCACTTCGCCGGACAGCTCGACGACATCCTCGGCGCGGTCGCCCGCGTCTCCGAGGTCGCCGACCAGGACGTCCCGCCGACGTCCCACCCGCTGCCGCTGACCAACGTCATGCGTACGGACGAGGTCCGTCCGTCGCTGACCCCGCAGGAGGCGCTCTCCGGCGCCCCCGCCCAGGAGCAGCAGCGTTTCAAGGTGCCGCAGATCCTGGGGGAGGACTGACCATGACTGCCGAAATCATCAAGCTCACCGCGGCGGAGATCGCCGCGAAGATCGCCTCCGGCGAGCTCACCGCCGTCCAGGTGACCGAGGCCCACCTGGCCCGCATCGAGGCCGTCGACGAGAAGGTGCACGCCTTCCTGCACATCGACCGCGAGGGCGCCCTCGCGCAGGCCCGCGCCGTCGACGAGAAGCGCGCCCGCGGCGAGAAGCTCGGCCCGCTGGCCGGCGTCCCGCTCGCGCTGAAGGACATCTTCACCACCAAGGGCGTCCCGACCACCGTCGGCTCCAAGATCCTCGAAGGCTGGCTCCCGCCCTACGACGCCACGCTGACGCGCAGGCTCAAGGAAGCGGACGTCGTCATCCTCGGCAAGACCAACATGGACGAGTTCGCCATGGGGTCCTCCACCGAGAACAGCGCCTACGGCCCGACCGGCAACCCCTGGGACCTGACGAAGATCCCCGGTGGTTCGGGCGGCGGCTCCAGCGCGGCCCTCGCCTCCTACGAGGCCCCCCTCGCGATCGGCACGGACACCGGCGGCTCCATCCGCCAGCCCGCCGCCGTCACCGGCACCGTCGGCGTCAAGCCGACCTACGGCGCCGTCTCCCGCTACGGCATGGTGGCCTTCTCCAGCTCCCTCGACCAGGGCGGCCCCTGCGCCCGTACGGTGCTGGACGCGGCCCTGCTGCACGAGGTCATCGCCGGTCACGACCCGATGGACTCCACCTCCATCGACGCCCCGGTCCCGGCCGTCGTCGAGGCGGCGCGCAACGGCGACGTCAAGGGCATGCGCGTCGGCGTCGTCAAGCAGTTCCGCGGCGAGGGCTACCAGGCCGGTGTGCTGCAGCGCTTCGACGAGTCCGTCGAGCTGCTCAAGGAGCTCGGTGCCGAGATCGTCGAGGTGGACTGCCCCTCCTTCGACCTGGCCCTGGCCGCGTACTACCTGATCGCGCCCTCGGAGTGCTCCTCCAACCTGGCCCGCTTCGACGCCATGCGCTACGGCCTGCGGGTCGGCGACGACGGCACGAAGTCCGCCGAGGACGTCACCGCGCTCACCCGCGAGGCCGGCTTCGGCCCCGAGGTCAAGCGCCGCGTGATCCTCGGTACGTATGCCCTGAGCTCCGGTTACTACGACGCCTACTACGGCTCGGCGCAGAAGGTCCGCACGCTCATCACGCGGGACTTCGAGAAGGCCTTCGAGCAGGTCGACGTGCTGGTCTCGCCGACCACCCCGACCACCGCCTTCGCGATCGGCGAGCGCGCCGACGACCCGATGGCGATGTACCTCGCCGACCTGTGCACCATCCCCACCAACCTGGCCGGCAACGCCGCCATGTCGCTGCCCTGCGGCCTGGCGCCCGAGGACGGCCTGCCGGTGGGTCTGCAGATCATCGCCCCCGCGATGAAGGACGACCGGCTGTACCGGGTCGGTGCCGCCGTCGAGGCCGCCTTCAACGAGCGCTGGGGTCACCCGCTCCTCGAGGAGGCACCGTCGCTGTGAGCAAGCTCGAGAAGGCCAAGGGCTTCAAGAAGTCCAAGCCCGGCACCTACCTGTCCATCGGCACCACCGCGTTCGGCGCGATCAGCGTCTACAAGCAGGCCAAGAAGGCCCGGGGCGAGCAGGACACGCTCCAGCTGATCGACGCCGTGGTCTCCGCGGCCGCCATCGTCACCGGTGTCGCTCTGCTCGTCCGGGAGCTGCGCCGGATGAACAGCGACGACGTCCTCGCGGACTGAGAGGTTTGATTTTCCGTGACCGTCACTGAACTGGTGTCGTACGAGGACGCGCTGGCGTCCTACGACCCCGTCATGGGCCTGGAGGTCCATGTCGAGCTCGGCACCAAGACCAAGATGTTCTGCGGCTGCTCCACCGAGCTGGGCGCCGAGCCCAACTCGCAGACCTGCCCCACCTGCCTCGGCCTGCCCGGCTCGCTGCCGGTCGTCAACGCCGTCGGCGTCGAGTCGGCCATCAAGATCGGCCTCGCACTGAACTGCGAGATCGCCGAGTGGTGCCGCTTCGCCCGGAAGAACTACTTCTATCCGGACATGCCGAAGAACTTCCAGACCTCGCAGTACGACGAGCCGATCGCCTTCAACGGCTACCTGGACGTCCAGCTGGAGGACGGCGAGGTCTTCCGCGTGGAGATCGAGCGCGCCCACATGGAGGAGGACACCGGCAAGTCCACGCACGTGGGCGGTGCCACCGGCCGTATCCACGGCGCCTCGCACTCCCTGCTCGACTACAACCGGGCCGGCATCCCGCTCATCGAGATCGTCACCAAGCCGATCGAGGGCGCGGGCGAGCGGGCCCCCGAGGTCGCCAAGGCGTACGTCGCCGAGCTGCGCGAGCTCATCAAGGCGCTCGACGTCTCCGAGGCCCGCATGGAGATGGGCCAGATGCGCTGCGACGTCAACCTGTCGCTGCGCCCGAACGGCACCGAGAAGTTCGGCACCCGCAGCGAGACGAAGAACGTCAACTCGCTGCGCTCCGTCGAGCGCTCCGTGCGCTTCGAGATCCAGCGGCACGCGGCCGTGCTGTCCGCGGGCGGCACGATCGTGCAGGAGACCCGTCACTTCCACGAGGAGGACGGCTCCACGACCTCGGGCCGTATCAAGGACAACGCCGAGGACTACCGCTACTTCCCCGAGCCGGACCTGGTCCCGGTCGCTCCCGCCCGGGAGTGGGTGGAGGAGCTCCGCAAGGGCCTGCCCGAGCTGCCGCGCGTGCGCCGCAACCGGCTGCGCGAGGACTGGGGCGTCTCCGAGCACGACATGCAGTCGATCCTCAACGCCGGTGCCGTCGACCTGATCGTCGCCACCATCGAGGCCGGCGCCGACTCGACCGCCGCCCGCAAGTGGTGGATGGGCGAGCTGGCCCGCCGCGCCAATGAGGCCGGTGCCGAGCTCGGCACGCTGGAGATCACCCCGGCGCAGGTCGCGCGTGTGTGCGCGCTGGTCGCCGAGGGCTCCCTCAACGACAAGCTGGCCCGCCAGGTCATCGAGGGCGTCCTCGCGGGCGAGGGCGAGCCGGACGCGGTCGTCGAGAAGCGCGGCCTCGCCGTGGTCTCGGACGACAGTGCCCTGGGCGCGGCCGTGGACGAGGCCATCGCGGCCAACGCGGCGATCGCCGACAAGATCCGCGCCGGCAAGGTCGCGGCGGCGGGCGCGCTCGTCGGCGCGGTCATGAAGGCCACCCGCGGCCAGGCGGACGCGGCGCGTGTGCGTGAGCTGATCTTGGAGAAGCTGGGCGTCGAGGGCTGACGTCCCCGCTTTCCGACGGCTGATGGCCGCCCCTCGTGATGAGGGGCGGCCATTGTCGTATGGGTAATTTCGGCCGTACTTGGCGTTGGTTGGCCGGAAATGTATGGTGCGCCCGGCAGGTGCCGAAACCGTCCGGCATGATCACGGGGGCGGGCCCAGGGCGTGCCCGCTTTTCCTGATGATTTCCTGGCGATTTCTGGCGATGGGGGTAGAGATGCGACGGTCGACGAGGGCACTCGCGGCACTGATGCTGGCGGGCGCGGGCTTCGCGGTGACGACGGTTCCGGCCGGTGCGGCCGACCACGCCGCGGGGGCCGCTCCGCGCGCCGAGGCGTGCGAGGGCAACGACTGGGGCAGCCAGCGCAAGGACAACACGGGTGCCGCCCACAAGTCGTTGCAGGACATCACGGCCGGGCAGCACGAGTGCTTCGACCGCCTGGTCTTCGAGGCCAAGGACAACGGCGACAACCCGCTCGGCTACCACGTGGGCTACGTCGACAAGCTCCACCAGGACGGCTCGGGCGACGAGATCCCCGTCGCGGGCGGCGCGGTGCTGGACATCCGCGTGGGCGCGCCCAGCTACGACCCGGCCACGGGCAAGCGCACCTACCCCGGCCGCGTCGGCGAGCCGCTGCGCGGTGTGGACGTCACCGGATACCGGACCTTCCGCGACACCCGTTACGCCAGCAGCTTCGAGGGCGACACCCAGATCGGCCTGGGCGTACGGGCCCGGCTGCCGTTCCGCGTCTTCCAGTGGGGCGACAAGGTGGTCGTGGACGTGGCGCACACCTGGGGCCAGTTCCGCTGAGCTTTGGCTGAGTTTTCGCCGGTGTTTCCCCGGAGGGTTCCCCGGGTGTTTCCCTGACGACAGACCGGCCGCTCTTTGTCCGATATGTGGGCTGAATCACAAAGCGGACAATGGATCTTTACCGCCTGTCACAGTGGTGCGGCAGAGGCCCCGCGCGCGCGACGCGTCCGACGAGGGCCCTGCTCACCAGCCCCAGCGGTCGTCCACCACGGGTCATGCCCCGGAGAGATCGACGCGATACCCGGGAAACAGGCCATGACCTCACTCGCCCGGTGGTGCCTGCGCCGCCGCTTCGCCGTCATCCTGCTGTGGCTCGTCGCGCTGCTGGGCACGGGAGCGGCCGCGACGCTCTCCGGTTCCGCGTACTCCGACGACTACGGCGTGCCCGGCACCGAATCCGCCCGCGCGACCGCCCTCCTGGAGAAGGCGTTCCCCGGCCAGGGCGGCGACGACACGATCGTCTGGCACACCGCCTCCGGCACCGTCCGCGCCCCCGCCGTCGAGCAGCGCATGAGCGCCGTGCTCCGCGAGGTCGCGGCACTGCCGGGCGTCGCCGGGGTCAGCGGCCCGTACGGCGGCGAGGGCCGGATCAGCCGGGACGGGCACACCGCCTACGCCGAGCTGTCCTTCGGCGGCCCCGCGGGCGGGCCCGCCGAACCCACCAGGGCCCAGGTCGCCAAGGTCGTCGAGACCGCGCGCGGCGCGGCGACGGACCGGCTCCAGGTCGCGCTCGGCGGCAGCACCATCGGCTCCACCGAGGGCGCGAGCGGCCACCTCAGCGAGGTGATCGGCGTGCTGGTCGCGGCCGTCGTGCTGTTCGTCGCCTTCGGCTCGCTCGCGGCCAGCCTGCTGCCCATCGCCACCGCTCTCGTCGGCGTCGGCACCGCGGCCATGGGCACCGTCCTGCTCGGGCACGTCATGACCGTCGCCGGCTTCGCGCCCATGCTCGGCACGCTCATCGGCCTCGGCGTGGGCATCGACTACGCCCTCTTCATCGTCACCCGGCACCGCAAGGGCCTGCGCGCCGGACTGTCCGTGCAGGAAGCCGCCGAACGGGCCGTGGCCACCACCGGGCGCGCCGTCGTCTTCGCCGGGGGCACCGTCTGCGTGGCGCTGCTGGGCATGCTCGTGCTGCGGATGAGCTTCCTCAACGGCGTCGCGATCGCCGCCTCGCTCACGGTCGTGCTCACCGTCGCCGCCTCCGTGACCCTGCTGCCCGCGCTCCTCGGGCTGATCGGCCACCGCGCGCTCAGCCGCCGCGAGCGCCGCCGGCTCGCCGAGCGCGGCCCCCGGGCCGAGGCCCTCACCGGCCTCGCCGCCCGCTGGTCCGCCTTCGTGGAACGCCGCCCCCGGCTGCTGGGCGGGCTGGCCGCCGCGGTGATGCTGCTCCTCGCCCTGCCGGTCGCCTCCCTCCACCTGGGCACCTCCGACCAGGGCAACGGCCCGGCGACGTCCACCACCCGGCAGGCGTACGACATGCTCGCCGACGGCTTCGGCCCCGGCGTCAACGGCCCGCTGACGCTCGTGGCCTCCCTCGACAGCGCCGCCGACCGGCTGGCCTTCGACCGCCTCCCCGACACCCTCCGGCGCACCGAGGGCGTCGCGTCCGTCGGTCCGGGGACGGTCGACGGGAGCGGGGACACGGGCGTGATCACCGTCGTGCCGACGACGTCCCCGCAGTCCCGGGCCACCAGCGACCTCGTGGAGCGGCTGCGCACGACGGTCCTGCCGCGAGCCACGGAGGGTACGGGCGCGGAGGTGCTCGTCGGCGGGGTGACGGCCGGCTACGACGACTTCGCCGGGGTCGTGCTGGGGAAGCTGCCGCTGTTCGTGGGGGCTGTTGTCGGTCTTGGGTGTTTGCTGCTTCTGGTGGCCTTCCGTAGCGTCGGCATTCCCTTGAAGGCCGCTCTGATGAACGTCGCCGCGGTCGCCTCGTCCTTCGGCGTGATCGTCGCGATCTTCCAGTGGGGCTGGGGCAGCGAACTCCTCGGGCTGGGCCGGGCGGGCCCGATCGAGCCGTTCCTGCCGGTCGTCATGGTCTCGGTGCTCTTCGGTCTGTCCATGGACTACCAGGTCTTCCTGGTCAGCCGGATGTACGAGGAGTGGCTGGCGACGCGTGACAACTGCCGTGCGGTGCGGGTGGGTCTCGCGGAGACCAGCCGTGTCATCAACTCTGCCGCCGTCATCATGATCTCGGTCTTCCTGGCGTTCGTCCTGAGCGGGGACCGGGTGATCGCGATGTTCGGGATCGGGCTGGCGGTGGCGGTGGCGTTGGACGCGTTCGTGCTGCGGACGTTGTTGGTGCCGGCGTTGATGCATTTGCTGGGCGGGGCGAATTGGTGGCTGCCGGGGTGGTTGGGGCGGTGGCTTCCGCGGTTCAGCATTGAGC
>NZ_JAINFC010000390.1 GCF_020740835.1 Streptomyces sp. UNOC14_S4
CCGCAGGACTGGGCGCGCCCCATCAGGGGCGCGGGGAACTGCGCGACAAGCCCCCACCGGCCCGCAGTCGCCGGACGAGCACAGCGCACCGAGCTCGTGGGCGGTCAGGGGCGCGGGGCTGTGACATTGTGCGGCTCCGCCGCGCGGGCGCGAGAAGTCCCACCGGACCCGCACCCGCAAGCGGACTGGAGCCGCGCCGCGCCAACCGCATAGCCTCACGCCGTGACCCCGCGCACCCGGCCACGGCCACCGCACCCCCGAACGAGGGCCCGATGAAGATCGAATTCCTGCTTCACAACGCGTACGGCATCGGCGGCACCATCCGCTCCACCGTCAACCTCGCCGCGGCCCTCGCCGACAGGCACGACGTGCGGATCGTGAGCGTCAACCGCCCCGTGGACGACCCCGAGCTCACCATCGACCCCCGGGTGCGCCTCACCCCCCTCGTCGACCTCCGCGAGGGCACCGAGACCGACGAGTACGAGGACCCGCTCAACCAGCGGCCCAGCGAGATCTTCCGCGACGAGCGCATCGACAACGGCCGGATGGCCTCGACCGCGCTGACCGACCGGCGCGTCGCCGCCCACCTCGCCGCCACCGACGCGGACGTCGTCATCGCCACCCGCCCGAAGCTCATCGGCTATCTCGCGAAGTACGGCGACGGCGACCGCTACCTCCGCTTCGGCCAGGAGCACCTCACCCACGAGGCGCACGTGCCGGAGCTGCACGCCGTGATGGACCCGGCGATCTCCGCGCTCGACGCCTTCACCACGGTCTCCGAGGCCGACGCCGGGCACTACCGGGAGGCCCTGCCCGACGCGGGGGCGCGCATCCTCTCCGTTCCCAACGCCGTCCCGGCGCCCGTCGCCGAGCCCTCCGACGGCACGTCGAAGCTGATCGTCTCCGCGGGCCGCCTCGTCGCCGTCAAGCGCTACGACCGGCTGATCGCCGCCTTCGCGAAGGTCGCCGCCGAGCGCCCCGACTGGAACCTGCGGATCTACGGGCGCGGCCCTGCCAAGGCCAGGCTGCGCAAGCAGATCGAGGAGCTCGGGCTCTACGAGCGCGTCACGCTCATGGGTGCCCGCTCGCCGATCGAGACCGAGTGGTCCAAGGGTGCCGTCGCCGCCGTGGCCTCGGACGCCGAGTCGTTCGGCATGACCATCGTCGAGGCCATGCACGCGGGTCTGCCGGTCGTCGCCACCGACTGCCCGTACGGCCCGCGCGAGATCCTCACGGACGGCACGGACGGCGTCCTCGTCCCGCTCGACGACTCCGACACCGTCGACGCCTACGCCGACGCCCTGCTGAAGCTCACCGGCGACGCCGCGCTGCGCGCCCGCCTGAGCGCCGCCGCGCGCGAGACCGCGCACCGCTACGAGCCCGCCCGGATCGCGCAGCGTTACGAGGAACTGTTCGAGGAGCTCCGCCCGGGCTGCACGGCCACGGCTCCCGCGACGGTCAAGGACGAGAAGAAGGGCGGCTTCCTGCGCGGCCTGTTCGGTGGCGGCCGCGCCAAGCCCGCCGCAGGGGCGGTCCCCGCCCCCGTGGCCGAGGCCGACGTTCCGAACCCGGACGCCCGCTGCGCCGTCGACGCCGACGGCTCCCTGACGGTCCGGCTGCGCCCCGGGCAGCTCACCCCCGCCGACACCCACGTCCTGCTCCGCCACCGCGGCAGCAAGGGCAAGGAGGCCGTGCGCGTCCCGCTGGCCGCCGACGGCACGGCCCGCCTGGAGCGCGCCGCGCACACATTGGCCGAGGGCCGCTGGGACACCTACGTGGAGCGCGCGGGCGACAAGACCCGGCGCCGTCTGACCGCCGTGCTGGTCGAGCAGAAGGGCCTGCTCGGGCTCCCGTTCACCGTCGGCGCCGCCGGGGTCGCGGCCTGGGTGCCGTACGGGACGAGCGACGGCTTCCTGGCCGTACGCACCTGGCTGCGCGAGCGGCACGCCGAGGCCGAGGAGGTGCGGGTGGGCGAGGACGGCCTCACCGTCACCGTCACCGCGCACGGTGCGGAACTCGGCGACGGCGCCGAACTCGTCGCCCGCCTGCGCCACGGCGACGGGGCCGCGGGCGACGTCCGGGCACCGCTCGCGGGCGGCACCGGCTGCCTCCCGTACGCCCCCATGGCGAAGCGCGTCGGTGACGAGCAGGACCTCTGGGACCTCTTCGTCCGCCCGGCCGCTGGTGCCGCGCTCGTCCGCGTGGGCCGTCTGGCAGGGGACTTCGCGGACCGCAAGGGCATCGACACCTTCCCGGCGGCAGCGGTGGGCGAGCTCCGGATGCGCCCGTACTTCACGGTCACGAACGACCTGACCGTCTCGGTCAAGGACGCGGCGGCCGCCGAGGGCGCGTAGCCGGGGAGACCCGGAGAAGTCCGGATAAGCCGGATAAGGAGGACGGTCGGGGCGCCACCCCCCACAGGAGAGCCCCGACCGCCGTCCGCAGCGGACCCCAGTGAAGCCCGCACTTCCTACAGCGCCGCACGGCCGAAATCTGTCACCTGAAGACCGGAGGATGCCCCGGCCTTCAGGCCGGGGAGGAATCCGGTTTCCCGCGTAGCGGGGCGGGAGGAGCCGAATTGCCGCCGGGCGATTCGGTGTCCGCCCCGACGGTAGCGAGCCCGACCTCGATCAGGTGCAGGATCTCGGAGTTGATGGACCGCCGGTCGGCAGCCGCCTGGGTCGTCAGTCGCTCGTGCAAGTCTTCGGGGATGCGGAGTGCGAAACGAATCATGATGTTATGGTGACATCATGGTGGCATCGAAGGGAGTCGAGGGTGCCGGGCACGCCCGGTGGACGTTCCGGCTTCGCGTGTCGCCCGCCGCCCGGACCGCTCTCCACGCGGAGTGGGGCCGCTGCCGGTGGATCTGGAACGAGTCCGTCGCCAAGTCCAAGCGGACCCACCAGTGGAACAAGCAGCGACCAGAGGGCGCTGACAAGCACACGTGCGGCCCGGCGCAGCTCGACAGGATGCTGACTGAGGCCCGGCAGTCGATGACGTGGCTGCGTGAGGGTTCCAGCGTTCCCCAGCAGCAGGTGATCCGGGACTTCGGCAAGTCCCGCGCCAAGGCTCAGAAGGACATCAGGGAACGGTTGCCGATGCGGCAGCGTGCCGGGATGCCCAAGTGGAAGAAGAAGCGCGGGAGCCGCCCGTCGCTCAGCTACACCAAGCGCGGCTTCCGCCTCAAGGACGGAAAGCTGCACCTCGCGGGCGGGATCGTTCTGACGGTGGTGTGGTCGCGGGAACTCCCGGCCGACCCGTCCTCGGTCCGCGTCTATCAGGACTCCGTCGGGCACTGGTACTGCTCGTTCGTTGTCCCCGCAGGGACCGAACCATTCCCGGAAACCGGTCGCGCGATCGGTATCGACTGGGGCGTGAGGGAGACAGCGGTCACCACATCCGACGCGCATGATCTTCTCCATGCCCAGCACGGCAAGACCGCCGCGCAGAAGCTGGCGAAGTACCAGCGGATGATGGCGAGGCGCAAGCCGCCGAAGGGCAAGCCCGGCAGCAAGGGCTACCGGAGGGCGAAGAAGCGGACGGCGAAGCTGCACAAGAAGATCGCCCGGCAACGGCAGGACACCGGCCGCAAATGGGCCAGGACTGTCGTCCGCGACTTCGGCCACATCGCGGTCGAGGACTTCCGCCCGAAGTTCCTCGCGAAGACCACCATGGCCGGAAAGGCCGCCGACGGAGCCATCTCCGCCACCAAGCAGGCCCTGATCGAACAGGCCCGCAAGCACGGCCGTGTCGTGCACCTGATACACCCCGCGCACACCACGATGGACTGCGCGCACTGCGGGGCGAGAGCCAAGCACCGCATGCCGCTGGGTGAGCGCACCTACACCTGCACCGTGTGTGGAACTGTCTCGCCCAGGGACAAGAACTCCGCCCGCGTGATGCTCGTCCGGGCTGGTCTCAACCCGGCCGGTGCTGAGGACGTAAGACCACCAGGGCCGCTGGTCCCGGTGGCGGTCTGAGCCGGAAATCCCCACATCAGCCCTGGAGGGTGAGGAATCCCCTTCCCTCAGGGAGGGGAGGTTTCAAACTGTCATACCGCCGGGCGTCGGCCGTTTCTGGACGGGTCCGGCTCCCGCCCCGTAACGTGCGGGTCCGCGCCGCAGTCGTCGGCGCCACCTGCCGATCACCGAAACCATGTCCCCAGGGGGCCGAACCGATGTATCCGTGCGGTCGATGCCGCGCCGCCGCCGTGGGCCCGGACGGCCGCTGCGCCGCCTGCGGCGCGTACCAGCAGCAGCTCGCCCCGCAGGCGCCGCCGCCCTACCCGTACGCTCCCGGCGCGCCCATGGCGGGCCCGGTCGGCGGTCCGATGGGAGGCCCGGCCGGCGGTGCGGTGGACCTGCGCAACGGGCTGCGGGTCGCGCTGACGGTGATGCTGGCGCTGACCACGGCGAGCCTGCTGTTCGTCCTCTTCGCGCGTGTGGAGCAGGCCTCGGCGCTCCAGACGATCCTGGACGACGGCATCAGCAGGTCCAACGCCGACGACGCCGACGGCGCGGGCGCGTTCGCCCTCATGGCGAGCGTGCTGCACTACGTGCTGCTGATCGCCACGGGCGTGCTGTGGGTCGTGTGGTTCCGGCGCGCGCGGGTCAACGCCGAGCTGTTCGCGCCCGGCACGCACCGGTTCACCACCGGCTGGGCGGTGGGCGCGTGGTTCACGCCCGTCGTCAACCTCTGGTTCCCCAAGCAGATCGCCGACGACATCTACCGGGCCAGCGCCCCGGTGGGCCAGCACCCGCCCAAGGGGCTGGTGAACGCGTGGTGGACGCTGTGGATCGGCTCCGCGGTCGTCACCACCGCGGCCGCCGTGAAGTCCGGGTCGGCCACCGGCCGGATCGTGTCGTCGCACTACGACGGCACCACCTGGCGGGACGACATCGGCTCCCTCAAGACCGCCGCCAACATGGAGGCCTTCGCGACGGCGCTGATGTTCGCCGCGGGTGTCCTCGCGATCCTCGTCGTGCGCCAGCTCGCGCGCCTCCAGGAGCAGCGCGCGCTCCTGGGCCCCGCGCCGATGGCCCCGATGACTCCGATGGGCCAGATGGGCCAGATGGGCCAGATGGGTCCTATGGCGCCGATGAACCCGATGAACCCGATGAACCCGATGGGACCGACGGGTGCCACGGGAGCGAGCCCGTACGGACAGCCCGGCCCGGCCGGTCCGCAGGCACCCGGTGGGGGCTCGCCCTACGGCGCACCGGGCGCGCCCGGCTGGGGCGGCGGCTCGGCGCAGAATCCTTACGGCAACGGCCCGGCGGGCTACTGAGCCGCGGAATCTCCCAGTGGGGCAGGATGAGGGTGTGCAGGGGGACGACACAGAGCTGACCGCCGCGGTGCGCGCGGCGCAGGGTGGGGACGAGACGGCGTTCCGTACCGTCTACCGCGCCGTCCATCCCCGGCTGCTCGGCTATCTGCGCACGCTCGTCGGCGAGTCGGAGGCGGAGGACGTCGCCTCCGAGACCTGGCTCCAGATAGCCCGCGACCTGGGGCGGTTCAGCGGGGACGCGGACCGGTTCCGCGGCTGGGCGGCGCGGATCGCCCGCAACCGCGCGCTCGACCACATACGGATGCGCGGCAGGCGCCCGGCCATCGGCGGTGACGAGAGCGAGCTCGCGGCCCGCCCCGCCGACGCGGACACGGCGGGGGAGGCCCTCGCCTCCCTCGGCACCGACCACACGTTCGCGCTCATAGCCCAGCTCCCGCAGGACCAGGCGGAGGCGGTCGTCCTGCGCGTGGTCGTCGGCCTCGACGCGAAGAGCGCCGCGGGTGTGCTCGGCAAGCGGCCCGGCGCGGTCCGCACCGCGGCCCACCGGGGCCTGCGCCGCCTCGCCGAACTGGTGACGGCGCCCGAGGCCCTCCCCGGTCAGCGGCAGGCCCACCCATCACACACCGGAGTGAACGCTTCTGCCGGTGTGACGCAATTGCGCACGCGGACGCAGAAGGACATGTGATGGCGGACGACCACCGGTACGACTGGCTGGATGACGACGCCGTGGAGCGGCTGCTGGGCCAGGCACCCGCGACGGGCACGGAGGACGGGTACGCGGACAGGGCCGCGGACGGGTACGCGGACGGGGACGCGCGGGGCACGTCGCCGCTGCCGCCCGAGGCGGCCGGACTGACGGAGCTGCTGCGTTCCCTGACCCCGCCTCCCGCGGCGCCGGACGCCGTCCTGCCCGGCGAGGAGGCGGCGCTGGCGGCCTTCCGTGCCGCACACGCGGCGGTTCCGGCGGCCCCGTCGCCTACGCGCGTCGACGCCGGCGCGGCCGGTGGCGCCGGTGTTGCCGAAAAGGTCCGCGGCGCCCTCGGGCGCTGGCGGCCCGTCAAGGTCGCCGTGGCGATGGCCGTCGCCGGGTGCGCGCTGGGCGGCGTCGCCGTCGCGGCCGGTACGGGCGTGCTCTCGGCGCCCTTCGGCCGGACCACCAGCGAGCCCGAGACCAGCGCCAGCGTCTCCGCGCTCGACGACGCGGGCCTGGAGACCCCGCTGCCCCCGTCGGGCGGCCCCGGCGCCTCGCCGTCCCCCGGCAGGAGCGGCGCCCCCCGCGCGAGCGAGGGCCCGCACGCGCCCGGCGCTCCCGCACCGGGCGGCGGCCCGACCCCCGGGCACGGCGGCAGGGACGACCGCTCCACGGACGGCCTGCCCACGCCGTCGCGGCGTGACGACGGCCGCGACGACAACAACCACCAGGGCGACGACGACGGCGGCGACGACAGACGCGGCGGCACCGCGTGGGCCGCCCGCCTGTGCCGCGACTTCCTCACCACGCAGCGGCGCAGCGGCGGCGGTGTCGACGAGCGCGAATTCCGCGACCTGCAACACACCGCGGGCGCGGCGGGCACGGCGGCGATCCGCACGTACTGCGAGCACCTCCTGGGCGACGACGGCCGCCAGGGCGGCAACAACGGCAGGGGCAACGGCAACGGCAACGACCGCCCTTCCCGCCTCTTGCCGCACGCGGCTGTTCCGCAGCGGCTGCTGCTTCCGGATGCGGTGACGCCGGCGTCGTGACGCCGGCGTCGTGACGCCGGCGCCGTGGTACCGGGGGCGGGGCGCCCTTTACCTCCTACCTCCGGTTGTGGGCATGCGTTCCGCAAAGGGCGGAACGGGTGGGCACAACCGGCCCACCGGCCGCAACCGACCCCCACCGGGGGTCCGGGGGCGGAGCCCCCGGTGGGGGACCAACGCGGCACGGTGCCCACACCCCGGTGTGACACTTCTGGCACCCGCGGCGCTGTACACAGTGAAGCCGACTGGTCATCGGCTGCGCGCGAGCCGGAGTTCCCCCCATACCGTCGGCTCGGCGCACACGGCGCGGGCGG
>NZ_JAINFC010000391.1 GCF_020740835.1 Streptomyces sp. UNOC14_S4
TGGAAGGTCCGATCAGGTGCGTGAGGGGAGAACGAGGTGGGGGGGAGGAGAGGGAAGGCGGAGGCGGCGGTGCGTGTCAGGCCGCGACGCGCGGCGCGGCGGTGGCCTCGGCTGCCGCAGTGGCCTCCGTAGTCACCGTGGCTGCCGGGGCGCTGCCGAGCACGTGGCGCAGCGCGCGGTCGCGTCCGGCCGGGTCGGTGGTGGAGAGGGCGGCGGAGAGGACGGCGATGCGGGCCTGGCCGGCGCGCAGGGTGCCGGTCAGCACGGCCCCGGCGGCCACGAGGTCCACGGCCCCGCCGTGGGTGTAGATCTCCGCGACCGGCCCGGTGGGCACGCGGGTGGTCAGCGCGACGAGGACACCGCGGGCGACCGCCGCCTCGACGGCCTCGCAGATCTCGGGGGTGGCGTTGCCCGCGCCCGTCGCGACCAGGACGATGCCCTGGGCGCCCGCGGCGACGGCGGCGTTGAGGAGCAGCGGGTCACCGTCGCAGTGGTGCATCACGGCGTCGATCCGGGGCAGCTTCCCGGTGGCCGTGGGCTCGGTGGCCGTGGGCAGGGGGAGCGCCGCCGGGCGCTCGGGCCGCCGGTGGACGACGACTCCGTCGGCGGAGACGTCCGCGACGCGGCTGCCCGAGGGATCGGCGAACGCGTCGGCGTCCAGCGTCTGCACCTTCACGGTGCCGCGCGCGGCGTGCACCTGGCCGTCGAAGACGACCAGGACCCCCATATCGCGGACCGTGGCCGCGGTCAGCAGGGCGTCGTGGAGGTTGCGCGGACCGTCGCCGTCCGGCGCCTCGAGCGGGCGCTGGGCACCGGTGAAGACGACCGGGCGGGGGTCGTCGTGGTGGAGGTCGAGGAGGAAGGCGGACTCCTCCAGGGTGTCCGTGCCGTGCGTGACGACGATGCCGTCGACGGTGGGGTCGGCCAGCACCTCGCGCACGGTGCGCAGGAGGGTCAGCTGGTGCGCGGTGGTGAGGCGGGCGCTGTTCACGCTCATCAGGTCCACGACGCGCACGGTCACGCCTTCGGGCACGGCGGCCGTGGCCAGGACGTCCCCGCCCCGGGCCTCCGCGGCGAACCCGGAACCCTGCCAGCGGCTGGCTATGGTCCCGCCCGTGCTGATGACGACCACCTGACCCATATCTTCTCCTCTGACCGCTTATGTCCTGCTGGTACCTCGTGCGCCGGTTCGTCGGCGTCCGGGCCGAAGCAAACCATAGGACGAAACGCACGCAATCGGTTTGCCGATTCCCGTGTGACCCTCGGTAAACGTGGTGGATAATTGCGCAGTGGACCAGATCGACAGAAGTATCTTGCGCGAGCTCCAGAGCGATGGCCGGATGACCATCCAGGACCTCGCCCAGCGAGTGGGTCTCACGGCCTCGCCGTGCATGCGCCGCGTCCGCCAGCTCGAACAGGACGGCGTCATCCAGGGTTACCGGGCGGTCATCGACCCCGAGGCCGTCGGGCGGGGCTTCGAGGTCCTCGTCTCCGTCGAGGTCCGGCGCGACAGGGAGGCGGTCGAGGCCTTCGAGGCGGCGCTCCAGGGCATCCCCGACGTCGTCGAGGCGTACCGCCTCTTCGGCAGCCCCGGCTGCCTGCTGCGCATTGCCGTCGCCGACCTCACCGCCTACGAGCGGCTGTGGATCGAGCGGCTGACCACGCTGTCCGGCGTCACGGAGGTGAACTCCCAGATCGTCATGAAGCGGATCAAGGCGCCGCGGGGGCTGCCGGTCGACTGAGGGCCGGCTGAGGGTCGACTGGGGGTCGTCGAGGGCCGTATCGCTGCCCGGGGCAGGATGGCCGTGTGACCAACGACGATCAAGTGACACTCCTGAAGCGTCGGGAAGCGCTCCGGACGCAGGAAGCACTCCAGGCGCAGGAAGCGCTTCAGGTGGAGGCCGACGAGGTGGCCGACGACCTCGGGCTGGCCGGGTTGCTGGCCGGATGCGGGGAGCCGGTGCGCGTGGGCAGCTCGGCGCTGGGGCTGATGGTGCGCCGGGACATCGACATCACCGTGATCTGCCCGGCCCTGGACCTCGCCGCGAAACGGGCCGTCGCGGGCATCGGCGCCGTGCTGGCGGTCCACGACCGGGTGCGGCAGGTCCGTTTCCGGGACGACACCGGCCACTGGAACACCGACCCGGGGTATCCGGACGGGCTCTACCTCGGCGTCGAGTACCGCTCCCCGGGCGGGTGCGCGTGGACCCTCGACATCTGGTTCGTCGACGAGCCCGGCCGCCAGCCCGACCTCGCCCACGTCCGCTCCCTGCCGCCCCGGCTGGACGACGCGAGCCGCGGCGCCATTCTGCGGATCAAGCACGCGCTCGTGGCGCGGGAGGACGGCACGGCGGGCTACGACGTCTACCGGGCGGTGCTCGACCACGGAGTCACCACCGTCGAGGAGTTCGAGGCCTGGCGCGCCGGTGCCGGTACCGGCACCGGGTGAGCGCGGAGGGGCTTGTGGGAGCCCCTGCGCGCTGACCCCTGCCGGTCAGGGTCCGATTACATCCAGGTCGTGGCCGTGGCGACGACCCGGGCCTTGCGAGGGTGCTCCGGGTTGCCGTAGCGGATCTCGAAGCGCGGGTGCGACCGGGTGAAGTCGCTGTCGACGAGACGGACCTGACCCGGGTTCCTGACCGTGCGCGTCGCTATGTCCGTGTCGAGGAAGAAGCCGAACTCGCCCGTCGCCGGGGCATAGGCGAAGAACTCACCGCCCGAGTACGACCGCTTCGCCACCTCGTCCGTCAGCACCAGCGACCAGTAGCCCACGCAGCGCCCCGCCGGACACATGAACCGGAACTCGGCGCGCAGCCCGTCCAGGTCCATCCAGCGGAAGGGGTTCTCCTCGGTGACGGTCGCCGAGGCGGCGGCTGCCGTGGTGGTGGCCGTGCGCGACGGGGCCGTGGCGGCGGACGCGCTCTGCGCGAGGGGTGCGGTCAGGGCCGCCACGGCCGCGGTCACGGTGAGGGCGCGGAGCGCGATGCGGAATGCCATGTCTCGTCTCCAGTCCGGTGAGTGATCGACTCGATACGAGAGGTGATCATGTCCTCGCCCGGAGTTCCCGGCAACGCCGCACCGAGGGATTCGGCCACGGCGGACCGGCGCCCCGTGCCCTCCGGCTGTCCTCCCGCGCGCGGAGCCGGCGGGGTCACCGGCCCGGCGGCTCGAAGAGCCGGATGCCGTCGGTGAGCAGCCCGGCCCGTTTGATGTGGCGCAGGACGGGGACGATCTCCAGCTGCTGGACGACCTTGAGGGCGCCGATGCGCTCGGTCACGTAGGTGTAGAGCGCCCCGCGGTTGCGGCAGACCACCGAGCCCACGAGGTTGGTGGTGCCGGTGGCCGCCGCGACCCAGGGGACCTCGGGGTGGCCGGAGAGGGCCCGGCCGGCCTCGGCCAGGTTGTGCGGGGCCACCGTGGCGAACAGGGCGGCCTGGGTGGTCAGGCCGAAGTGCACGGGCAGGATCTCGACGTCGAAGTACAGGGCGCCGGCCTCCCGGAGGTATTCGAGCCTGCGGCGGACGGTGGACTCCGACCGGCCCGTCGCCCGGGCGAGCTCCGGGTAGCCGGTACGGCCGTCCCGGGCGAGGGCGTCCAGCATGACTCGGTCGGCGGCGTCGAGCCGGATCTCGTCGCCCGTCCCGGCGGGCTCCGGCCGGGCCAGCTCCCGCACTTCTTCCTCGGACAGTCCCGTCCCGTCCAGCAACTGGCCGTGCGACGGTGTGGTGTAGGTGTGCAGCAGGCTCTGCGCGGTGACGCCGGTGACGTTCTGGGTGCGGGGCAGCTTCTGGAGCAGCAGCGCGTCGCGTTCGTCCGCGCTGAAGGAGCGGACCACGCAGGCGACCTCGGATCCTCCGGAGTGGATCTTCACCCAGCCGGTGTCGGGCCGGCGGGCCAGCGCCTCGGCGATCGGCAGGGCGGCGCCCGGCGTGCACTGGATGCGCAGCCAGTTCTCCGACATGCCGAGGCGGTCGCAGACCGGCAGCCCGATGACGCGGAGCAGCCGTTCGCCGTGGAGGCGCCGGTAGCGGCGTACGACCGTCTGGTCGGTGACGCCCAGGACGGCCGCCAGGCGGCTGAAGGAGGCCCGGCCGTCGAGGGACAGGGCGTGGATCAGCCGCCGGTCCAGCGCGTCCAGCTGCTCCCCGGGGGCTGCGAGGGCGCCGGGAGTGGCAGGAGTGCCGGGAGCGGCGGCGGTCGTGAGCGGAGAGTCCATGTTTCCATCATGGCAGGCGCCTCGGTCATGGAAATCCGTCAGGATCGGCTTTCCAGGTTCGGGATCCGGTCGTGGCCGTGTGAGGTTGGGGGACATCGCTTCCCCCACCGAGAATCATCAGGAGTGCTCACATGCGTAAGTGGCTGCCGCTCGCCGCGGTGTGCCTGGGGACCTTCATGCTGCTGGTGGACGTCACCATCGTCGTGGTGGCCCTGCCGGACATGGCCAGAAGCCTGCACACGTCGTTCACCGACCTCCAGTGGGTGATGGACGTCTACGCCCTGGCGCTGGCCGCGCTGCTGCTGGGTCTCGGATCGCTGGCCGACCGGATCGGGCACCGGCAGGTGTACGTGGCCGGAGTGGCGGTCTTCGCGCTGGCCTCGCTGGCCTGCGGACTGGCCACCGACCCGGCGGTGCTCATCGCCTTCCGCGGCGTCCAGGGTGTGGGCGGCGCGGCGATGCTGGCCACGACCACCGCCCTGGTGGCCCGCCTCTACCACGGCCGGGACCGGGGCGTGGCGTTCGGCATCTGGGGCGCCGTCAGCGGGGCCGCGTCGGCGGCCGGGCCGATCCTGGGCGGGCTGCTCACCGAGTACCTGGACTGGCGCTGGATCTTCTTCGTCAACCTGCCCATCAGCGTGCTCGCCATCGCCATGACCGTGAAGTACGTGCCCGCACTGGCCGGTGACCGGCGCCGGGGCATGGACCTGCCGGGCATGGCCGCCTTCACCGTGGCCGCGGGCGCGGTCACGTACGCCCTGATCAAGGGCTCCGACTACGGGTGGACCTCCGGCGCCACCCTGGGGCTGTTCGCCCTGGCGGCGCTGGCGCTGCTGGTCTTCCTGCTGATCGAGCCGCGCCGGGCGCAGCCCATGCTGGACCTGGCCCTGTTCCGGCGCGGTTCGTTCACCGGTCTCATGATCACCGCGGTGCTGCTGTCGGTGGCCGCGTTCTCCTACCTCGCCTACACATCGCTCTGGCTCCAGTCCGTACGGGGCATGGGCCCGGTGACGGCCGGTCTCGCGTGCCTGCCGATGAGCGCCGCGGCCTTCGTCTTCGCCTCGCTCGGCGGCCGCTTCCTGCACGGGGTCTCGCCCAGGCTGATCCTCGGCGTGGGCATGCTGCTGATCGGCGGCGGAGCCCTGCTGATGACCGTCATCGACGCCGGGTCCACCTGGACGGCGCTCGTGGCCGGGTTCATGGTGACCGGGGTCGGGGTCGGCCTGAGCACCCCGGCGCTCGCGTCCACCGCCATGGCGGCGGTGCCGCCCGAGCGCGCCGGAATGGCCAGCGGCGCGGTCAACACCGCACGCCAGCTCGGCAACGCCCTGGGCATCGCCGTGCTGGGCGTGGTCTTCCACGCCGGTCTGTCCGGGTCCCTGCGGAACCACGGGGGCGGTGTCCCGGCGGACGCGCTGGCCGGTGGCCAGGCCGCCCCGGTCGTCGCGCACGCCGCGCCCGAACGGCGGGGCATGATCGAGGAGATGGTGCACGCCGCGTTCGCCGACGGCCTGCGGGACGTCTTCTGGGTCTCCGGGGTGCTGGGGGTGCTCGGCGGTCTGGTGGCGCTGACGCTGATCCGCCGCCCCGCGGCTCCCGCCCGGCCGCCGCGGGGCCCGGCCCCGCACTCCGCCGCGCAGCAGACCGAGGCACCCTCGGCACCGGCCGCGGCCTGAGCGACCGGCGCCACGAGGAGCCAGAAGGGCCGGAGGGGCCGGGGGGGGGCCGTTCCCGCGGACATGCGGGGACGGCCCCTCCGGCGTAGCGTCGGCCCGGGGTGTCCATGTCCACACCGGGCCGTGACTTCGACTTCTTCGACTTCTTCGGCTTCGAGGAGCGCTGAGGCAACGTGGTGCTGCGGATCGTCGACCGGCCCGGAACCGGCCGTGGACTCGTCACCGAGGTCCCCTTCGGGGAAGGCGACGTAGTGGCCCGGATCCACGGGCACGAGTACCGGACGCGCCCCAGCCGTACGACCATCCAGGCCGCCGCCGACCGGCACATCGACAACCTGCGTGCTCTGGCCTGTCTCAATCACTCGTGCGATCCGAGCGTCCACGTCGATGTCACGGCCCTGACGGTCACCGCGGTACGGGACCTCGCGGCCGGGGACGAGCTGACCTTCTTCTATCCCTCCACCGAGTGGGCGATGGCCGTTCCCTTCGACTGCGCGTGCGGCGGTGAGGGGTGCCTGGGGCGTATCGACGGGGCCTGGCATGTGCCCACCGCGGTGCTCGCCCGGTACCACCTGAACGCGCACATCCGGGAGCTGGCAGCGGCCCGGGACGCGGCGGCGGGCCCGCTCTGACGTCACGCCTGCTGGGGCGTCAGAGCAGCCTCCCGGGCATACGGAGCAGCAGGCCCGAACAGTGACAGGGACGGCCGCACACGGGGCAGGACCGGTCGCCCGCCGTCGTGGCCCCCAGCCAGTACTCGTCGAGCACGGCGACCGGTCGCCAGCCGTGGGCCTTGAGCAGCCCGTCGCTGCGGCCCGGCCGGTCGTGCAGCCACGCGAGAGCGTACGCCTCGGTGCACTGCTCCCGCAGCCAGGCGGTGAGGCGTGAGGCGAAAGCACCGCCGAGGCCGCGCCCGCGCATCGGGGCGGCCACGGACAAGGTGTTCAGCTGCCCGACCCGGCGGCCGTCGGCGGAAGGCGGGGCCGCGGGGAGCAGACCGCGCGGCATGGGTGCGACGAGGTCGCGGTAACCGCCGTCGTCCAGTACCCGGGCGGCCGCCGCGCCCACCATGACGCCGGGCTTTCCCGCGTACGCGGCCAGGAGGAGCAACGACCGGTCGTGGAGGCACTCGAGGGCTCGTTCGACGGTGAGTGTGCCGTGCCCCAGGGCGGCCTCGGTCAGGCCGATCGCCTCCGCCACGGCCTGTCGGTCGCGCGGGCCGAGCGCGGCGATGGGCCAGTCGGTCATACGGCCATCGTCCTGCGGGAACGGGCCGACGGCAGCCGGAGCCAACGCGCCGCATGCCGCGTGTTTCCGAACCGGTCCGGTCAGGTGGTGAGCGCCGCGGCCCGGTCGCGGAGTTCGGCCAGGGCGAGTGTGAGCAGGGGATGGTCCTCGCTGCCGCGCCGGACCGCCGTGAAGACGCGGCGGGTGGGGCCCGGTC
>NZ_JAINFC010000392.1 GCF_020740835.1 Streptomyces sp. UNOC14_S4
CCGCCCGGCGGCGTCGGCCACGCCGCCCTGCCCGCCGCGCCCCGCGCCGTCACCCGCGACGAGCCCTGGCCCCGGCTGTGGCGCGCCGCGCTCTCCCTGCTGCGCGCGACCGACCCGCGGCGGGCCGCCGAGACCACCGCCCTCCTGCGCTGCCTGGTGCCGCTCTCGCCCACCGGCCCGTTCGGGCAGCAGGCCCGCAGGGTCAGCGCGACCTTCCGGGCGGCGCCCGGCGCCGTGCTCACCACCCTCCCGGACAGCCCGGCCGACCTCGCCGCCGTGCTCGTCCACGAGACCCAGCACAGCAAACTGGCCGTACTCCAGGACCTGTTGCCCCTGCACCGGGCCGGGCCCCACGCCGCCTACCGCGTCGCCTGGCGCCCCGACCCGCGCCCCCTCGCGGGCGTCCTCCAGGGCACCTACGCCCACCTGGCCCTGGCCGACTTCTGGGGCCGCTTCGCGGGGCGCCCCGTACTGCCCCCGGGCGCGCGGCACGACGCCCGCGCCCGCCACGATTCATACCGCCGGCAGGTCGCGGAAGCCCTGCCCATCCTGCTTGAATCCAAGGAACTCACGTCCGCGGGACGCGAGTTCGCCATCGGCATGCAGCGCCACCACGCGGGCCTCGCGCGGGACGGCGGGGCCGGCGCCGCCGACGGCGAACCGTCACCTTTCGGTGACGTACGGTAATCTCGGTGTCGTGCCGGTCCTTGTCGGCCGCCGCGGCACGGATGCTACGAGGGGACGTGCGCATGAGTGAGCGATCCGGCGGGGGACAGAACCGGCTGGCGCCTGCCGGCGAGCAGCGGTTCGTCATCGTCTTCGCCGGTTTCCACCGTCCATGGGCCACCTGGATCGCCCACCGGCTCGAAAGCCACGGGCACCGGGTCGTCCTCCACCGCTGGGACCCCCGCCGCGAGGTCCCCCTGGAGACCGCGATCGGCGACCTGCTGCTCGCCAGGGGACGCCTGCTGCTCGTCCTGAGCGACTGGTTCTTCGAGCTCGGACCGCGCCGCGACGGCGAGTGGGAGGAGGCCCTGCGCGGCATCGTCGCCACCAACGCCGAGCGGTTCGCCGCCGTCAGCCTCACCAACCGGGCCCTGCTCCCCGCCACCGCGGTCCTGGAGCCCGTCGACCTCTACGGCATCGGCGCCCAGGAGGCCGAGCGCCGCCTCCTCGTACGGCTCGGCCTGCCGGTCGGACCCCCGTGCCGCAGCATCGCCCCGGGCCCCGGCTCCCGCTACCCCAACGACCCCCCGGCCGTCTCCGGCGACGTGCCCCGCCGCAACGGCCGCTTCACCGGCCGCGACGAACTCCTCAACCACCTCCAGCAGACCCTCATGGACGCCGAGCGGGGCACCGCCCTGTGCGCCCTGCTCGGCATGTCCGGCATCGGCAAGACCCAGATCGCCGCCGAGTACGCGCACCGCTTCGCCTCCGACTACGACGTCATCTGGTGGGTCAACTCCGACCTGCGCGGCACGCGCCGCGAGCGGCTCGCCGAACTCGCCCCCGAACTCGGCCTGAACAGCGGCTCCGAGCCCGGCGAGCGCATCCGCGCCGTCCGCGAGGCCCTCCGCCGCGGCGAGCCGCACGGCCGCTGGCTCCTCGTCTTCGACGGCTGGGACGACCTGGAGGACGCCGAGGACCTGCTCCCCGACGGCCCCGGCCACGTGCTGGTCACCTCCCGCAACCGCGGCTGGATCGCCCAGGGCGCGACCCCCGTCGAGGTTCCCGGCTTCCAGCGCCACGAGTCCACCGGCTATCTGATGCGCCGCGCGCCCCGCGTCACCGAGGAGGAGGCCACCGAGGTCGCCTCCGAGCTCGGCGACATCCCCCTCGCCCTCGTCCAGGCCGCCGCCTGGCTCGGCGAGTCCGACATGGCCGTGGCCGAATACCTGCGCATGGTGCGCGAGGGCGAGCTTTCCGGCCTGGCCGACCAGGGCGACTTCGACGGCGTCCCGCGCTCCTCCCTCACCTCCTGGTCGATACTGCTCAACCGGCTGCGGAAGTCCCAGCCGCACGCGGTGGAACTCCTCACCCTGTGCACGGCCTTCGCCCCCGGCCGCATCCCCATCGGCCTCGTCCGCCGCCTGCCGCCCTCCGAGCTCCCCGAGAGCCTCGGCTGGCTCACCACCGACCTGCCCGCCTGGACCCGGGCCCTGGAGACCCTCGTCGCCTACTCGGTCTTCACCAGCCGCGACACCCGCCCCACCATCCCCGGCGAACCCGCCCCCGAACAGGAGTCGGTGCACATGCACCGGCTCGTCCACGACATCGTCACCCGCCTCACCTCCGCCGAGGAACGGCACGAATACCGCCGCATCGTCCGCCGGATGCTCGCCGCCGCCGACCCCGGCAACCCCCAGGACTCCCGCCTCTGGCCCCGCTACGCCGAACTGCTCCCGCACCTGGAGCCCTCCGGCGCCCTCGGCAGCCACGACGAGCGCGTCCAGGACACCGTCCTCAACTGCCTGCACTACTGCCACCGCAGCGGCGAGTTCCGCACCGGCATCGCCCTCGCCGAACAGGTCCGCACCCAGTGGACCGAGCTCTTCCCGCCCGAGCACCCGCGGATACTGGACCTCACCGTCCGGCAGGGCAACATCCTCCGCTCCTACGGGATGTTCCGCACCGCCTACGGACTCGACCGCGACATGCTGGAGCGGCTGCGCACCCTCACCACCGGCGCCCGCGACACCGGCGGCGCCAGCAGCACCGCCCTGATGACCGCCACCAGCTGCCTCTCCGCCGACCAGCGCTACCTCGGCCAGTACACCGAGGCCCTGACGCTCCAGCGCGAGGTCCTGCGCACCTCGCAGGACCTCCTCGGCCCCGACGACTACTTCACCCTCAACGCCCAGCACAACCTCGGCGTCGGCCTCAGACTGCTGGGCCGCTACGCCGAGGCCTACGAATACGACCTGGAGAACCTGCGCCGCCGCGAGTCCCTGCTGCGCGCCCGGCACGCCGCCACCCTCGTCTCCGGCATCGCCTGCGCCCGCGACCTGCGGCTGATGGGCCGCTACCGGGACGCCCTGGCCCGCCAGGAGCTCGTCGTGCGGCTGCACCTCCAGGTGCTCGGCCCGCAGCACCCGCAGACCCTGCGCGCCCGGCACAACCTCGTGCTGTGCGAGCGCCGCGCGGGCGGCTTCCCGGACACCGGCGCCGCCATGGCCAGCCTCCTGGAGCAGATGGAGCAGGTCCACGGCCGCAGCCACTACGCCACCCTCGGCCTCGTCGTCGACTACGGCAACCACGCCCGCGAGCACGGCGACCTCGGGCACGCCCGCGACCTCGTCGCCGAGGGCGAGGCGGGCTTCCGCTGGCTGCTGGGCCCCGCCCACCCCGTGACCACCGGCATGCTCACCAACACCGGCCTCGTCCTCCAGGCCGCGGGGGAGCGGGCCGAGGCACTCACCATGTTCGAGTCCGCCTACGCGGGGCTCGCCGCGACCCTCGGTGAGGACCACCCCTGGGTGCTGGGCTGCGCCCTCAACGCGGCCGCCGGGCGCAACTTCAACGGCCGCCTGGACTCCGCCCTGGAGCTCAGCCGCGACACCCTCCGGCGCTCCCGGGCCGCCCTCGGCGAGGACCACCCGCTGACCCTGTCCTGCGAGGTCGCCCTCGCGGCGGACCTGCGGGCGGTGCGCGAGCACGAGGAGGCGTCCAAGGTCGAGCAGGACGCCCTCCAGCGGCTCACCCGCACCCTCGGCGCCCAGCACCCGCACGCCCTCGCCGCCCGCCAGCGGGTCCGCCCGTACTGGGATTTCGAGCCGTATCTGGGGTGAGGAACGGGCTACGGAAACGGGACGGGCCCCGCAGCTCGCAAGCTGCGGGGCCCGTCCCGTTCAGACGGCTGTCGGACGACCCGTCAGGCGTCGAACACCTCGGCGATGAGCGTCTGCTGCTCGGCCTGGTGGCGCTTGGCGGAACCGACGGCCGGCGAGGAGGAGTGCGGCCGGGAGATCCGGCGCAGTCGCTCGCGGGCCGGGATGTCGGCACCGACGGCCAGGTCCAGGTGGTCGATCAGGTTGAGCGCGATGAACGGCCAGGCACCCTGGTTCGCCGGCTCCTCCTGGGCCCAGATGAACTTCTCGGCCGAGGAGTACTTGGCGAACTCCGCCTGGAGCTCCTCGCCCGGCAGCGGGTAGAGGCGCTCGATACGGACGATGGCCGTGTCCCACGCGCCGCGCTTCTCCCGCTCGGCGACCAGGTCGTAGTAGACCTTGCCGGCGCAGAAGACGACCTTGCGGACGTCCTCGGTGCGCACCGTCTCGTCGCCGATCAGCGGACGGAAGGTGCCGCTGGTGAACTCCTCCGCCTTCGACGCCGCGGTCTTCAGACGCAGCATCGACTTCGGGGTGAAGACGATGAGCGGCTTGTGGTGCGGGTTGTGGACCTGCCAGCGCAGCAGGTGGAAGTAGTTCGACGGCAGCGTCGGCATGGCGACCGTCATGTTGTTCTGCGCGCAGAGCTGGAGGAAGCGCTCGATACGGGCCGAGGAGTGGTCCGGGCCCTGGCCCTCGTAGCCGTGCGGCAGCAGCAGCGTGACGCCGGAGGTCTGGCCCCACTTCTGCTCGGAGGAGGAGATGAACTCGTCGGTGATGCTCTGGGCACCGTTGACGAAGTCACCGAACTGGGCCTCCCACAGCACCAGCGCGTCCGGGCGGGCCAGCGAGTAGCCGTACTCGAAGCCCATCGCCGCGTACTCGCTGAGCAGCGAGTCGTAGACGTTGAAGCGGGCCTGATCCTCGGACAGGTACAGCAGCGGGGTGTAGTCCTCGCCGGTCACCCGGTCGACGAGCACCGCGTGGCGCTGGCCGAAGGTGCCGCGGCGGGAGTCCTGGCCGGCGAGCCGGACCGGGGTGCCCTCCATCAGCAGGGAGCCGAAGGCCAGGGTCTCGCCCATGCCCCAGTCGATGGTGCCGTCCTCGATGCTCGACGCGCGGCGCTGCAGCTGCGGCAGCAGGCGCGGGTGCACCGTGACGTTGTCCGGGATGTTGACCTGCGACTCGGCGATCCGCTTGACGACCTCCTGGGAGATCGCGGTGGTCACCTGGGCCGGGAACTCCGGCAGCTCGGCCGGGGCCTCGTAGGCCGCGGGGGCCGAGTCGGCCTCGCGGACCTCGATGAAGACCTTCTCCAGCTGGCCCTGGTAGTCCTGCAGCGCCTGCTCGGCCTCTTCCAGCGTGATGTCACCACGGCCGATGAGGGACTCGGTGTAGAGCTTGCGCACCGAGCGCTTCTTGTCGATCAGGTCGTACATCAGCGGCTGGGTGAAGCCCGGGTTGTCGGACTCGTTGTGGCCGCGGCGGCGGTAGCAGATCAGGTCGATGACGACGTCCTTGTTGAACGCCTGGCGGAACTCGAAGGCGAGCCGCGCGACGCGGACCACGGCCTCCGGGTCGTCACCGTTCACGTGGAAGATCGGCGCCTCGATCATCCGGGCGACGTCGGTGCAGTACATCGACGAGCGCGAGGACTCCGGCGGCGCGGTGAAGCCGACCTGGTTGTTGATGACGATGTGCACGGTGCCGCCGGTGCGGTAGCCGCGCAGCTGCGACATGTTCAGGGTCTCGGCCACGACGCCCTGGCCCGCGAAGGCCGCGTCGCCGTGCAGCTGGACGGGCAGGACGGTGAAGTCCGTGCCGGCCTTGCCGATGATGTCCTGCTTGGCGCGGGAGATGCCCTCGACGACCGGGTCGACGGTCTCCAGGTGCGAGGGGTTGGCGGCCAGCGAGACCTTGATCTGCTCGCCGTCCAGGCCGGTGAAGGTGCCCTCGGCGCCCAGGTGGTACTTCACGTCGCCGGAGCCGTGCATCGACTTCGGGTCGAGGTTGCCCTCGAACTCGCGGAAGATCTGCGCGTAGGACTTGCCGACGATGTTCGCCAGGACGTTCAGCCGGCCGCGGTGGGCCATGCCGATGACGACCTCGTCCAGACGGGCCTCGGCGGCCGCGTCCAGCACCGAGTCCAGCAGCGGGATGACGGACTCGCCGCCCTCCAGGGAGAAGCGCTTCTGGCCGACGTACTTCGTCTGCAGGAAGGTCTCGAACGCCTCGGCGGCGTTCAGGCGGCGCAGGATGCGCAGCTGCTCCTCGCGCTCCGGCTTGGCGTGCGGGCGCTCGACGCGGTCCTGGATCCACTTGCGCTGCTTGGGGTCCTGGATGTGCATGAACTCGATGCCGGTGGTGCGGCAGTACGAGTCGCGCAGCACGCCGAGGATGTCGCGCAGCTTCATCAGGGACTTGCCCGCGAAGCCGCCGACCGCGAAGTCGCGCTCCAGGTCCCACAGGGTGAGGCCGTGCTCGGTGATGTCCAGGTCGGGGTGCTTGCGCTGGCGGTACTCCAGCGGGTCGGTGTCGGCCATGACGTGGCCGCGGACCCGGTAGGCGTGGATCAGCTCGAAGACCCGGGCGGCCTTGGTGACGTCGTCGTCGTGCGAGGCGTCGATGTCCCTGAGCCAGCGGACCGGCTCGTAGGGGATGCGCAGCGCCTCGAAGATCTCGTCGTAGAAGCCGTTCTCGCCGAGCAGCAGCTGGTGCATGATCCGCAGGAACTCGCCGGAGGCGGCGCCCTGGATGACCCGGTGGTCGTACGTCGAGGTCAGGGTCATGACCTTGGAGACGCCCATCTTGTTCAGGGTGTCCTGCGACGTGCCCTGGAACTCGGCGGGGTAGTCCATCGCGCCCACGCCGATGATGAGGCCCTGGCCGGGCATCAGGCGCGGCACGGAGTGCACGGTGCCGATGCCGCCGGGGTTGGTCAGCGAGGCGGTGACGCCGGTGAAGTCGTCCATCGTCAGCTTGCCGACGCGGGCGCGGCGGACGATGTCCTCGTAGGCCTGCCAGAACTCGAAGAAGTTCAGGGTCTCGGCCTTCTTGATGGCCGCGACCACGAGCTGGCGGTCACCGTTCGGCTTGACCAGGTCGATCGCCAGGCCGAGGTTGACGTGCTCGGGCTTGACGAGGGTCGGCTTGCCGTCCTTCTCCGTGAAGGAGTGGTTCATCGACGGCATCAGCTTCAGCGCCTGCACCATGGCGTAGCCGATGAGGTGCGTGAAGGAGACCTTGCCGCCGCGGGCGCGCTTGAGGTGGTTGTTGATGACGATGCGCTGGTCGAACAGCAGCTTCACCGGGACGGCGCGGACGGACGTGGCCGTCGGCAGCTCCAGGGAGGCGTTCATGTTCTTGGCGACCGCGGCGGAGGGGCCGCGCAGCGTCACGAACTCGGGACCGGCGGGCGCCTCGGTGGCCGGGGCGGCCTTGGCGACCGGCTTGGCCGCGGGAGCGGCCTTGGGCGCGGGCGCGGCGGCGACGGGCTTCGGCG
>NZ_JAINFC010000393.1 GCF_020740835.1 Streptomyces sp. UNOC14_S4
GTCCGGGACGGGGCCTGGACCTCGCGCCAGTAGGCGGGGGCCGGGTCGCGGACGCCGATGAGGGGCGAGTCCGCGAGGTCCTCCGCGCACAGCTCCGAACGCGTCGCGAAGGGGTGCCGCTTGGAGACGGCGAGGTACTGCGGCTGGCGCGAGAAGACCGGGCCGAGGACGAGGGACTCCTCCGCCATCGGCAGCAGCGCGACGGCGATGTCCACCTCGCCCCGGTGCAGCGGGCCGAAGGGGTCCGAGAGCGGCACCTCGGTGATCTCCGTCGAGCAGTCCCGGTAGCGGTCCTCGAAGAGGGCGACCACGGCCATGAACGCGTCGTCCGCGCTGCCCTGGAAGCCGATCCGCAGGCAGCCCGCGATCCCGCGCGCCGCCACGCACGCGTCGTCCACGGTGGCCCGCAGCGCGGCGTACGCGGGCCGCAGGCTCCGCAGGAAGTCCTCGCCGAGCGGGGTCAGCCGGACGCGCCTGCTGGTGCGTTCCACCAGACGGGCGCCGATGCGGCTCTCCAGGGACCGCAGGAGCTGGCTGACGCGCCCCTGCGAGACGTACAGCCGCTCCCCGGTCCGGCCGAAGTGCAGTTCCTCGGCCAGGGTCAGGAAGCACTCCAGCTCGCGGATCTCCAGGCCGCTGCCCTGCCGACGCTCCGCGCTCCGCGCCACCCGGCCCACTGCCCCACTCGTCGGCCGGTCCGCTGCCCCGCCCGCCGGCCGGTCCACCGACCCACTCGCCGTCCCGCTCGTCGCCCCGCTCGTCGCCCCGCTCGTCGTCCCGCTCGGCTGCCGCTCCACCGGTCCGCCCGCCGTCAGGCCGCTCGCTGCCATGGCCGTGCGCCCCCTTCCCCCGAACTTCCCCCGGCGCCGGACCGCCGTGACCCGGCGCACGCCTGCCGCATGTCGTGTCAGCGGGTCGTTTCCGTGTGTCGTTTCCGCACGTCATCGTGCGTCGATTAGTCCACCTCATGGAAGCATTAGGACTTCACGATTGTTCCCTCACGCCCCGCCGGGTTGGCTGGGGGGCATGGCAAATGTTGATGACATGACCGCCGAGGCGGACGCCTCGGGGACATCGACGGTGAGGGGATGGCCAGCCGTTGTGGCGGTGGCGGCCGGTACCTTCACGGTCGTCACGTCGGAGATGCTGCCGGTGGGCCTCCTGACCCCGATCGGGGACGCGCTCGACGTCACCGAGGGCACCGCCGGCCTGACCCTGACGGTGACCGGGATCATCGGCGCGGTGTCCGCGCCCCTGGTGACCGCGGCCATCGGCAAGCTGGACCGGCGGCTGGTGCTCTGCGGCCTGATGGCCCTGCTCACCGCGGCCAACCTGCTCGCCGCCTGGTCCCCGAACTTCGCCGTCATGATGGTGGCCCGCGTCCTCATCGGCATCGGCATGGGCGGCGTGTGGTCGCTCGCCGGTGGCCTGGCCGGGCGGCTGGTGACGCCGGACAAGGCGGGGCCCGCGATGTCACTGGTGTTCAGCGGTATCGCGGTGGCCTCCGTGCTGGGTGTGCCCGCCGGTACGTACATCGGCGAATGGGCGGGCTGGCGTGAGGCGTTCATCGCCATCGGCGCCCTGTCGCTGCTCGTCACCCTCGCGATGGCGGTCCTGCTGCCACCGCTGCCCGCCGAGCAGGCGGTCGGACTCGGCGGTGTGATGCGGCTGTTCGGCAACCCCAAGGTGGCCACGGGCCTCGCCGTGGTGGCCCTGCTGGTGTGCGGTCACTTCGCCGCGTACACCTACGTCCGGCCGGTGCTGGAGGACGTCTCCGGCGTCAAGGCGAGCCTCATCGGCACCCTGCTGCTGATCTACGGTGTGGCCGGTGTCGTCGGCAACTTCCTGGCGGGTTCCCGGGTCGGCAGGACCCTCAAGGGCACGCTGCTGGTGATCAGCGGGGTCCTGGCGGTGTCCGTGCTGCTCGTGCCGAAGCTCGGCGTGACCACCATCGGCGCGCTGATCCTGCTGGCGGTCTGGGGCATCTCGTACGGCGGCGTGTCGGTCAGCACACAGACCTGGCTCTCGACGGCGGCGCCCGAGGCGCGCGAGGGCGTGACCTCCCTGTTCGTCGGCATCTTCAACGGCGCGATCGCCGTGGGAGCCACGGCGGGCGGCCAGATGGTCGACGGCTACGGCACCGAGTCGGTGATGTGGCTGGGCGGCGCGCTCGCGATCGGCGCCCTGCTGGTGACGCTGTTCGGCAAGGTGCCCAAGGTCGGTGCCCCTGCGGGCGATTGAGCCGACCCCCGGAACCACCCCGCCCGAATGGGCTGAAGCCGTCCCGGAGATAATGAACCGGTCCTTCCGGTTCCACTCTGAACCAGCGGCCGCGGAACCCCCGCCGCGGCCGCTTCAGTCTTGAAAAAATTCTCAATTATCCCGCATCGAAACCCCCAACCGACGTGAGTTTAAAGACTCTATGTCGTTCCATTGCAAACCTTGTGCAAGGCACCCCCTTCTGTGCATGAATGGTGCAGGGCGCTGTCTCGGGCGGCCCACGGGGGATGCGAGGGGGTACGGGGGGAATGGCCATGCGTTCCGGCTGCTGCGGTGCGGCTCGGCCGCGGTCCTGCTCGAAGGGACCTTGCTCGCGCTTTTCCGAACCTGAAGGAGCGTGAGGATGAATCCATCCGATGTACGGCCGGAGTTCACAGGACCAGAGCTCGTAGGACCAGAGCTCGTACGGCAGGAGCTCGCCGGGCTTGTCGGGCGGCATCGCGCCACCCTCGACCGGGCCCTGGAGGTCATCGGCACCCGGGCCGGCTGGTCGCCCTACCCGGAGGACGAGGGCGCGTACGCCGTCGGCGCGGCGCAGGGCGCGACCGCCCACCATGCCACGCGAGGACGGCACTTCGCGCTCGGCCAGCCCGGCGAGGACGGCACCGTGGGCCCCTCCCCCGCCGAAGGTGGCGAGAAATCGCCGTTCGGCCCGGAGTTGGGCATCTCCTATCCGCATCACGACCCCGTCGTACTGCTGCCCGCGATGCGCGCGGCGATCCCCGCCTGGCGGGACGCGGGAGTGGCCGTGCGCGCCGCCGTGTGCGCCGAGATCCTGGCCCGGGTCAACGCCCGTTCGCACGAGTTCGCGCAGGCCGCCGCGCACACCAGCGGCCACAACCCGGTCATGGCCTTCCACGCGGGCGCCGTGCACGCGCAGGACCGCGGCCTGGAGGCCGTGGCCTATGCCGTCGCCGAGCAGACGCGGCTGCCGGAGACCGCGCGGTGGAGCAAGCCGCAGCCGGACGGTACGCCCTTCGTCCTCGACAAGACCTTCAAGATCCGGCCACGCGGCATCGGCCTCGTGATCGGCAACAGCGTCTTCCCCGCCTGGAACGGCTACCCCGGCTTCTTCGCCTCCCTGGCCACCGGCAACGCCGTCCTCGTCAAGCCGCACCCGCGCGCCGTGCTGCCGCTGGCCCTGACCGTCCGCGTGGCCCGCGAGGTGCTGCGCGAGACCGGCTTCGACGCGGACCTGGTCTGCCTGGCCCCCGAGCGGCCCGGCGAGGCCCTGGCCAAGACCCTGGCCACGCACCCGGACGTCCGTATCGTCGACTACGCGGGCTCCGCGCCCTTCGGCGCGTGGCTCAGGACCCACGCCCGCCAGGCGCAGCTGCACCTCGGCACGTCCGCCGTGAACAGCCTGCTGATCGACTCCACCGCGCACTACCGCGACATGCTGGACAACCTGGCCTTCAGCCTCGCCCTCTACAGCGGCCAGCTGTGCACCAGCCCGCAGAACCTGCTGATCCCCCGCGACGGCATCCCCACCGACGAGGGTCACAAGTCCTTCGACGAGGTCGTCGCGGACCTCGGCGGCGCCCTCGGCCGGCTCCTCGCGGACGACGGCGAGGCGAGCGCGGTGCTCGGCGCGCTGGTCGGGCCCGAGGTGCTCGCCCGCGTCGAGAAGGCCGCCTCGGGCGCGCTCGGCGAGCCCGCCGTGGCCCCGCGCGCGGTCGTCCACCCCGAGTTCCCGGACGCCGTGATCCGCACGCCCGCCGTCGTGGCGCTGGACGCGAACCGGCCCGAGGACCTGGCCACCCTGTCCGCCGAGTGGCTCGGTCCCGTCTTCTTCGCCGTCGCCGTCGACTCGGCCGCCGACGGCATCGCGCTGCTGGCCCGTACGGCACGGGAGCAGGGCGCGCTGTCCGCGGGCGCGTACACGACCTCGCCGGCCGTCGAGGAGGCGCTGGAGGCCGCCTGCGCCGAGGCGGGCGTCATGCTCTCGCTGAACCTGATGGGCCAGTGGTACATCACGCAGTCCGCCGTCTACTCGGACCTGCACGGCACGGGCATGAACCCGGCCGCGGAATCGGTCTACTGCGACACCGCGTTCGTCGCGGGCCGCTTCCGCACGGTGGGGGTGCGGCGCTACGGGGCGAAGGGCCGTTAGCGGCGCCGCTCCGGCCACGGCCCCGCGCCGGTGACCGGACCGCGGCCCGTGACCGCCCGACGCACCGGCGACCACCGAGGGAAGGGGGATCTCCCACCCATGCTCACCACCCACACCGCACCGACCGACCAGCCCCTGCGCGGCCGCGAGCGCGAGCTGGCACGCGTCCACGACGTCCTCGAACACGGGCGCCGCGGCGGCAGCGCCCTGCTGCTCATCGAAGGGCAGCCCGGCTGCGGCAAGACCCGTCTGATGCGCGAGTGCATGACGCTGGCCGACCGCCTGGGCTACGTCACCGCGCACACGGGCAGCACACAGCGCGCCGCGCGCCCGGCCCGCAGCGCCTGGCAGCGGCACCACCTCCAGGCACCCGGCCACCGCGAGGCGGCCGTCCGGCACCACGCGCCGGTGCGGCCCGTGCTCGTGCCGATCGACGAGTTCCAGGGCACCGGCACCTGGCCGGAGACGGCCGGTGTGCTCCGCAAGGCCGCGCACCACGACCGGGTCGTGTGGGTGGTGGCCCGCCGCACCGGCATGGGCCCCGACCCCTCCTGCCTGCTGCTGTCGGACCCCACGAGCCGCTTCGAGCGCCTCGTGCTCGAAGCCCTGCCCCGCGCCGCCGCCCTGGAGCTCGCCGCCGACCTGCTGGGCGCCGCTCTCTCGCCCCTCCTCGCACGGCTCGTGGAGCAGTTCGACGGCCACCCCCGGCTGATCACCGAACTGCTGACAGGCCTGCGGGAGGAGCAGAGCATCCAGGTCGTCGACGGCCGGGCCACCCTGCTCACCAGCCGCCTGCCCGACCGGTTGCGCGCCCGGGTGCGCACCACGCTCGCGCAGTACTCGCCCGAGTGCCGTCAACTGCTGTGCGTGGCGGCCGTCATGGGCGAGGAGGTGGAGTACGAGGAGCTGGCCGCGCTGCTGCACTCCTCGCCCTCCGCGCTGCTGCCCGTCGTGGAGGAGGCGTGCTCCACGGGCATCGTCCGCCACGACGGCGCGAGCACCGTCTTCCACAACGACCTGGTGCGGCAGATCATCGACGACCAGGTGCCCGCGGCGCTCAAGCGCGCCCTGTACCGGGAGGCGGCCGTCCTGCGGACCGCGCGCCGCGGGGCGGAGGGCGAACCGCTCGGCCGTGCGGGTACCCGTGGGGCGGGGCGGGATGTGTCCGGCGCCGTGCCTGCGTCCGCCGCCGATTCCGCCGCGGTCTCCGCGGGGGACGTGTCGGCGGCGCACGCCGACGGCGACGACCGCCCGTGCCTCAGCGACCAGCAGTGCGAGTTGATCCGGCTGGTCGGCGAGGGGCTCACCAACCAGCAGATGGCCCGCAGGCTCGGGCTGTCCCCGCACACCGTCAACTACCACCTGCGGAAGCTCTTCAAGAGCTTCGGCGTGAACTCGCGGATCGACCTGCTGAGGGCCGTCGAGAGGGTCGGCGCCGTGCGCGCCGTACGCGCCGTTCCCTCGCTGGCCGCGGGCAGTCAGGAACCGTGACCGAACACAGGAGGAGCTTCACGTGACCGGCCTCGCTCTACCCCGCACCTGGCCGAACAGCGCCGCGCCCGCGCCCGAGCGGCGCACGGCCTGGCTGCGGGACGCCCTGAACGCCGAACCGGACGACGGCAAGTCGCCGCCGCTCGACGGCGACACGCGGTGCGACGTGTGCATCGTGGGCGGCGGCTACACCGGCCTGTGGACGGCCCTGGAACTCCTGGAGCGGGCGCCCGGCACGGACATCGTGCTCATCGACGCCGACATCTGCGGCGGCGGGGCCAGCGGCGCCAACGCCGGGTTCCTGATGCCCATGTGGGCGCGGTTCCGCAGTCTGGTGGCCATCAGCGACCACGAGGAGGCGCGCCGCCTGGGCGAGGCCTCCGAGCGGGCCGTCGACGAGATCCTCTCCTTCGTCGACGAGCACGGCATCGACGCCGAGTACCGGCGCGGGCCCTGGCTGTGGACCGCCTCCAACCGGGCCCAGCTCGGCGCCTGGGACGACACCGTCACGGAGCTGGACCGGGCGGGCATCGCGCCGCTGCGGCCCGTCTCCGCCGACGAGGCCCGCCGTATGGTCGGCACCGACTCGCATCATGGCGGGGTCGTCGACCCGGGCTGTGCCACCGTCCAACCCGCCAAGCTGACGCGTGGCCTGCGGCGCGTGGCGCTGGAGAAGGGCATCCGCATCCACGAGCGGACTCCGCTGACCGGCCTGCGCACCGGTCGGCGCACCGAGGCCGTGACCCCGCGCGGGACCGTCTCCGCCGACCGCGTCGTCCTCGCCATCAACGCCTGGGCGGGCGCCCTGGAGGACATCGGCCGCCGCATGGTCACCATCGCCAGCGACACCGTCCTCACCACGCCCATACCGGAGCGGCTGGCCGAGCGCGGCTGGACGGACGGCACGTCCGTGTGCGACTCGCGGCGGCGGCTCAACTACTACCGCACCACCCCGGACGGCCGCCTCGTCTTCGGCAAGGGAGGGTCCGGCTTCTCGTACGGCCATGCGGGCCCCAGTGATATGTGGGGGCGCCCGCTGCGCCCGGGCGAGATGCGGCGGCAGTTCCTGCGGCTCTTCCCCGACCTGGGTGATGTACCGATCGCGGGGGCGTGGACGGCGCCGGTGGAGTACGCGGTGACGGGCGTACCGTTCGCGGGCTGGCTGCGGTCGGTGCCGAACGTGGTGTACGGCACCGGGTATTCGGGGGACGGGGTGGGGCCGTCGAAGGTGATGGCCAAGGTGCTGGCGTCGCTGGTGCTGGGTGTCCGTGACGAGTGGTCGACGTCGGGGTTCGCCCGGCGTCTGGGTGAACCCCGACGTCGACCATTCGTCACGGACACCCAGCACCAGCGACGCCAGCCCCTTGGCCATCCCCTTCGACGGCCCCACCCCGTCCCCCGAATACCCCGTGCCGTATCTGTCTCATATACAC
>NZ_JAINFC010000394.1 GCF_020740835.1 Streptomyces sp. UNOC14_S4
GGCGTGGGGATGCGCGGGGGACGGTTACGTACGGGTGCACGGGCAGTGGCCAGGGCGGCCGGTGCCGCCGGGGCGTTGCTGCTGACGGTGGCGGTCGCGGGCTGCGGGCTGACGGACCCGGGGGAGGGCGACGACGGCCCGATCACGGTCGGCACCACCGACACCGTCACCTCGCTCGACCCGGCGGGTGCCTACGACGTCGGGTCCTGGGCGCTGATCGGCAACCTCTACCAGTCCCTGCTGACCTACACCCCCGGCTCCACCACCCCGGTGCCGGACGCGGCGAGCCGCTGCGGCTTCCAGGGCGGCGACCTGCGCACCTATGGATGCAGCCTGCGCGAGGGCCTGCGCTTCGGCAACGGCGACGAGGTGACGACGAAGGACGTGAAGTTCTCCTTCGACCGCATCCGGCGGATCAACGACCCGCAGGGCCCGGCCGCGCTGTTCGAGACGCTGGACACCGTGGACACGACCGAACAGACCGTCACCTTCCGGCTGAAGGCGCCGGACGCCACCTTCCCGTTCAAGCTGGCCACCGGCGCCGGGGCGATCGTGGACGCCACCCGCTACCCCGCCGACGCCCTCCGCACCGGCACCGAGGCCGACGGCTCCGGCCCGTACGAACTCGACTCCTACGCACCGGGTTCGACCGCCCGCCTGAAGCCCGCCGGGCACTACAAGGGCGCCGTCAAACCCAAGGGCAGCGCCGTCACCGTGCGCTATTACGCGGGCCCCGCGCAGCTCAGCGAGGCGTGGCGGAAACGGGCCGTCGAGGTCGCCGGACGGCAACTGCCCCCGGCGGACATCGCCCGGCAGTCCCCGGCCGACTCCAGCGTGAAGCTGATGGAGTCCTCGGGCTCCGTGGCCCGTTCGCTCGTCTTCAACCTGCGGGACGGCTCGCCCGTGCAGGACGTCGCGATACGGCAGGCGGTCGCGGCCGTCGTCGACCGCGAGGCGCTCGCGCGCGACGTGCACCTGCGTACGGTCGAACCCCTCTACGCACTCGTCCCGCAGGGCCTCACCGGCCACTCCACCTCCTTCTTCGACGCCTACCCCACCCCCGACCCGCAGCGCGCCCGTACCCTGCTGCACCAGGCGGGCATCTCCGCGCCCGTCAGCCTCGGCATCGCCTATTCGCAGGGGGCCGCCACCGACGCGGAAGCGGACCTGCTGAAGCGGCAGTTGGAGGACACGGGCCTGTTCCGGGTGCACACCCGCCACGTGGAGTGGAAGGAATTCCTCCAGGGCTACGCCCGGGGCGCCTACGACACGTACCTCGTCAGCTGGCTCGCGGACTTCCCCGACCCGGACACCTTCACCACGTCCGTCGTCGGCAAGGACTCGCCCCTCCACTCCGGCTACACCAACGACCGCGTGGAACGCCTCATCCGCGCCACCCAGCGCGAGGAACAACGCATCCGCACCGCCGACGACTTCCGCGCCATCCAGAAGATCATCGCCGAGGACGTCCCCCTCGTGCCCCTGTGGCAGAAGAAGGAGTACGTCCTCGGCGACGCCGACATCTCCGGCACCGAATACCTCTCCGACGGCACGGGCACATGGCGCCTGTGGCAGCTCGCCCGCATGTGAGCCGGGACTCGACGGGGAGTGACGGTGCGTCAGAGTCCGTGCCGCCGCAGGAACGACAGGATCAGGCCCTGCCACTCCTTCGGGCGCTCCGCCATGACGACGTGGCCCGTGCTCAGTTCGGCGTACTCCGCGCCCGGGACGGCGTCCGCCAGGACGCGGGAGTTGCCGGGCGGCACCAGGGCGTCCAGGGTCGGGGCGATGACCAGGGTGGGTACGGAGATGCCCGCCAGGTCCGCCGTGACGTCGGTGTTCTGGACCACGGCCGCCTGCTCTGCGGCTCCCGCCGGGATGCCCTTGATCATGATGGTGTAGAACGCGCGGAGCTGGTCCTCCGGCAGCGCGTTGAGGTAGTCGGGGCTGAAGCCGACCGTCGCGTTGAACCGGGCGAACGCCTCCAGGTCGCCGTCCTCCAGCAGCTTCCGCCACACGTCGAGCGCGGCCCGCGTCTTGTTGTCGGCCCTGGGCAGGCCCGCCGTCAGCACCAGCCCCCGCACCCGCTCGGGGTACCGGGCCGCGATCCGTACGGACACCATGGTGCCCATCGAATAGCCGATCACGGTGAACGTCTCCAGGCCCGCCGCGTCCGCCCGCGCCACCAGCGCCTCGGCCAGCAGATCGGCGGTGAGCGGCTCCGCGCGCGGAGTGGCCCCCGAGCCGGGGTAGTCGGGCGCGACCACCGTGTGGTCCACGGCCAGCGAGGGGATCAGCGTCGTGTAGTTGCCCGCGATGCTGCCGCCCGCGCCGTGGGCCAGCAGCACCCCGGGGCCGGAGCCGCGCACAGTGGTCGAAAGGGGCATCGGGAGCCGTGTCGTCATACGGCCGAGCCTGCCATGTGACGCCGTGTGAGGGTCAAGCGAGTGCGAGGCCGGGGAACGCGGAAGGGTCCGCTCCCCTTCAAGGGAGCGGACCCTTCGCGAACGACCCGCGGATCAGTAGCGGCGCGTGATCAGCGCACGCTTCACTTCCTGGATCGCCTTGGTGACCTCGATGCCGCGCGGGCACGCGTCGGTGCAGTTGAACGTCGTGCGGCAGCGCCACACGCCGTCCTTGTCGTTCAGGATCTCCAGCCGCTGCTCACCGGCCTCGTCGCGCGAGTCGAAGATGAAGCGGTGGGCGTTGACGATGGCCGCCGGGCCGAAGTACTGGCCGTCGTTCCAGAAGACCGGGCAGGACGACGTGCACGCCGCGCACAGGATGCACTTGGTCGTGTCGTCGAACCGCTCGCGGTCCTCGGCGGACTGCCGCCGCTCACGGGTCGGCTCGTTCCCCTTGGTGATGAGGAACGGCATGACGTCGCGGTACGCCTGGAAGAACGGCTCCATGTCGACCACGAGGTCCTTCAGGACCGTGAGGCCCTTGATGGGCTCGACCGTGATCGGCTTGGCGGGGTTGATGTCCTTGATCAGCGTCTTGCACGCCAGGCGGTTCTTGCCGTTGATCCGCATGGCGTCGGAGCCGCAGATGCCGTGCGCGCAGGAGCGCCGGAAGGTCAGCGAGCCGTCCTGGTCCCACTTGATCTTGTGGAGACCGTCGAGCACGCGCTCCTTCGGGTCGATGTCGACCTCGAAGTCCTGCCAGGTCGCCTCGGCCGCCACCTCCGGGTTGAACCGGCGGACGCGGAAGGTCACCTTGATGTTGTGCGAGGTCTGTGCCTCGGCCTCGAGCTTGTCGAGCGTCGCGGTGCTCATCAGTACTTACGCTCCATCGGCTGGTAGCGGGTCTGCACGACCGGCTTGTAGTCGAGGCGGACACTGTCCTTGCCGGAGGCGTCCGTCTCGCGGTACGCCATGGTGTGCCGCATGAAGTTGACGTCGTCGCGGTTCGGGTAGTCCTCGCGGTAGTGACCACCGCGGGACTCCTTGCGCGCCAGCGCGGACACGGCCATCACCTCGGCCAGGTCGAGCAGGTTGCCCAGCTCGATGGCCTCCAGCAGGTCGGTGTTGAAGCGCTTGCCCTTGTCCTGGACGGACACGTTCTTGTAGCGCTCGCGCAGCTCGGCGACCTTCTCGACGGCCGTCTTGATGGTCTGCTCGGTGCGGAAGACCATGACGTTGGCGTCCATGGTCTCCTGGAGCTCCTTGCGCAGCTCGGCCACCCGCTCGTTGCCGGTGGAGTTGCGCAGGTTCTCGACCGTCTCGGCGACGAGCCGGGCCGGGTCCTCCGGCAGCTCGACGAAGTCGGCCTTGTGCGCGTACTCCGCGGCGGCGATACCGGCCCGCTTGCCGAAGACGTTGATGTCGAGCAGCGAGTTGGTGCCCAGGCGGTTGGCGCCGTGGACCGACACGCAGGCGACCTCGCCGGCGGCGTACAGGCCGGGGACGACGGTGTCGTTGTCGGCCAGCACCTCACCCTGGACGTTGGTCGGGATGCCGCCCATGGCGTAGTGCGCGGTGGGCTGGATCGGGATCGGGTCCGTGTAGGGCTCGATGCCGAGGTAGGTGCGCGCGAACTCGGTGATGTCCGGGAGCTTGGCGTCCAGCTGCTCCGGCGGCAGGTGGGTGAGGTCGAGGTAGACGTGGTCGCCCTCGGGACCGCAGCCGCGGCCCTCGCGGATCTCCGTGTAGATGGAGCGCGAGACGACGTCACGCGACGCGAGGTCCTTCATGACCGGCGCGTACTTCTCCATGAAGCGCTCGCCGTCCTTGTTGCGGAGGATGCCGCCCTCACCGCGGGCGCCCTCCGTCAGCAGGATGCCCATGCGCCAGATGCCCGTCGGGTGGAACTGGAAGAACTCCATGTCCTCCAGCGGCAGGCCACGGCGGTAGCAGGCGGCCTGGCCGTCACCGGTCAGGGTGTGCGCGTTGGAGGTCACCTTGAAGAACTTGCCGGTGCCGCCGGAGGCGTAGACGACCGACTTCGCCTGGAAGATGTGGATCTCGCCGGTGGCCAGCTCGTAGGCCACCACACCGGCCGACTTCTTGACGCCGTCGACCTCGGTGATCAGCTGGTCCAGGACGTAGAACTCGTTGAAGAACTCCACGCCCTCCTTGACGCAGTTCTGGTACAGCGTCTGGAGGATCATGTGGCCGGTGCGGTCGGCCGCGTAGCAGGCACGGCGGACCGGGGCCTCGCCGTGGTTGCGGGAGTGACCGCCGAAGCGGCGCTGGTCGATGGTGCCGTCCGGGGTGCGGTTGAACGGCAGGCCCATCTTCTCCAGGTCGAGGACCGCGTCGATGGCCTCCTTCGCCAGGATCTCGGCGGCGTCCTGGTCGACCAGGTAGTCACCGCCCTTGATCGTGTCGAAGGTGTGCCACTCCCAGTTGTCCTCCTCCACGTTGGCCAGCGCGGCGGCCATGCCGCCCTGCGCGGCGCCCGTGTGGGAGCGGGTGGGGTAGAGCTTCGTGAGCACCGCGGTGCGGCTGCGCTTGGTCGCCTCGATGGCGGCACGCATGCCCGCGCCGCCGGCGCCGACGATGACGGTGTCGTACTTGTGGATCTTCATGGTCGCGTCAGCCCCGGGCTCTAGCGGATGTTCGGGTCGAAGGTGAAGATCACCAGCGTGCCCAGCAGGACGGTGAACGCCGTGGCCGCGTACAGCAGGTTCTTCAGCCAGAAGCGGGTCGTCGGCCGCTCCGCGTAGTCGTTGATGACCGTGCGCAGGCCGTTGGCGCCGTGCAGCATCGCCAGCCACAGCATGATCAGGTCCCAGGCCTGCCAGAACGGCGAGGCCCAGCGGCCCGCCACGAAGGCGAAGCCGACCTTGGTGACGCCGCCGTCGAGCACCAGCTGGATCAGCAGGTGCCCCAGGACCAGCACGACCAGGAGGATGCCGGACAGGCGCATGAAGAGCCAGCCGTACATCTCGAAGTTGGTGCGGGTCGCCTTGGGCGTCTTCTTGGTGCGCTTGCGGGGCGGCTCGATGACGGGAGCCGGGTTGTCCACGTCGTAGAGCGACGCGGTCTCGTGCGCGGCGGGGGTGGTGTCAGCGGACATCTCGCGTCAGCTCCCGAACAGCGTGCGCAGCGTGTGCTGGAGCACGGGGTAGAAAGCGCCTGCCATCAGGACGATCCAAACGATCATGACGCCCCAGAGCATCTTCTTCTGGTGGCGCGCGCCCTTGGACCAGAAGTCCACGGCGACGACCCGCAGGCCGTTGAGCGCGTGGAAGAGGATGGCGGCGACGAGGCCGTACTCCATCACGTTGACGACGGGTGTCTTGTACGTCGCGACGACATCGTCGTAGGCCTCGGGCGAGACGCGTACGAGTGCGGTGTCCAGGACGTGCACGAACAGGAAGAAGAAAATGAGGACGCCGGTGACTCGGTGAGCCACCCATGACCACATGCCTTCCCGGCCGCGGTACAGCGTTCCAGCCGGCACGGAAAACCCTCCGGGAGCGGGATCAGAGCCTGCCGGCTTCACTGTCAGCGGGCCCGGCCGGGTACGGTCCACCGGCCCTCGCCATCGTAGCGACGACTTGTCGGTTCTTCTTCCCGGGGTCGGCGGCCTTCGTCACACTTGCCCCTCCGGGCCGGTTTACGGGCCTGAGCTGCGCTTTCGCAAGGCTCTCCGGGTGGCGGAAAGATCACGGAACACCCGATTCCGGACCGTCCGGGCGTTATGCCCCGACCGGGGGTCCGTGCGCCGTTCAGGTGTCGCGGGGATGCCGCGGGACGCCGCGGGGGTGTCGCGGGAATCACGCGCCGTACGGCTGCCGGGTGTCGTGGACGCGGACGCACGGGGTGTCGGGGGCCAGCCGGGCCAGCCGTCCGCGGGCGAGCCGGGCGAGCTCGGCGGCGGTGACGGCGGCCTCCTCCTCGACGGTGCCCGACAGCCGGGCGCGCAGCGCCGCGAGGACGCGGCCGAGGGCCTCGGCGGGGCGGCGGCCGTCCAGGCAGACGACGAAGACGTGGCCGAATCTGTGCTCGTACGCCACCTGGGCGCGGCGTATGGCGGTGAGCGCCGCGGAACCGTCGGCTGTGTTCGCGCCCGCGCCCGCGCGGCGGAGCAGGGCCGGGTGCGGGCCGCGCTCGTCGGCCAGGGCCTCGGCGATATCGGCGGGGGTCAGGGCGCGGGCGGCCCGGTCTGCGGCCCGGAGCAGGGCGGCCAGGTCGGCGTACGGGCGGTGGTCCGCGAGCTGCCTGGCCCAGTGGCGGCTGCCGCAGCAGGCGAGCAGGGCGGCCTCGGCGGCGCCGGGCGCCGCCGAGTTCAGGCGGTCGAGACCGTGGCGGGCGGGTCCGTGCAGCGGGGTCTCCTCGGGAGCGCGGAACGGAGGGACAGGGCTCTTTCGCCCGGCGCCGGGGAAGAAGGGAAACGCAGGGCCGTACGGGTGAAGGAGACCTGCGGTGGCATTGAACGGCGACGAGCGGCGGAGAGCAGGAGCGATGCGCGGTTCGTGATGCGGTTGTGATGCGGGGACGCACGAGACGGGCACGGTCCGGCGTGCACACTGGGCCGCCACCGTAGCGATGGGTATCGGCCACTGTCCGACGGATGCGCGAATTTCCCCCGGACGGGGCGCGTATCGAGCGCGTGGTGGACGCGTCTGACGTGTCTGCGGGCGGGCGCGCCGTACGGTCGCCTCATATTTGCCGCAAATATGAGGTATAGGGAGGCTTTGTCCCATGGGATTGCCCTTCGGAATGACCCGGGCGGGCCTGGTGCGGGGCTCCGCCGTAGGGGTCGCGCTCGCCGCCACGCTCACGCTCATGGGCTGCCCGCGCGACGGCGGCACCCGCCCGTCCCACAGCGACTCCCGCTCCCCGCGGGCCACCGCCTCCGCG